>DALTWF010000010.1 GCA_029987235.1 Methanocorpusculum sp. | reverse complement strand
CTTCCGTCTCTGACACGATATCTTTATGTTCTATTATAACTAAATTATATAGCACTCATCAGCAGAGTCGCAGGACTCCATGAGAGTAAGAGGTAATCCTTATGACAAAACGACCACTGGAAATTTTAGATCAGGTACTTAACCGCCAGCCGGTAATCATTTCGCTGAAAGGCGGAAGAGAAATTCGTGGAGTTCTTCAGGGCTACGATGTTCACATGAACCTGGTTCTCGACAAAGCTGAGGAAGAGGGGGAAAACGGCATTGAACGCTTAGGCACATTAATTGTGCGCGGCGACAATGTTATCTACATTTCCCCGTCGGTAGAATAAACTGAGGTGAATTAACAAATGGCAAAAGGTACTCCTTCAATGGGTCTGCGCAACAAGCACTCCCACATCATCTGCCGCCGCTGTGGAAAGCAGTCTTTCCACGCACGCAAAGGCGTCTGTTCAGCTTGCGGATTCGGCAAGTCTTCCAAAATGCGGAAATACGACTGGCTTAAGAAAGCAGCAGATAACTAAGACTAAAGAACGCAGATAAACTAAAACAGGTATATTATGAGCGGTATAGCAGGCATCGTGGATTCTCGCGGTGTTGCCTACCCCCTTTATTATGCTCTGCACGCCCTCCAGCACAGAGGGCAGGAAGCAGCAGGCATTTCCACTTTTGACGGATCTTTCCACATTCACAAGGCACAGGGTCAGCTTTCCGCGGTTTTTGACGAATCCGTTTTTGCAGGTCTTCCGGGAACCGTAGGTCTTGGTCAGGTTCTGTATTCGGAAAAGGCGGTGCGCGGTCACCCTGAAAGTATTCAGCCGTTAAACTATGTGTTTTGCGGTCATTACCTAAGCATCAGTGTGGATGCATCCTTAATCAACGGTGAAGAACTGCGCAAAGAGTATGAGGGAAGAGGCAATATCTTTACTACAACGTCGAATGCTGAATTAATTGCTGTAATGACTGCGCAGGAAATTACTGCAGGTCATGACGGCATCACAGCGCTGAAATCAGCGCTGCTGCGTCTGAAAGGCGCATACTCAGGTATTGTCCTTTTGGATGGTACGCTTTATGCATTCCGCGATCCGCTCGGTGTCAAGCCGCTCTGTTTCGGCAGAAACGACCATGGATGGATTGTTGTATCCGAAAGTGTCGGTCTGGATATTCTTTCCGGAGAACTTGTCGGCGATGTGAAACCGGGCGAAATCCTTGAGGTATGTGAGTCCGGTGTAAAGCACCATCAGTTTGCGAAAGCAGACCACACGGCGCATTGTATTTTTGAGTATGTCTATACGGCGCGCCCGGATTCTGTAATTGACGGTATCCTTGTCTATGATGCGCGCCGCAGAATCGGGGCATGTCTTGGTGAGCATGCGCCGAAGGCAGACCTCGTGTCGCCGGTTCCGGATTCGGGAACCGCGTTTGCTACCGGATTTGCGTCTTCTTCAGGTATTCCCTATATCGAGGGACTTTTAAAGAACAGGTATGTGGGCAGAACCTTCATCATGCCTGCGCAGTCGCTTCGTGAAAATGCGGTCAGAATGAAACTGAACCCGGTCCGGAGCCATGTGTCGGGCAAATCCGTTGCTCTTGTCGATGACAGTATTGTGCGCGGCACTACCTCGCTTCGGATTGTTGATATGGTAAAGGATTTCGGCGCACGCGAGGTTCACATGGAGATTGGTTCAACGCCGATTATCGCACCCTGTTATTTTGGTGTGGATTTACCGACGCGTGAGGAGTTAATCGCAACGGGCCGTTCGGTTGAGCAGATTCGTGAAAAGATTCATGCAACGACGCTGAATTATATTTCCACCGGTGATCTGGTCAAATCGGTCGGCATACCTGCTGAGGATTTATGCATGGCGTGTGCAAGCGGTGATTATCCGGTTGCAATTCCGTGTGAGAAATGCAGCTGCTGCCGGAAGATTTCTCCGGCAAAATAATTTTTTACCATGAAACTGAACTACACATTAACCGAAGAGGATTACCTCATTTTCAACAAGTCGCATTTTGCCCGTTCGGCTTATATGCAGAAGAATTTCTCCAAGCTGCGGATTTATATGTGTGTCTGCGCATTTATGATTCCGCTGCTTGTTTCGATGACGATTGCGGGAACCACTTATCTCTGGGTGGGTGTTATTGCAGGTCTTGCGCTTGCGGTCGCTTTTTTCTTCATCTATCCGAAGTTCTACTGGCATACTGTGGAAAAGAGTCTGAAAAAGGCGCTGCGGGGAAAGGGTCGCAATCTTCCGCCGTGGTCTGCGCCGTGTTCCATGAGTCTTGAGGAGGACGGGGTGCATTTTGCCATCGGCAGTAATGATTCGTTATGTCCGTATGACAAACTTACCGATGTCGTTGAAGCAGATGACGGTTATGTGTATGTGTACTTTGAAAAGCTTCAGGGGGGTATTATTCCGCCGGGTGTTGCGGGAACGAAGGAGTTTGCTTATGCACTGAAGGAGAAGCGGGGTGAGGCAGGGAAACCGGCTGAGGTGCCGGCTGAGGTTGAAAAGCAGGCTGAAGAGCAGGCGTAATTTCGGCGGATTTTCGCCGGTGACTTTTTTTTCTTCATGATTTAAGTCAGTGACTTTTTTTCTTCATGATTTAAGTCAGTGACTTTTTTCCCATTCAAAAGTACTGCACCTGGTTTGAAAATTCAGGATAAAACCGTACCTAACCCATACAAAAATAGTGACATCAGAACCCTGCGTCATCACAGCGAAAGCTCAGCGGGGGTAACTCTCATCATATGTCAACTGCATAACAGGTATGACGTCCTAAGAGAATAAATTATCTTATAGAAGAACAAAAAGTAATGTACCAGAATGGAAAACAGACGGACAGTAACAATAGGTGTCACCATAAACCTCGGCAACTATGAAAATCTACACCTCGAAGTAACCGATACCGCGGAAACTCCTGCACAAGCCGCGAATCTGCGCCGCTTCCTTGCAGACGTGCTTGACGATTTCGCGCAGAACAACGCAACCGCAAAAGAAGCAATAGACAAATACCGGGAACGCGTTTTACTCGATGCCGAATCAGAATCCGGCGCAGAATATGAATCAGAATCAGAAACCGGAACAGAACCATTACCATTCACTGAACCGGACTCATCTCTGATGTTCGGCTTTGATACCGAATACACCCCTGAACCGGAAAAAATCCCGGAACCAAAACCGGCTGTACCTGTTTTGGAATATACAGAAGAGCCGGCAGAAACCAAACCCGAACCGGAACCACAGTCAAAACCGAGTGCACCCCATATCACAAATCCCCCTGTAACCCCGCCCGAAATCCCTGAACCAAAACCGCCCGCAGCAGAACCTGCCGGAGAATTTACCTGCGAACGCTGCGGCGATGCAGTATCCAAAGTCCAGCGCGATGTATCAAAAATGTTCACCGGCAAAACACTCTGCAAAAAATGTTTTAACGGAACCCGGTAATCATGGTACTGAAAAAATCCTTACTGGAATGGGACCAGACACTTTTCAAAGATATTGAAGTATTTGACATAGACTACGTCCCCGACCAGTTCCAGTTCCGTGAAAGCCAGATGCAGCAGCTGGCATTTTCCGTAAAACCCGCATTGCGCGGCGGACGCATTATCCCCTCGCTCTGCCGCGGACTTCCCGGCACAGGCAAAACGACCTCGATACACAAACTCTTTGACGAAATCGAGGAATCCACGAAAAAAATTGTGCCTTTAATCGTAAACTGCAACATCGACAACACCGAATTTGCCATTTTCTCCCGCATCTACACAAAACTCACCGGATTTTCCCACCCGGCATCAGGTACCGCGCTCAAAGTCCTTCTGGACATGCTTGGAAAATACATCGCGGCAAACAATATTGTCCCCCTTGTATGCCTTGATGATGCAAACTACCTTGTCTACAACAAAGAACTAAACAACGTGCTGTATCCCCTGATGCGGTTTCATGAAGAGTATGCGGGCGTCAGTTTCGGCGTAATCCTGATTTTTTCCGACATGTCCATATCCATGAACAGCGTGCTTGACGTGCGGGTAAGTTCCGTGTTCCGCTACGAAACCGTCGAATTCACCCCCTATACCCCGCGCGAAATTGCAGGCATCCTTGATGCACGGGTAAAACAGGGTCTGTACCCGAAGGTGATTTCCGGGGATATTCTGGACCGGATTGTGGATTTAACCCTGCAGTCGGGAAGCGACATAAGACTCGGACTTGATTTAATCCGCCGTTCCGCGCTGTATGCGGAAAATGATGCACGCACATCGGTTACGGAAGATGATGTAGCCAAAGCATTTGAGCAGGCGAAAAACACCTATATGGCAGGACTTCTTAATCTGCTTTCCGCCGAAGAAAAAACGATTCTGCAGAAAATCATTGAACTGACACAGAAAAAAGAGGTTGTCACCGCAAAAACCGTCCGCGCAAAACTGGGTGAGAGTGCACCAAAGACTACGCGGTTCAATGAAATTCTGGAAAAACTGGAGGCGGTGCAGTTTATTTCCATGGAATATATTGCGGTGGGCAAAGCCCGTCACAGAAAGATAATTCTGCGGCAGGACCCTGAGCAGATTTTGTCACTGATGAAATAATTCTTTTTTCCCCGACCTCAAGTAACAATCATTATCTGTTCTCCGCGCCAATATCAACATATACTCTCTTAGGAGGATTACCTATGGTTAGTGTAAATGAACTAGGACTAGATCTCTTCGAAGAACTCGTAGAGAACGCAGATTTATTCAATGTTGCATACCATGAACTCGACTGCGGTGCACGTATTGTCGACTGTGGTGTTGCAGTTCCGGGCGGATACGGCGCAGGCGACTACTTTACCCGTATCTGCATGGGCGGTCTCGGCGACATTGCATTCAGACAGGGCATGGTTGGCAGCTTCCCGATGACCTTCATCGACGTCAACACCGACTTCCCGTCAATCTCCTGCCTCGGTTCCCAGAAAGCAGGCTGGAGCGTCAAGCATGATGGATTCTTTGCAATGGGTTCCGGACCGGCAAGAGCACTTTCTCTTCAGCCGAAACACACCTATGAAGTCATCGACTATCAGGATGAGTCCGATGTTGCAGTAATCTGCCTTGAAGCAGACAAGCTCCCGTCGGAGTCTGTTATGAAAATGATTGCAGAAAAATGCAAGGTCGAGGTCAGCAATGTCTGCGCACTTGTCGCACCGACCTCCTCACTCGTCGGCTCCATTCAGGTTGCAGGCCGCTGTGTTGAAACCGCAGTCTACAAGCTCAATGAGCTCGGATTCGACACCAGAAAGATTATTGCAGCAGCAGGTACTGCACCGATTCCGCCGGTACGCGGTCCGAAACTTGCAATGGGTGTCACCAACGATGCAACAATCTATCACGGTCAGATCAACCTCACTATGAACGCACCGGAAATTGTTGACTACCTTGAGAAGATTCCGAGCTGCGCATCCAACGGATACGGTCAGCCGTTCAACGACATCTTCAAGGCAGCAGGCTACGACTTCTTCAAGATTGACAAGTCCCTCTTCTCTCCGGCAGAGGTTGTCATCAATGAGACTTCTTCCGGCAAGGTCTATCACGTAGGTAAGATTGATCCGGCTGTAACCCTCAAATCCTTCGGTTTAGCATAAGAATATGAAAATATGGCGGGATTTTTCCCGCTGTTTTTCTTTTGGCTGTATTTTGTTTTGTTCAGTATGGATATTTTACCGGTTAAAAACCGCAGTGAGTTTCGGGCGTGGCTTGCTTTGCATCACGCAGAGGCAGCAGAGTGCTGGGTGGCAGTAAAATCGGGTGAGCCGAAAGCAGGCGCGTTGTATTATCTTGATGCGGTGGAGGAAGCGCTTTGTTTCGGCTGGATTGACAGTGTGAAGTACAAGCTTGATGCGGAACATCACATCATGGCGCAGCGGTTTTCACCGCGGAAAAAGAACAGTCCGTGGTCTGAATTAAACAAGGAACGGTGCAGAAGGCTTGAGCGTCTCGGGCTTATGACTGATGCGGGGCGGGCTGTTTTGCCTGATATGGATGCGGAGTTTGTTGTTTTCGATGAAATCAAAAACCTTATTGAGAGCGACCCGGTTGTGAAAGCAAATTTTGCGGGTTTTCCCCCTCTTTATCAGAGAATCCGCCTGAACAGTATTCAGCGGGAGTGTAGTAAGCCGGAGATTTACGAACGGATGAAGCGTAATTTTATGGAGAAGACGAGGGAGGGGAAAATGTACGGGGCATGGACGGATTTTGGAAGATTATATCCATAAGAATTAATATCTAATAACGCAAATAGTATAGAGCACGTTGGTCTCGTGGTCTAGGTGGTTATGACGCCAGCCTTACATGCTGGAGGTCAGGGGTTCGAATCCCTTCGGGACCATTTCTTTTTATGTCATTTTCACGTACATTAGCCGGAAAAATGCCGCTCGCGCTCTTTATCCTTGCAATTCTTCTGTTCATTGCATCCGTGGTGATGTTTTTCACCGGCCTTACCCTTTTTGGCTACATCAGCATAGCAACCGGCTGCACCCTTTTGTTTGTCTGGGTTATTGTATTGTCTATGCGGATTGGAAAGTCCGGCGAAGAAGAGTAAAAAGCCCCTCTCTTTTTCCGCAATACAAAACTCTTATCCCTTTAGAGAGCAAATACATTATTACCTTAGTACACCGGCACGCTTCACAGCCGGTAATATATACGGTCATAAACGGGGAAGAGGAATAATATTCCCGTTACTATACTAAATGCACACAAAAATACCAGCGGAGCCAGACAACATACGGCATCCGACACTTGCGGGTATGTTCTACCCGGGCGGCGCGTCCGAGTTACAGAAAGAGTTAACCTCATTTTTCGAAAGCACGGTAACGTCTATAACCAACCCCTTTGGCATAGTAGTGCCCCATGCTGGCTACATCTACAGCGGACAGACGGCAGCAGTCTCCTTTGGTAAAATATCACCGGACTTTGCAGGAACCTTTGTTATTCTTGCCCCAAGTCACCAGGGATACCCGACCTCCTCAAGCGGTCTTGTCTGGGAAACACCGGCAGGCAGCGTTTCCTCAGACACAGATTTTCTCAATGCACTTGACCTGCCCCGCTCAGATGAAATCGCACGGCGGCAGGAAAACTCCATTGAAGTGCTGATACCCTTTATTGACTGCCGCTTCCCAAAGGCAAAAATCGTGCCCGTTTTGCTGGGCGACCAAAGCAAAGAAGGTGCGCACCTTGTTGCACAGGCAGTCATTTCTGCGGCAAAGGCAACCGGCACACACCCCGTCATAATCGCCTCAAGCGACTGCTCGCATTATGTGCCAAAAGAGCGCGCAATGACTGATGACCTTACCACCCTTGCCGCCCTGAAAAATCTGGATGTGGAAGCGTTCTATGCTGCTCTTCACAAAATCCGCCCGAGCATGTGCGGATACGGCTGTATTGCCGCGATGGCTGAAATCTGCAAAACCTTCGGCGCATCCGAGGCGCGCGTACTTTTGTACACCACATCAGGCGAAGTAACCGGTGACTATGATGAAGTGGTCGGTTACGCTGCAATGGAGGTTGTCTGATGGCAACCTGGAGCGCACCGGGCAAAGTGTTTCTCTTCGGAGAACATGCGGTTGTCTATGGCAAACCGGGTATTGCGATGGCAATCAAGCCCCGTGTGTTTGTAACCGTGCGCCACTCGCGCTACTTCCAGAAGCCGAACTCCCCCTACATTGCGGAATGCTTCAACATCATGAATGTAAAAGGAAGCGTCTATGTCCGCTCGCAGCTGCCTTCCGCATCAGGTCTCGGCAGTTCGGCAGCGGTAACCGTTGCAACGCTTTTTGCCATCAATGACGAGTTTGAACTCGGCTATTCCCGGGAAGAAGTTGCCGGATTTGCCCATGAAGTGGAGAAAGTCACCCAGAAAGGCAGGGCTTCTGCAACCGACACGTATGTGTCCACTTACGGAGGCATGGTGTTAATCCGCGGCGATGAAAAACGCCGGCTTATTCCACCGGAAAATTTCAATATCGTCATAGGAAACACGCTTGTATCGCACAACACCTCGGAAATGGTCGCCCGCGTTGCCAACCTGAAGGAAAAAGCGCCTGTGGTTGCCGATTCGATTATGAACGCAATCGGCGCGATTACGATGGATGCCATGCACAATTTTGACAACCATAAGGAACTCGGCATCCTGATGAACCAGAACCATGCTCTGTTAGACGCGCTCGGTGTGGGCCATCCGGCGCTTTCTTCCATGATTCTTGCGGTCCGCAGTGCCGGCGCATTCGGCGCAAAACTGTCAGGTGCGGGCGGCGGCGGCTGTATCTGGGCGCTGTGTCCCAAAAGCGCCCGGCATAAGGTAATCTCTGCCATCGAACACTGCGAAGGAAGACCTATTCCAACCTTTATTGATACGGAAGGAGTGAAAAAAGAACATGACGAATAACATACGCATCATTAAAATCGGCGGAAGTGTGATTACGGACAAAACAAAACAGGGCGAAATTTCCGGCGCTGCAGTCCGCAGCATTGCACAAGACCTTGCCGCCTGTATTGATTCCCCGCTTGTAATAGTTCACGGCGCCGGCTCCTGCGGTCATCCCGAAGCTGCTGCCTGGCATATTCAGGACGGCGTGACAAAAGAAAATGCACCCGGTATCGCAGAAACGCATGAAGCGGTAACAACCCTGAACATCAATTTTGTTGCATCGCTTCAGAACGCCGGCGTTCCTGCAGTTGGGTTCCACCCGTTTGAAGCCGCATTTGCAGAAGGCGGCCGCCTTGTCTCCTGCGGTCTTGCACAGATTCAGACCTTGCTTTCTTTAGGTCTTGTTCCGGTTCTGCACGGCGATGTCGTAACGGACGCAAAACGCGGCGCCTGTATTGTCTCAGGCGACCAGATTGTTCCCTATCTTGCAAAAGAACTCGGCGCCGCAGAGGTGGGTATCGTTACAGAAACAGGCGGCGTTCTTGCCGGGGGCAAGATAGTTCCTCTCATTACCCGCGACTCCGCCGCCGGTCTTGATTTCAGCATTGCGGCATCCGGCGCCGATGTTACCGGCGGCATGAAAGGAAAAATCGACGAACTGCTGCGTCTTGCAGACGCTGGCATTCCGTCACGGATTTTTGCACCGCAATACCTCAAAGACTACCTGAAAGGAACCACTTTCCCCCATACCGGAGTACAATGACACAGCAGACTTCATCACGAAAACTTGACCACCTCCGCCTTGCAAAAGAAACGGATGTCACCTTCGGTGATGCAGGGTTTTCTGACATTCACTTAAAACACAATGCTCTTCCCGAATGCTCTCTTGATGAAATCGACACATCCGCTGTACTTTTCAAAAGAACCTTCGCCCTTCCGCTATTTATTGAAGCAGCAACAGGAGGTCACCCGAAAACAAAAGAGCTGAATCGTGTCCTTGCATCCGCTGCGGAAAAGTACAACATCCCGATGGGTGTCGGCTCGCAGCGTGCAGCCCTTGAAAACCCGGGTCTTGCCGACACGTTTTCGGTCGTCCGTGATACTGCTCCCCGTGCATTCCTTTGTGCCAATATAGGTGCTGTACAGCTGGTACAGCATGGAATGGACTGGGTCGAACGAGCGGTTGAGATGATTGAAGCAGATGCAGTCTGCATTCATTTAAACTTCCTGCAGGAAGTTCTGCAGCCCGAAGGAGACCATGATGCACGCGGCACAGTCCGCGCCATCGCGCAGGCATGCCGCGAATCAAAAGTTCCTGTTATCGTTAAAGAAACTGGATGCGGCATTTCTGATATTGTCACTGACAAATTCATCACCGATACGAACGGCATCGAAGAATATCCCGCTGCATTTGATATCGGCGGATTCGGCGGCACTTCCTGGGCAAAAATTGAAGGAATGCGCGCTGCCGGTGATAAAACGCTTGAGTCCATGGCCGAAACTTTCCTATCATGGGGAATTCCGACCGCGGTCAGCATTTTTGAGGTAGCTCACAGAACATTATGTCCGGTTATAGCATCAGGCGGTCTTGTGTCCGGACTTGACATAGCAAAAGCCGTCGCCCTCGGCGCGGATTTTACCGGCATGGCGTTACGCCTGGTAAAACCGGCCTTTGACGGTGAAACTGCATTAAACAACACAATTGAACAAATCCACAGAGAACTTACGACCGCAATGTTTCTCACCGGATGCAAAAACATACGTGCTTTGCAGGAAGCAGAGTACTATGTAACAGGACGCGTCAGGGAAATGACGCGTGAATAAAGGACCTTAAAATATGGTAGACATAGAAGTAATAGCCGTAGGCGGATATAATGAAGTCGGAAGAAACATGACCGCAGTCCGCGTAGGCAAGGAAATCGTCATCTTTGATATCGGTCTGTATCTTGACCCGATTGCAGGTGACAACAATATCGACATGGAGAACATGCACTCCCTTGATTTAATCAAGATGGGAGCGATTCCGGACGACACCGTAATGAATTCGGTGGAAGGAACCGTCAAGGCAATTGTTTGTACGCACGGACACCTTGACCATATCGGCGCAATCCAGAAACTTGCCCACCGGTACAACTGCCCGATTATCTCGACACCCTATACCAATGAGTTAATCAAACAGCAGATTGAAGGCGAACGCAAGTTCACTGTAATGAACAAGACCTTTGCCTTAAAGGCCGGGGGCAAATACACCATCTCGCAGAATCTGACGCTTGAATTCGTCAGAGTCCAGCATTCGATTATCGATTCGGTAATGGCAGTTCTGCATACTCCGGCAGGTGCAGTCGTGTATGCAAACGATTTCAAGTTTGATATGACGCCGGTTATCGGTGAAGCGCCTGATGTTGCCCGTCTTCGTGCAATTGGAAAGCAGGGTGTCAAACTCTTAATCGTTGAGTCGATTAACATGGATGACCGTGGATACGCTCCGTCCGAGCAGGTTGCACGTCTGCGGGTCCGCGATGCGATTATGCGTTGCGAAGACGACAAGAATGCGGTGATTGTATCAACCTTTGCATCCCAGATTGCCCGTATCAAGACAATTACGGAATGTGCACGCGAGATTGACAGAATCCCGGTTCTTCTGGGCCGCAGCATGGAACGGTACAATACAACCGCGGAAATCTTAAAGCAGGTCGCATTCCCGCAGGGAACCAGTATTTACGGCAACAGAAAAACGACCGACCGGCTTTTACGCCGTGTTGCAAAGGAAGGTCGTGAAAAGTTCCTCTTAATTGCAACCGGTCACCAGGGTGAGCCGGGTTCAATGCTTTCACGCATGGCGTTAGGCGATACGCCGTACAAGATTGAAAAGGGCGATAAAATCATGTTTTCGGCAAACATCATTCCGAACCCGATTAACTTTGCCCAGCGTGCAAATGTCGACCGGATGCTGATGAAGCAGGGTGCACGTCTCTTTGACGGTCTGCATGTCTCGGGTCACGCATACTATCAGGACCATTATGACCTCCTTTCCATGCTTAATCCGGAACACATTGTTCCGTCCCATGGTCCGTTCAATATGAAAGGCGGCTATGTGTTCCTTGCGTCCGAGTTCGGCTACACCTTAAACAAGGATGTGCACATTCTGCAGAACGGTGACCGTCTGGTTCTTCCGAAGTGAGCAGCATGGATTTAGCTGAATATCTTAAGGGTGTTGCGTTCAAGGTGAACTGCGAAGCAGAGGAGTACAGCCTTGCCCGCGATACAACGCTTCAGAAAGCGTCTGCTCACCTTCTGACCGCAGGAGGCAAGCGTCTGCGCCCGGCTCTTGTTCTTCTTGCAGCAGACGCGGTCCGTGCAGGAGCGTCTGAGGAGATTTTCCCCGCAGCGCTTGCGCTTGAGTGGACGCATACGTTCACGCTGGTGCACGATGACATAATGGATAAGGATGAAATGCGCCGGGGAACTCCGACGGTGCATACTGAGTTCGGTGAGCCGACGGCGATTCTGGCAGGAGACGTTCTGGCTGCAAAGGGTTTTGAGTATCTCTGCAGAGCAGAAGCTCCTGCAGAGGCAAAGGTCAAGGCGGTTCAGATGCTTTCGCATACGGTCAGCGAGCTTTGCGAAGGGCAGCAGGAGGATATCTCCTTTGAGGCGCGTGATGATGTCACGATGGATGAATATATTTCCATGGTCCGGAAAAAGACCGGGGTGCTTTATGCTGCATCTGCCGGTATCGGCGGTATTTTAGCCGGTGCGGACCCGCGTCAGACTGCGGCGCTTTACACGCTCGGATTAAACATCGGTATCGCGTTTCAGATACAGGATGATTTGCTTGACCTGACGGCGCCTACTGAGGTGCTTGGAAAACCGCAGGGTTCGGACTTGCGTGAAAACAAGCAGAGCGCAGTTGCAATTCTCGCACGCGAGGCAGGGGTTGACCTTGCAAAATTCCATAAAGAGTCGCTGAGTGCAGAAGAGATTGCCGAAGCGATTGCGCTTCTTGAGGGTGCGGGTGTTCTTGAAAAAATCCGTGCGTATTCAAAGAAGATTATCGAGGATGCCAAAGCAGGTCTTGTGTCTCTTTCCGAAAGCGAGGCAAAGTCGCTTATCTGTGAAATGGCCGACTACTTTATTGCAAGAAATTATTAATCCAGATGCCGCCTGAGAAAAAACTCATTAAAGCCGTTCCGGTGCAGATTCCATATAATGATGAGATACTCCCCTGTTTCGTCTTTTTTTCCCCGCGGCATTCGCGTCAGCTTGAGGTAAAGCCGAACGGTGATGTGATTGTGCGGATGCCGGATTATGCTGATATGGATAATGTGCGGGATTTTGTCTGTGAGAAGGGTGACTGGATTTTAAAACACCGCAAGGTGTTTGTTGCACGCACTATGCCGAAACGCCGGTATGAATCAGGCGATGTTATGCCGTTTTTCGGAAGAAATCTTACTGTCGAGCGTAAAACCGGTCCAGCACGGGCGGAAATTAACGGTGACATTCTTGAGATTTCTCTTCCGGCAGGGTTTGGGGGGCAGGAGGCTTCGGACCTTGCGCGGGATGTGGTTATTCTGCTTTACCGGCGTCTCGGGTTAAAGGTGCTGGATGAGTTTGTAGCAAAGTATGCGGCGCTTGAGGGTGTTGATAAGCCGCCGGTGCGTATCAAGATTCAGGAGCGGCGCTGGGGGAGCTGTACGCCGAAGAACGGTATTACCATTAACGCCCGTGTGCTTCTTGCGCCGAAAATTGTTGCCGAGTATCTTGCAGCGCATGAAATTGTGCATCTGCGTTTCCGTCATCATCAGGCAAGTTACTGGGAGGAGGTGGAGCGGGTGATGCCGGAGTATCGCGAGGCGGAGCGGCTGCTTAAGGAAGAGGGGTGGTCGTATATTTTCTGACCGCCCGAAAAAGAAAAAAAAAAACTTACATCTCCTTCTTCTGCGCGAAAAACTCCTCAATCACATCCTCAAAATCTTCCGGATGATTCATGACCGCAAGCGTGTCAAGACTGCCCACCATATCATAAAGACTCCGCCCCTCGGTAAGCCCCAGCTCCGGAATCGGCTTAGGCAGAATAATATGCATAGGAATACGCTTACCGTACGCCTCGTTAAACACCCACCCCTCCTTTTTCATATAATAATAAGCCGCACCATGCATGTCATTGATTTCCCCGTACTCACTTGCGAAATCGTTTGACACAAGATTTGCCATAACCAGTTCCTCCTTAGCTGGATTAATTGTAACATGTCCGTACCCCGGCGGAATTAACACCACATCGCCCGCACGCGCCGGAAGCACAATCACATCAGAGTGGTCACGTTTCTGCAAAAGATAATAGGCGTAACCGGACAAAACCTCATAGACCTCCGGAAACGCCACACCGTTTTTATTGCACGGATGATAATGCCCCTTTGTCTTGACATACTCACCATTGATGATACCCGCCGGAATACGCGTAATATCATAGCGCAGATGATACTTCTCAAGCCACAGACGGTCGCCGTGCGTTTTATAGAGGTCACGATACATGAAATAAAGTTCCACATTCGGATTCTGATTTGACGGACGCACTGCCAGAACATTTTCCATATCAGCTATGGTTCGTGAAGACGGCTCAGGCAACCCTTCTGACCAGTATTTTAACATTGATTACTTATTTCTCCTTCCTTCTATAAGGTATTGTTGCTGAATCCGCCTTATTTCCGCGCTGAATCAAAAGAGTCAAGCGGCCGTGCAGAAGTCGGGAAATAACCGCCCGTCTTCGGCTGACCCTTAAAATCAATCATACCGGTCTTTTTCAGTTCGGAAAGAACACGTGCAACATCCCTCGGACTCATATCAAGCGCCCCGGCAATCTCCGCCTTGCGAATACCCGGACTTTCCGCGATTTTTGCATAGACCGGATTTACGAAAGCACCACAGTCCTCAACAAAGAAAACCCGGTCCGGATTCTCTGTTTTTTCCGGCTGCGGATTTTCCGAACCGGACGATTCTGCTGCCGTCCGTCTGCCGGACGATTCCAGAATATTCAGAAGGGACTGCTGCATTTCAGCAACACATCCGGCAATAAAATCAGCAAATGCATCAAGAGCCATACGACCCGCATCAAGAAGGGAGTTATATTTCGGCAGTTTTTCCTCAGGAATTACCACCGGAGGATAACCGTACCGCAGTAAGACCAGATTCTGCATAAACTGCGCCACCTCAAACGTTCCGGTGGAAAACGGATAGATAAAAGTAATTTTGTGATGAATTGCTGCAGCAACCCGGATAGGATGCCTGCCTGCTACACCGGCATTAAAGGAACGGATAACTCCCTCCATCAGCGGTTCAATGACTTCCGGTACCGGAAGCGGATAACGGTTGCTCCCAAGAAAAATACGCTTGTTTCGAAGCATGCCCGCGTTTTCACTTTCAGAAAAAAATTTCCGGTGAATATTTTTCACATCTTCAAGTGAAATCTGCGGGGCTTTCACCGTCTCAAACAAAAGACTGTAGGTCTGCATGTCACGCCCCGAATGAATTAGTGACGGACGTATCTGACTGCAGAGTCCCCGGTAAAACTGTACAACATCCTCACCCGGCATAATATATCTGTCAATACGAGACTTCAGGTCATCGCAGAGATGATACGGAGATGCAGTCATACTTTCTACTTATTATTTGTCTTCCTGTTAGATAAGGTGTTTGGATACAGCATTGTCTGTAACTGGGAGAATGAATGAAATGAAAATCTGAAAAAGGGTATGGGTTATTGGAGAGCCGAAATACTTCGATTACTCTTCAACAACGATACGAACCGGGGTCGGGAGCTTCTGTCCTGCGTGGGATAAAGCGTCCTTTGCGAGGTCAACATACTGCGGAGTGGTCCAGACGGTGAAAACCTTCTGTCTCGGGGAGACACGTGCTGCGGTTCCGACTGCTTTACCGAAGGCAAGTCTCATACCTTCAGAGACACGGTCTGCACCTGCACCGGTTGCCTGTTTGTGCTCACGTAAGACGTGGTGCGGGTAGGTCCGGATCTTTAAGTGGAAGTTGTTCTTGCCGACTTTGTCCATCAGACGTCTGTTCATATTGATACGTGCTGCTTCCATTGCAGTGTGGCGAATCTGACATCCCTCAAGTGCTTCGAGGTGAATTGCTACCGGGAAATCTCCGGAAAGATTGCCCATATCAAACTGTACGACCTTAAGGCCTGGTACACCACCCATATACTCGCGGCGGCAGTATGCCTTCTTAGCGAGGTGGTTGTACATTCGTGCTGGTTTTCTTACCATTTTTTAATGCTCCTGGCTCTCTAAATGTGCAATTAAGGTTAGCGCCCAACCATATTAAATGTTCTGTTTCCCGTTCTGGAGTTTTTCGATTTCACCCAGAACTTCCTTGCGGATTTTTGCAAACTCTACTGAGGTTCTGTCACGCGGACGCGGGATGTTTACCTCGTAAATCTGATGGACTTTGCCCGGACGGGGCGATAAAATCAGAATTCTGTCCGAGAGGAAAACCGCTTCATCGACACTGTGTGTGACGAAGAGAATCGTCTTTTTCGTGGAGTTCCAGATGTCAAGAAGCTGAAGCTGCATTTTATTGCGTGTTTGCGCGTCAAGCGCGCCGAACGGTTCGTCCATAAGCATAACAGCGGGGTCTGAGGCAAGCGCGCGCGCAACGGCCGCGCGCTGACGCATGCCGCCTGAAAGTTCGTAGGGGTAACTGTTTGCAAACTCCGTCAGTCCGACAAGGTCGAGGCGTTTCTGCACCTCGGCTTTGCGCTGTTCTTTTGGCATACCCATCATTTCCAGACCGATTCCGACGTTTTCTTCAATCGTGCGCCACGGATAAAGCGAGTACTCCTGAAAGACCATGGTCATTTTCGGTGAAGGTCCGTCAACGATTTTTCCATCAATCTCGACTTTGCCTTCCGTTGGAACATCAAGACCGCCGATCATACGCAAAAGCGTGGTCTTTCCGCAGCCGGACGGACCTAAGAGACACACAAACTCGCCGTCATAAATTTCCAGATTGATATCTTCTAAAGCGATGGTATCTCCTTTCTTTGAATGAAAAGTCTTACCCGCATGCTCTGCTTTAATCCAGATTTTTTTCTCGTCAGTCATTTGTCAAGCACCTCCCAGCCAAACTTCTTTCTCTGCACAATCTTGAATATCTGATCCATAAGAATGCCGATAATACCAATGCAAATCATTCCTGCAATGATAATCTGAACCTGGTTCCACTGGAAGAAATACATTATCATATAACCAAGACCGGACGATGCCCCAGGCATCATTTCAGCAGCCACCACCGACATCCATGCAATTCCAAATCCGACGCGCAGACCATTCCAGATAGATGGGCCTGCTGCCGGAAGGAGAACATGACGAAGTACCTGACGGCTGTTTGCCTGATAAATCTGAGCGGTTTCAATCCAACTCTTTTTTACACGCTTTACCCCGTCGATGGTTGCGACCATTATCGGGAACACGCAGCCGATAACGATAATAAAAATAATCGACTGCATACCAATTCCAAACCACGCAAGGGAAAGAGGAACCCAGGCCATTGGCGGAATCGGGCGCATTAACTGAATCAGCCCGTCACAGAAACCTTCCACTTTCGGATAACGACCAAGAAGTACACCTATTGGCACTGCAATAATACATGCAATGACAAAACCCAGCGTCACTCTGACAATACTCACGACTGCGTTGCTTACCAGACTGCCGCATCCGGAAATATCGGCAAACGGGGTGAAAAACACAACCAGCACATCTTCAACACGAGGAAGAAGAGATGAGTTATTTACTATTATTGCAATGATTTCCCAAATAACAAAAAGTGCCAGAGGCAAAATCAGTTTATAATACCATTTCATTTATTCGACAACCAAAATATTTATCATTATACTTGAGAGTTCAATCCTAATCAATTATACGAAAAAAAGGGAAAGTGGGAAAGCAACTGTGTGTCTTAACTTTACTTGAGTTTGTAGGCAATACCGGCAGATTCAAGCGCCGTTTTCAACTGAACATCCTGAATGGAGCCAAGCTGCGGGTCGGCAATGATAAGATTCTTCCCTGATGCTGAGGCATCTTTAATCCATTTGGTAAAGGAGGCCCAGTCAGTTGCTGGAGATTTCATAGAGGCAACGAGGGCAGATCCGTCCATCATAATCGGTGCGAGGATTTTCACACCGATTGTTGAGTCGCCCTTATCAATTGCACTAATAAACGGCGGCGCACCTGCAATCGCGTAGCGAATCTGGTCTTGCTGAAGAAGTGTCATCAGAAGCGGACCTGCAGTCCCTTCAACAAATTTGAGTTTGGCGACAAACTCACCATTCATATAAAGATCGCCTTTTTCAATTTTGCCGACGGCTTCTTTGGAGGGTTTGATGTAGCAGTTGTAGTTGTCTTTGAAATACTGCCAGTCCTTAAGTAAGACAAACAGCGGGGAATCATGGTCACTTGCAAGGTATCCGATACTAATTGTATCTGATACTTCTGCCGGAGTGGATAATTTTCCTGATTCAATTTCAGATATTGCTTTCTGATAAGGGCTGAAATCGAAGAGTGCAGCAATTGTTTGCTCATCGGTTGTGGATTTCAGCGTGCCGCTGACTAAACCAAGGTCTCTCTGGGACTGTACGAAGATGAGATTGCTTTGAATCCACGGGTCAGTTACAAGGCTGGAGAATTTGATGGTCGGAATAGATTTTGCCGTTACGGCTGTAGATTTTACGGTGACTCCTCCGTAGGTGAGGTCGCCGTTTCCAAACAGCCAGTCGGCTGCGGCGTTGGCGCTTTCGTTTGGGTGTTCGGTAATGTACTTGTTTCCAAGAATCATTAATTCAGTCAGGGCAGTGGCAAGTTCCGGGTTTTGCAGGGCTTTGTCATTTGCTCCAAAGACGCAGCAGGTGTGGTCCGTCCACATTCCCTCCGGCGGGAGATCCTGTGAGTAGGAGATGATTTTGCCCACTTGTCCTTCTTCTAAAATTGCAACAAATGGCTGCCATGCAATACATGCGTCAACGTCTCCTGCAGAGAGCAACTGCGGCATCTGTCCGCAGCCGGCGTAAATAATTTCCACGATTCCGTTTGTATTTGTACTCGTATTGCCTGAGTTTGAAGAACTCACGCACCCGGAGGCAAAGATTACTGCAGCGCAGATAAGAACTGCAGCACTAAGCATGAGAATTTTTTTCTGCATACCTTAGTATTCAACGTAACTGATATATTAATGAATTGTAATGTGTAAGAAATAGTTTATTCCTATTTGTATGCAAAAAAGAGTAAAATATACAAAATGTGAGATACGATTGGTATTTTTATATACAAAACGAAACAACCCTCCTGCGCGTGCCGGTGCAAATAACTAAACATCCATACATCCTAACAATAATGAATTATGCTGACATTTATCGGACTGGGTCTTCATGACCAGTATGATGTCTCTTTACGGGGAGAGGAGGCAATCCGTGCGGCTGATACGGTTTTTCTTGAGATGTACACATCCATGCTCACCGGCTGTTCCTTTGAAAAACTCGAGGAGTTTTACGGCAAAAAAATCATCCCTCTCTATCGTGAGGACGTTGAAATTCATTCGGATAAAATAATTGGTGCGGCAAAAGCGGGAAACGCTGTGTTTCTGACCGCAGGAGATTCCATGGTTGCAACAACGCATTCGGATATCAGAATCCGCTGTGCAAAGGCAGGCATTGAGACAAAAATCATCCACGGAGCATCAATTACAACTGCAATATGCGGTCTTTCGGGTCTGCAGAACTACCGGTTCGGCAAATCCGTATCAGTTCCGTTTCCGTACGGGAAATGGTTCCCTATGACGCCTATTGAGGTAATCTCGGCAAATCTTTCGGAAAATCTGCATACGCTTGTGTTTCTGGATATTCAGAAAGACAAGGAGCGGTACATGAAGATTTCCGAGGCAGTGGAACTGCTTGAAGAACAGTGCGCCCGCGCAAACAAATCCATTCCGCTGTATGTGGGCATCGCCCGCGCGGGGTCTCCTGAACCGGTTGTTCACGCAGGAGATGCTGAAGAGATGAAACGCTTTAATTTCGGCGGTCCGCTGCATATTCTGATTGTGCCGGCAAAACTGCATGATATTGAACGCGAATATCTGGAAACATTCGCCGGCTTATGAAAATAGATGAATATCTGAACTGGTTTAAGGCAGACAGCGCAGCAGTCAGTTCTGCGATGCCGCCCGGAAGCATTTTGTGCCGCAATGCGGGCGAAATTCTGGAAATGGTCTTAAGTTATGCCTCGGATGCTCTTGTTTTTAATGAGCAGGGGGATTTCGTCAATGCATTTGCCGCGGCGTCGTACGGTTACGGCTGGATGGATGCGGGACTTGACCTTGGATTTATCGCCGGACGCGAGCCTGCGCCGATTCCGACTCTGGAAAATACCATTCCGGAAAATCTGCGCGAACATCTGGAGGAAAAAACCGCACGATATCAGCGTATGCTGACTGAGGCCCTTGCAGGAATAAAAATTGCGCCGGATGAAGGCTCGGTTATGTATCTTGCGGCAGATAACATCTGCCGCCTCGCCGACCGGCATCTGCAGGCAGGAAGTCTCCTGATTGATTCGGACAAGGTAAACGCACTTTCTCTTATTTCATACGGTTATGGCTGGCTTGACTGCGGCGTACGCTCGGGGCTGTTTCAGATTACAGGAAACAGACACCTGTTTACGATTTGAACAAAAATAACATAATTACAGAAAACCAACACTAAAATAAATGGCAGAAGGAGAACAGGAACAGAAAAGAAAAGGTCCGGGGCTTATGTATATCATTTTAATGATAGTAGCCGCCGGATGCGTAATTTACGGCGTATACGGTCTTGTAACCGGATTATACTGAATAGCGGATAGGGTCGCGCATACCTAAATCCTCAAACGCCTTCAGGCGCGAAAGACAACTTGAACAAACCCCGCATGCGCAATCATTTTCCGAATAACAGGACCATGTGTCCTCGTACGGAACCTCAAGTTCCAGTCCTTTTTTCAGAATTTCCGTCTTGTTCAGCCGGACAAACGGCGTCAGAAGCTCAATCGGTTTTTCCGTCTGCGTACCGATATTGATGACATTCTGCATCGCCTCGATAAACTGCGGCGTACAGTCAGGATAACCCGTGTGATCACCCGACTGAACACCGATAAAAACTGCATCCCCTCCGCGCGCTTCGCAATACGATGCCGCAATGGAAATCAGATTGCCGTTCCTGAAAGGCACATACGTGTTCGGCTGCTCAACACGGCCGAGTTTACCCGGTTCAACAGCAATACTGAAATCAGTCAGACTGCTTGCCCCGAATTTCGTAAAATAATCCAGATTGAGTTCAATGAAATCAGCCGCATGCAGATGCGCGGCAATCTTTTTTGCACATTCCAGTTCCTTTTTTTCCGTGCGCTGACCGTAATTTACATGAAGGGCTAAAATTTCATAGCCCATTTCCCGCGCAACATAGGCAAGCGTGGTTGAATCCATACCGCCTGAAAGAAGACATACGGCTTTTTTCACTGAATTTCCTCCAGTTTGTGCAGCTGAATCTGAAACCTGACCGGCAACCGCTCTTTGACAATCGTTTCAACAAGCCACTTCGTATCTGTGCCGTAAACAGGCGTAATAACAATTTCCGACCTTATTTTGCGGTGCGCTGCCAAAACCTCAACCATATAAAAATAATCTGCTTCATCACCAATGACAAATTTAACGCAGTCTGACGCACGAAGCGTGTCAAGCAGGGCAAGGTCAGAAACGACACCCGACGACGGACATTTCACATCCATGCAGATTGAGGCAAACGGCATACAGTCCTTAAAGGAAATCGTACCGTTTGTCTCGATATCGACTGAAATTCCCGCGCCCGCAAGAATTTCAAGAAGCGGAAGAAGCGCTTTTTTCTGCAGAAGCGGCTCACCTCCGGTGATACAGACATATTTCAGATTGGAATCTGCAATTTCTCTGACGATTTCATCAACAGAACGCTCAGTTCCCCCCTCAAAAGAATACTGCGTATCGCACCATGCACAGCGCAGATTGCAGCCGGAAAGCCGCAGGAAAAAGCAGGGTTTTCCCTGATTTTTCCCCTCCCCCTGTAGACTGACAAAAGTTTCAGTGAGTTTCATTCCCCGACCTCGGCAAAACTTCCTTCGGACTCCCAGACACGGATTTTTGTCACTTTTGCATTCAGACCGTTTTCCTTTGCAAAATTATTCAACCGGCTGCGGATGTCCTCTGCGATTAACTCGCTTGACGGGTCTCCGTTTGTCAAAACGGGCTGCTGATATGGCGCAATTGCCTGCACCATGGGGTCATCTTTATTCAGGATTATCTGGTGGTCGTACATATCTATAATCTGCTTTATACTATTGTAATCTATGAGAATCTTCGATTTTTCCTCGATTTCACCGGTCATCCAGACTTCGATTGTCCAGCGGTGACCGTGCAGGCGCGAGCACTTACCGTTATAGTACATCAGCCGGTGTGCTGCATCAAAGTGTGTCTCCTTGTAAATTGTAGTGGGCATGTCTGAATTATATTGGGCGTGAAAGTCAATAAACACCATGCATCATTACATCCATACAGAAACCTTTAATCTATTAAACATCAATTATTCTATTATCATGAGAAAAACATTAGTAGTGATGGGCAGCATCTTTGCTGTTCTTCTCCTGCTCACAGTCTTCGCAGGAAGTGCTGCAGCAACAGGAGAAGGGTCATTTACATTTTATGTAGACACCAACCCGAGCGGAGCTACTGCCGTATATCAGGCAACCGGCGAAACAGACACAACACCGGCAACCTTCACCATTCACCAGGGAACCCGGTATTACGGTCAGCCAACCCAGATTGTAATCACCAAACCCGGTTATTACCCGTATTACGTAAACGTCTATTCAAGCGACTTTGATAATGACCCGCCGAGACGCTACATTGAGGGAATCAACCTTGTTCCAAACACACCTACAACAGGAACTCTGTCGCTTACTTCAAATCCGAGCGGTGCAACCGTCTACATTGACGGTTCCAGATACGGATACACTCCGATTACTGTTGACCTTTCAGCAGGCACTCACTCTGTAACCATGCAGATGAGCGGCTATGATTCCTGGTCTTCGACTGCCACTGTCATCGGCGGAGGCAGCACAACTATTACCGGCAACCTCAACAAGATTGCCCGTACCGGTTATCTTTCAATCTCCTCTTCGCCTTCCGGAGCAACTATATTTGTCGACGGCACCTACCGCGGCACCACTCCGGCAAGTCTGAGTCTGAATGAAGGATCCCACAGCATTAAACTGACCGCATCAGGCTACAACCAGTACACAACCTCAGTATATGTTGAAGGCGGAAGAACCTCGATAATCACTGCATCTATGAGCCCGACGGTTCAGTTAGGTTATGTAAATCTGAAAGCAACCCCGGCAGGAGCAGCAATCTATGTTGACGGAGTATACCAGGCGAACACCCCGTCTGTTACGGGAATTACCTTAGGTCCGTACACCACAGGAACTACCCACACCCTTCTCTTAACCGCAAACGGTTACCAGAGCGGTTCAACCTCCTTTGTCCTTTCCTCAGGTGAAACAAGAACAATTAATATGTCTCTTGTTCCGGAACAGGTAAAGACTGCAAGCATGTATATTACTTCGTCACCGTCCGGTGCAGCAATTTACATTGACAATGTTTACTATGGAATGACTCCGGCAACTATCCCTGACATCACACCCGGTTCTCATGTAGTAAAACTCCAGGCACAGGGTTACACTGACTATCAGGAGGCAATCTCCTTTACTGCAGGAGAGACACTGAACAAATCTGTATCTATGTCACCGGGTGCAGCACCGACTGTACCGCCAAAGACCCCCGCACCGGTATTAGGACTGATTGCAGGTCTTGGTGCAGCAGTTGTTCTCCTCCGGAGAAAATAATCCTTTTTTAGAAACATTTAACCCTTTCAGAATCTACATTTACTGTAGATGAAACATTTTCCCGCACTGATACTGATTTTTGGTCTAATCCTTCTAAGCATATGTGCATCTTCCGGAGCTGCTGCAACGGGAACACTTGCTGTATCGGTAAATCCGGCAAATGCTTTAGTGTATGTTGATGGAATCGGTGTAGCAACGCCGGTTTATGCTGACCTGGAAGAAGGATCACACACTATTTATGTCATGAAAACAGGATATTCTACCTGGCAGCAGCAGGTAACTATCCATGCCGGCGAAACAGCGAACGTGAGTGTGGTACTGAAGAAAAAGACCGGGGCAGACCCGGCTGCAACTCCGACTGAGCAGAGCGGTGCAGATATTACCGGAAATATTGTTATGATGCCCGGTTATGAAAAATATCCTGCAGGTACTGAGTTCGGGGTAGTAAAACTTTCATCATCGCCATCAGGTGCTTCTGTATATGTGGATAATACCTATGTTTTAACCACGCCGTTTGACCTGAAACTTCCTGTCGGAAAACACACAATAATCATGAAACATACTGGACAGGGAGAATGGATGCGGGATGTAACAGTTGAGTTTGCTAAAACAGTATCTGTGCATGCGGAAATGAGTCCGGAAACAAATAAGGGATATCTTTCCGTTATCTCGGAACCGGCAGGCGCAAAGGTGTTTATTGATGGTATCTACAGGGGACTGACACCCGAAACACAGTCGGTTTCTACCGGAACGCATCAGGTTCGTTTGGAATTAAGCGGCTATGAAGCATATTCAGCGTCTGCTTATGTTCAGTCCCTGAAAACCGCACAGGTGTCGGCAAATCTTGAGGAATCCTTAATATTCGGAGAATTTTATGTAAAAAGCATTCCATCTGGTGCATCTGTATATCTGGACGGTGAATTCCTCGGCACAACTTCCGATGAAAAATATGTTAAATCTGGTCCTGTTGCGGCAGGGTATGAGTACATGCTTGTAGTGGAAAAGGACGGGTATGAAACAGTGTTTGAATCCGTTACTGCATCAGATGCTGTAAAAACCATCACAGTAACGCTTGAGGAAAACAAGGCACAGTCCGGTTACATTTCAGTATCCTCGATTCCGGCAGGTGCGGGGGTGTATATTGACAGCAAATTCTTCGGATATGCGCCGGTTTCGCAGATTGCTGTCTCTGCCGGAACACATGTGCTGAAAGTAACACGCGAAGGATACACTGATGTCGAAGAAACGCTTTTGGTCGGCGAAGGAACGTCTATTGATAAAACCATATCGCTTTCGCAGGCTCAGGCGCCGGCACAGACTGCAGACATTCCTTATACACCGGTCCCGCTTGCAGGAATTCTTGCAGGACTGGCAGCAGTCGTTCTCCTCAGGAGAAAATAACCTTTTTTCAGACAATTCCTGCGATCAATTCAAATACGCCGAACATCTGCAAGGCAATTAGTATCATCAGCACAAAAAACATCCAGCGAAGCGCATTATCCGGAATTTTTCCGCTCAAATACCGTGATGAAAGAAATGCAGCAGGAACCGCGCAGATGACTAAAATCAGCCACATCCAGAGTTCGATAAACCCGAATGCACAAAATCCCCATGCTGATAAATCCGCGCCTGATGCAAAACCGGTACAAAGATAGGAAAAAATTCCTCCGAAGGTGATGAAAACAATTGCAAGAGAAGATGTGCCTACAGCCCGTTTCATGGAAAATCTGCCGGCAATCGTTAAAAGAGGAACAATAATTGTTCCCCCTCCCACACCGAGAAGCCCTGAGAAAAATCCGGCGGCAGAACCGGTGCAGACACAAGGAAGCACCCGCATCTGCTGTTTTTCTCCGGACGGAAGTTTCGTAACCAGCCTGACTGCTCCTGCGATTAACAGGCAGCCGAATAAAATTGTAAGAACCTTAACCGGCAGAAATCCCGCACATACCGCACCAAACGCACTCAGCACCGCGCCGCACAACCCCATAACAACCGCATTTTTAACTGAAACATTACCCTGTTTTATGTGAGTGACGGCGCCGGTTAGAATGGTTGGAAATGCACAGGCAAGACTCGTGCCGAAAGCGACTAAAATTGCGGTTTCTTCCGGCACGCCGCATGATTTCAGCACAAAAAACATTGCCGGCGCAAAAATAAATCCGCCGCCGATACCCAAAAGTCCTGCCATAAAACCGGCGAAAAGACCTGCGGCGATTAAAAAGAGAATGAAAACAAGTTCCATTACGGGATAATCTCTGCTCCGTTATAGCGCGTATGGGCAAACGCTGCAAGCGTAAGGCTTCCTTCGTCAATAAGTTTCTGAATCCGCGGCAGATTTTCGCAAAGAGCGTCGTGCAGGGCGCGAACAGTGCTGCAGACAAGTTTGTACTCATCCTTCCACGGCCGCACGATATTGGAATAAAGACATCTTCCGCCGCAGAATCCGTAAATATCGCAGGATGTACAGGGCTCTCCGATGGGAATTTCCAAAAGATGCAGCGGGTCTGCATCCCTGATGTGACCTGCATAATAATCAGCCATTCCGACCATAATTGGACAGGGAGCGATAAATCCGTTCGTCATTATGCTGTAATTAACATAGCCTGATCCGCAGCGAAGCCTGGTACTTTGACCGCGCAGGAGGTCTTCCGTTGTTGAAAGAAACGGATACCATTTCGGAACAGAATGTGTTGTTTCAATGCGGGAAACCCATTCGTTTACCAGTTTTGAAATCCCATCATTGTATTTTACGCTCCAGTCCGCAAACCCCCGGTGCGAAAAGTCGCCGGTGAAATCCGCATCCATCTGCCAGTGAATCGATGAAAAATGATTCGCAAGATGTGTTACGGCTGCATAAATATCCGTATCTTCGGCAACAGTCATACGGGCGATTAATTCGCCGGCAAATCCGTTTGCTTTAATGTATTCTGCGGTGGAAAGAACCGTATCGTAAATCCCCTCCCCCCGGTGTCCATCGGTTAATTCCCTGTCTCCGTCTATCGAAATAAGGATGGTTTCAAACCGGTTGGTGTATTTGCTTGGCAGCGCCTTAAGAAACACGCCGTTTGTCTGCAGCATGAATCGTTTTACCGGTGCATGGTCCATAACATCTTTGACAAATTCCGGACACATCAGGGGTTCTCCGCCGATAAACGTCAATACTGCATTCGGATCGCGTGCAAGAAAAGCGTACAGTTCTTCTTTTGACGAAGAGAAATTCTCTGTAATTGTCTCATCAATCGTACCGGGCGAGCCGCCCGGCTCGTCTTCTTCGTCAAACATCTTTGCCCGGCAGTAGGAACAGCAGAGATTACAGTCGTCGGTTACAATTAAGTGAAAAAACATTAGTTTATGGTCATGCCGTTTTCTTCGGCAATGCCAAGATAGGTGTCTCTGACATATTCGGCCTGCTTTTTCGTCATGCCGTAGGTGTTGAACTTCCAGATTTTGGTAGCGCCAGGAATAATGCCGGTGATTCCTTTCTTGGATAAGGCGCTTGAGAGGAAATAGCCCCGTTTTTTGTGCGTCTGCGCAACGACATCAAATGAATTGGTTGTGTCCACGCGGGTAAGGGTGTGTTTGCGCGGGTATTCGGAGAGAATCTTTGTTCCTTCGATGGATTTGAGCGCATCAACAATGAGTTTTGCGTTTGCGAGTTCTTCGTCAAAGTGGTTGACGCGTTCCTTTACTGCAGGGAAGGAGGCAAGAAGTCCCACAATCGGCGCACCCATAAGTGAACAGCCCAGGATTCCTACCTCTTTTATGCCAAAGCGGCGTCCGGAAAGGTCGCCTTCAATCTGGGTGGTTCTGAATACCTCATCGGCGCGCTCCTCGGTTGCTGCTAAAATTCCTGACGGCGCAGGTGCTGCCATGCTTTTATGACCTGAGCCGACGACGAAGTCAACGCCTAATTCCTTGCCGTTTACCGGCAGAATTCCCACGGTGTACACACCGTTGTATAAAACCGGGATATCATACTGGTGGGCAACTTTGGCGATTCCTTTCACGTCATGGAAGTTTCCGAACTGGTAGTCCACATGGTCGATATAGAGTAATTTCGGAGCGCGGCCGAATTCACGGGTAACATCTTCAATGCGCTGGGCTGCTGCTTCTGCTGTGATATGGTTGTCAGCGGATTTGGGGATTTCGCGGACAATTCCCTTCTGGATTTCAACAGACAAATAGGAGGTATAGTGTGCAAGACCGCCGATTAAAACCGGGTCGCCTTTTTCCACATATGTTCCTGCCACCTGCTGAAAAGCGCGGCGTGCGCCCGGAACGGTGCGGGCTGCGTCCATACCGACAAAATTGGCTACGTCAACGTGAAAATCCTGCAGAGGGGGATTGGTGATATAGTCAAGGCGGAACGGTTTTCTGCAGTTGTCGCAGACTGAATAGCCGTCGCCCCATGCAATGATGGCTTTCATTGCTTCAGGTGTTAAACGGCCGCCGACCTGAATCGGGTCAAGGTTGATGGATACCTCGTCTCTCATGCGGGCTTCAACGTTTGCACAGCATCTCATAAGAGTTCACTCTCCAGAATATCCAACTGTTTCCGTATCGATGCTATATATTTGGCGGCCTTTTCTTTCTGGGCGTCGTCTAATTTGTGGTCGGGCGCAGTTACTCTCAGAAGCTGTTTGATATCGCAGAAGGTAAACATTCCCTGAAAGACCGCATCAGCTGCTCTTTGTGGCATAGTATGTATTAATTGGGAGTGGAGAATAAATGTAAGTTTCGATAGGGGCGGATTTTGGATGCCGGCAAATAATATTTTTATTCCTGCAGGGTCAATTACTATATTCAGGGAAGAATATAATCAATGACAAATACAGATGATACATCAGCATCGAAAAAGACCGGGCGCAGATTCTCCCGCGAAATAGAACTGCGCGGTCATATTGTTGATTCCGGCATTTTAGCCAAAGTAATGGACACTATTGTTGAATACAACGGGGATTTCGATACCGAGGAGTTTACTCTCGGACGTCAGAAGACCGACCCGAGTTACTGTAAGATGATTGTATCCGCCGAAAGCCCGGAAATGCTTACCGAAATTATCAGCGAACTGCGGCGCCTTGGTGTTATTGTTACAGGCGAGGCAGAGGCAACCTTAGGCATGGTCACCAAAGCCTGTGTGGCGCCGGAGGGCTTTTATTCCACCACAAACCACCCGTGTTATGTGCATTTTGACGGCGCCTGGATTCCTGTTGAGCATATCAAAATGGATGCCTTAATCTGTGTTGACACAGAAAACCGCCGCGCCGAATGCAAGGTTCAGGGAAAACTTGTGCCGGGCGATAAAGTTGTTGTCGGTGAAGAAGGTGTGCGGGTCGAATTTCCGGAGCGTGCCCGTGAGATTGGTGTATTCGAGTTTATGGCAGGCGATGTTTCGTCCGAGCGTCCGAGCAAGACACTCATCAGAAGAATTGCCGATGAAATCATCCACATGAAAAAAGAGGGCAAAAAAATTGCCCTTGTAGGGGGTCCGGCGATTATTCATACCGGCGCATCGCCTGCGGTTGCAGCCCTTGTCCGCGAGGGCTTTATCGATGTGCTTTTTGCCGGCAATGCTCTTGCGACCCATGATATGGAATACAGTATATTCGGTACGAGTCTCGGCATGAACTTAAAGACCGGTGAACTTGTTACCGGAGGTCACCGTCATCACTTATATACGATTAACAAAATCACTGATGCAGGTTCCATAAAAAAAGCTGTTGAGTCAGGCATTGTGAACTCCGGCATCATGTATGAATGCATCAAAAACAATACCCCGTATGTCTTAGCCGGTTCTATCCGTGATGACGGACCGCTGCCTGATGTTATTCAGAATACGATAGAGGCGCAGGATGCAATGCGGAAATATCTGATGGATGAGAATCTCGGCATGGTTTTAATGGTTGCAACTCTGCTTCATTCGGTTGCAGTGGGCAATCTTCTGCCGTCCCGGGTTAAAACTGTCTGTGTTGATATCAATCCTGCTTCGGTTACGAAGTTAATGGACCGCGGTACGAGTCAGGCAATCGGTATTGTAAGCGATGCAGGAACATTTTTGCCGTGTCTGGTTGACGAACTGCATGAATTGATGAAGAAAGAGTAAGATTTTCATCGTTTTTTATTATTTTTTTTGTTTTCGATTTTTTCTATCTTTTGGATAGTGAAACTATCAGTTACACTGTCAGTGTTATTTTGAAGCAATACCAGTGAAAAATTCAAAATCCTTATAGGAGGTCTAAGAAATCAGGAGCTTCTTTACCCCGTTCATTTTATTATAAGGAATATATTTTATCAACCCATAAAACAAAAATATAATATATTCAATATAGAGAGGTTTTGAAAATCATGCTGCAGACAAAATCCGGATTCGTCTATATTATGACCGTTGCTCTGGCAATCCTCCTTATATTTTGCACGCCAGCCGCAGCAGAAGATACAGAAGACCCATACTTCACTAACGGTACCCAGTACGGACCGAACATGATTCACGCACAACCGCTATGGGACAGCGGCATAAGCGGAAACGGAGTAAAAATCGCGCTGATTGATACAGGGGTTAATGCGGCTCATGAAGACCTGACCGGGCAGATTCTCACCGGATACAATATAGTTGCCGAAAATACTGAAACAAATGATACTGATGGTCAGGGAACAGCCGCCGCAGGAGTAATTGCTGCACTCAGAAACAACCTTGGCATTCGCGGTATTGCCTATAACGCAACAGTTTATCCGATAAAAATCAATGAATCACAGAGTATTCTCACAGACAGCGACAATCTGCTTAAAGCGGTGGAAAAAGCGGCTGAAGAAAAAGCGGATATTATCTGTCTGTCTTTTACCTCTCATTCAATGACCGAGGAACAGAAACAAAACCTCTCAAGAATCCTTGATGAAAATAATATACTTCTTGTTGCTGCCGCAGGGGATCAGCATCTGGATTTAAACGAAAACTCTCTGTATCCTGTATCATTATCATCAAATAACACCCTGTCAAAAAACATCATAAGCGTAACCTCCAATGAAATTGACAGTCCTTCAAGCAGCGCAAACTATGGAACAACTGCAATAGACTTAACTGCCCCGGGAATTGACATCATTTCCCCGGCACATAGCGGAAATAGTACATATCTAAATAAATCCGGGACAGCCCTTGCAGCAGCCCACACCGCTGCTGCCGCCGCACTGCTGAAATCAAAAGACCCAAGTCTTAAAGCATCCCGTATCAAAGAAATCCTTATTGGAACCTCGGATTATGATGAAAACCTTGGTTACTATGTTAAATCCGGAGGATTACTCAATGTAAGCCGTGCCGCCGAATACCTTGATAAATGCAAAAATCCTGAAAATAATAAATGTACCGGTTATGACATATGTGCATCCGGGGTTGACCGTACAATTACATTAACCCTTCTCCTGGGTGAAGATCTGGATACGGTGCATACTGTACAAATGGCAAGTGATGTCCTGCTGCTCGACAGCGGACTGAAAAAATCACAGCTGGAATATACCGTTAAGAAAAATTCGACAGAGGTATCCTATCCTGATTCCTGGAACAGCATGGCAGAATCGGTCGGCATGTTTGAAGGTAAAACATGGAGTACATTTTCCGATGATGCAACACTAGCAGATTTTCTTCTGATGCAGAAAAACGCACAGCCGCTTTATTCTGCTATGGCAAATCAGACACCGCTGTTTTATAATGGAAAAGCACAACCGGTCTTCCCCTATAGTAAAGTTACAGCCCCGAACTATTCCTATGATACAAGTGATATTGTCAGATACTGCGTTTATGTACAGACAGACCATGATACAGACGGTGACGGATACCTTGATCTGGTAAAAGTATATATTCAGGTACCCAAAGCTGCAGCAGAAGGAAAATATCAGGCAGGAATTATCGCATCCCTGTCTCCGTATGATCCGCAAAAAATAGATACAATTAATAAACATGGTTACTATACGCAGGACAGATATGGTAAAGACGGGTATACCATTGCTGATATGTATAAGACCGGAGAAATGCGTGAAACCGGTACTATTGAAAGTGCGATAAGTGTTTCAAGGAAATTTCAACCATCATCAGTATGGTATTGGGTTTACTCCGCATATCCCTATTCAGTCGCTAAAGAGACAAGGGAGGTAAGATATCAATTTCTGGATGCCTCTGACTATCAGTACTTCCTGACCCGCGGTTTTGCAGTAGTTCAGTGCGGAGGGCTTGGAACCCTGGGATCAGAAGGATTTGAAACCTGCGGAACCGATTTGGAAACTGATGCGTTCCGTTGCGTTGTTGAATGGCTCAGCAATACGAATCCCTCACGTATTGCTTTTGCCTCTCCGCGCAGCAGTCAGGACAATTCGATTACCTATGCCGACTGGTCGAACGGCAACATAGGGACGCGTGGATTATCCTATGTCGGAACCACCCAGGTTGCACTGTCAACAGTAGATACCCCCGGTCTTAAAACTATCGTTCCGGGTTGTGCCATTTCAAGCTGGTATGATTATACTAATTCTCAGGGAATAGCAACGAGAAAGTCTGCTGCTTTCTCGGATTGGCTTGCAAATTTATGTGCCGGACGTCTTGTCGACTATCAAAATGACAAAGATATGTCAAGTACATCCGGAACATTAAGAAAAGCGTATATGAATTATCTCGGGCAGCTTGAAAAAGATCAGAATACCCTTAATGGAGACTACAACAATAACGGTGCTTATCAGCAGTGGATTATCCGCGACTATTCTGATAAAGCATCCAAAGTACCGGTTTTACTCTATCACGGATTAAATGACGAAAATGTCAGAACCAAGCAGGCTGACCTTATTTATCAGATGGCACAAAGAGGGGGTCAGAACATTTCTGTTATACTTTCCCAGGGTGCACATGAGTATCCGACCGGTTACCCGATTTACAGCGGCGGATATTGGGATACTCACCCGTCATACTGGACTGATATTCAAAACATATGGTACACCCATTATCTTTTCGGTGATAAATATCCGATAGACACCGCGGCATATGATGCGTTACCTAAAGTTGCCTACCAAAGCAATGTCGACGGCAAATGGCAGACATCTTCTTTCCTGAAAAAAGAGGGTGAGGATACCTTAACTTTTGGTTCTCCGGATAATATCCTGATAATGGTCAAAGACCAGAGAAACAGCAAACCGCAGTCAACTGGCAGCAAGCAAAAACCTGATACTGACCTGCAGACTGAAGACACAGAGGAAAATATGTTGCTGTATAGTGACTATGAATGGGATGAGGAGGAAGAGTGGGAAGAAGAGGAAGAGTGGGAAGAAGAGGAAGAGTGGGAATGGGACGAAATAATTGATACTGATGATCTGAAAATGACCTACAACCCGAAGATGATGCTTCACATCATTCTGGATAAAAAATACAAGTATTATAACTGGAACAAACTGGCAGAGTCTTGTAAAGGGTATTATCGTGTGTCAATAACAGTTCCTGAGGGGCAGAACTTAACGATTTACGGTGCTCCGGTTGTAACATTTTCTGCTGCAACCAATAACATAAATCGTGATGCCCTGACCGTCAGTACTTATCTTGTTGATACGTTTAACGGAAATGAATTTAATGCATATATTACCGAAAAAGATGACTTGAATTCAAAGAAAAAAGATCCGAAACCATACCTCCCAAATAAAACAACAAAAGAAAACGGAGTCTGGTATGGCGGAGGAACTCATAATACCAATGCAACAACATATGAAAAGACACCTGTTTACTTCAAGACAGTCTCAACCGGCTGGATAGATCTTTACAACCCTGATGCAGGTTATACTCCGTCAAGTGCATCAGTCAGAACTGATATTGATGATGATGTCTTCTATGATTATACCGTCTATCTGCAGCCAAAAATCTATACTGTTGAAGGAGGGCATACGCTATCCCTGTATTTCTTCGGCTCAGATGAGTTTTACAAATCCGGTGACTACAAGTACTATATTGACACCCCGTCAATATCGGTAAAAATACCGATTCTCGCTGATGGAAAGAAAGTAGTTTATGCTGACGGTTCCGGATTAGTAAACTGCGATATTGCGCTCATTGCGTTATTGGATGATGTTGAAGCATCCCTGACTGAAGTAAGCGGACTGACACCTCAGTCAACCCTGACTGTTTTGCCGTATTCTTCGGCAGAGCAGCCGAAAAATCAGACCGGACACTGGATGAATGTTCTTACCCAGTTTACTATCTCAGGTTCTGCATCTGGCAGTGTCGGCGTGAAACTTCCGGTTGATATCGGACCTGACCGCAATATCAATGAAATCTCCATCAAGTATCTCGATACAGGTACATGGAAGGATGCGCAGTATTCTTATATTGATCTTGGAAACAACCGGTATGAATTCACGGCTTCAGGTATTGCAGCGGTTTGTGATGTCGCACTGGTTTATGAACCTGAAATTATTGACACCTTTACCGTCTTAACCTACAGTGAACCGGAAGGATTAGTCGAGCCGGTTTTAGCAAGCGTTAAGAGAGGCGATGATCAGACCTTTACTATCACGCCGGGCAGCGGCTACGTCATTGATGATGTAATTGCAAACGGTGAATCACATGGTGCGGTATCCTCATACACGTTTGAATACATCGGTGAAGATTCAACCCTTACAGCGTTATTCAAAAGAACAGACAGCGTATTATCTGTATCCGGACCGTCTGTTTTGTACACCGGTATTAATTCGGTATTTTCCTTTGAGTCAGGCACTGCCCGGACAATCAGGGTGAACTTTGGTGACGGAACGAATCTGATAACTTATTCTGGCAGTAAAGCAGTGGTTAATCACACATATGCAAATGAAGGTGTGTACACTGTCTCTGCAGAAACAGACACTGGTATGAGTAAATCAATGGACGTTGTCGTTATTGATTTACCGGCAGACCCGGCAGATCCTGTTTCAAGTAATTCTGTTCAGGTTACTGATGAATCAGGACTGAACTATGTGAAAAAAGTAATCAATGCAACGGTGAACAGTTCGGTAACCGGCAGTTTTGAACCTGTATTCAGTGTTACCGAAGTAAACAGAAGCGAACTGCCAACTCAGAACTATGGTTCTCTTCCGGAGATTAACGGCATTGCAGCAGTTATTAACATCACCCTTGAAAATCCTGCACCGGGTGTTGATGTACATAATCTTAACTCGACTGCTGCAATTACTGTTCTTCTTTCCAAAACGATTGTAAATTCGCTGACCGGAGATTCACCAGAAAATATTGTGGCACTGCGCAACACAAATACGGGAGGTACTTATGAACAGGTTACACTGCCGTGCATTTACAATAAATCGAAAGACACTTTCGATGCCTATGCGTATGAAGTGACAACGCCGGGATTCTCTTACTTCACCTTTGCCGCACTTCCGTTTATCTCCGAACCTGCTAAAAATCCCGAACCAACCTCTAAACCAACCCCTGGACCAACCTCTAAACCAACCTCAGGACCAACTTCTAAACCAACCTCTGAACCAACCTCTGAACCAACCTCTGGACCAACTCCTGCCGTTTCATCCTCAGGCGTTTCTTCATCCGATACCGGAAACGGACATTATACAGAATATCTCCGGTATGCAGATAACGGTGGTTATATTTCATTTGATTCCAGTCCGGTGGTAAAAGGCATCACTCTTCCTGAAGGTGTGAAAGGCGAGGTAAAACTGATTGCCATTACCTCCAACCCCGGTCCGGCGGATAAAAATACAGCATACGTCTTTGAGCTGAGCGCTCCATCCCTGAAGGGAAAGACGGCTGAAATTTTGTTCCAACTGACGCGTGCAAAACTCAGTACAGCAGGTGTATCGGAACGTGACGTTGCTTTGTATCATGAAGTTAACGGTGTCTGGGTAAAAGAACTGACAAAACTGGTGAAAGATTCCGGCAGGGTTCTTACGTATTCAGCAGAAGTCTCTTCCTTCAGTCCGTTTGCTATTGTTTATGAAGAAGGGGCCGCGGATGCCGATGGTGAATCTGTTGTTCTGGAAAACAATTCTGATATAATCAACGATTCGGTTACCGCAGCATCAACACCTGTTTCATCACCGGCACCATCTCAGAATCAGCCTGTTTCAACTGCTGCAGCAAAGAGTCCGTCCGGATTTGCCGTGCTCTTTGGAATTTTTGCAGTACTCGGTCTGATTTACAGAAGAAAATAATCACATCTCTTTTTTCCAGCATTCAGAATGGAAAGAAAAAAAAAAGAAAATAGGTGTCTGTGAAAATTACCTTCTCATTAACACAAATGCCGCACCAAGCAGTCCCGCGACAAGTCCCGCAACCGGAAGCGGTGATGCGGGTGCCTTTGTTTCGACCGGAATTCCGGTCTGCGCCTGAACTGGTGTTTCAACAATAACCGGCTGTCCGGATTCTGCTTTCTGCGGGGCTGCTGTCGGAACAGGAGTCGGTGTTTTTACCGGGGTCTGTGTCTTTACCGGTGCCGGTGTTGCGGTTTTTATCAGAACCGGGTCAGGTGTGTACGGTACTGAAGAATATGCAGAGCCTGACATCTGTTCATTGTAAGACGTGCTTTTCAGGAACTCGTCCGGGACCTGAACAGGAACTCCGGCAAATGCCGGTGCATTACGGTCAAATACTACACGAACGTCCCAGCTGCCGCTCTTTACACCTGCATCGCGCAGATTCGGCACGGTAAATGTGTAACTTCCGTCCGGCTGCAGTTTCAGACCGTTTGGCGCGGTCACTGCGGAATTAACATTGCCGAAGAATGTTGATGAGCCGCCGTCAGGGGTTTCAAAGAGAAGGGATTTCGGGGTAAGCTGGGAAATGTACGGTGTTATCTTAAACACAAGTCCCTGGTTTTTTGAGACACCATGGGAGGTTGCAAGTTCCGAGCCGGATACATCATAAATCTGGATGTTGATTTTTGCATCAGGTCTGCTTATGCGGATAACGGATGCTTCTTTTCCTGCAATACTGGTGGAATAAAGCCCCGGAACAAAATTAGTCGTTGCAAAGTACACTGTTCCTCCGCTGCCGGAAAGGGTAATTGATGTCTGTCCGTCATTGTTAATCATTGCAAGCGTGTCGCCTGCATGCAGTTCGCTGTTGTACAGTGCAATATTTGTGTACGGGAAAATAATGTTTGAATTTGCTGCGCAGCCGGCGCTGCAGAGCGCGGCACAAAGCATAAGCACTGCTGCACATATCAGAACTTTTTTCATACTGAATTATTGGACGACTGGAAATAAATCTTTACGGGTAGGTACGAAAAATACTGCAGTCAGGAAAAAATGAGAGCCGCTGGAGGGACTTGAACCCTCGGCCTGCTGATTACGAATCAGCCGCTATACCGCTAAGCCACAACGGCCTGTTGCCTTAATTAATTGACCGTCTGAAAATAAATAGGTTATGAGTACCCCTGCAGGGCAAAACTCTCCCCCTCTTTTTTCTCCCCGGGAGAAATCGAACCGAACTTTGCTTCGTAATCAGCCACACTTTTTTCAAGAGCAGCAAGAAGCTTTTTCGCATGCTGCGGTGAGATAGAGACAATCGCCTTTGCCCTTGCCTGATTAACCGACGGCAGCTGATGTAAAAACATCATCGTAAACTCATCATCCTTGAAAGCAATCTGAATCATGTTGCTGTAGACCGGATCTAACGCCGGCGGAATCTGAACATTGATTTCGTTATTTGGCATAAGTATTATAGGGTTAAAGTTGAATTTATGTTTATAGTATTCATATGTCAGACATCCCGATCTCAATATCAGATATTGTAACATGCAGTATCTGCCCGATGCAGGTCTATCTTGCCAAATCGGAGGAAGAATATCCGGAAAAACTCTCCTACACCGTAGCCAAACAGATCTCCTATCACTTAGGCGCGGAACTGGATGAAGAAGAAATACTGGATGAATTAAAACTGGTTGCACCAGACATAATAGATGAGGCAAAACCCGTTCTCAAAGAACTCCTTTCCGAGTGCAGAAAGCATAAATGGCGCGTTGCAGAGGAAAACGACTGCCTAGTCAGATCTGACAAATACAATATATTCGGCAGAGTCGACCGCAGATTTTCCGAAGGGTTTGCCATAATCAAAGCAGGGCGCGCGCCGGAACACGGCGTCTATTATGCAAACCGCGTGCAGGCAACATGCTATGCAATATGCCTTGACGAACTCTTCGGCAGAAACATGCACCCGAGCGTGGAATATCTCGGATCCGGCGAAACGCGCAATCTTTCCATAACAGCATCCGATAAACGCACTTTCCTTGAACTCTTAAAGACCATGGAAAAAATCCAGCGCGGCGAAATCCCCTTAACCAAACGCGGCGCCGCATGCGAACACTGCCGGTTCAAAGAAACCTGCGCACAAACAGAACAGCCCAAATCCCTCCTTGACAAACTGAGGGGCTGATTTTTTGCCCACGGAACTGGAAGAAGACATACTGGAAAGTATGCTTGCCTGCGGTACCGGTGCTGCTGCAGAGTCCGATCTGCAGCTTGAGCACCGCGCGGATGCTTCTGAAAAAAAGAAGGCATTTGCCGCCCTTGAAAAAGACGGTTATATTACAGCAGGAAAAAGCGGGTATGCGTTAAGCGAAAAAGGGAGGCGCAAGGCGGAATCGGTTGCACGAAAACACGCGGTGCTGGAAAGTTTCCTTACCGAAATCCTTGGAAAAAATCCGGATGCGGCAACAAAAGAAGCGTCTGTTCTGGAACACAAGATTTCCACCGAAACAATCAACCGGATTGACTCAATGCTCAGTGCAAAACCCTCTGGTCATGAAAATCTGACGGCGCAAAACCCGGTAATCTGTCTTGACGAATGTCCCGAAGGCTCTCTCCTGCATGTGTCAATGATAAAGGAGTTTGCCAAACACTCGCGCTTAATTGACATCGGTATTATTCCCGGCGAATTAATCGAACTGCGGCGCAAACTCTCCAACAAATCCGTAGTAGTCAAAGTAAAGGGCTGCGACATTGCATTAAGCCCGGAAATTGCGTCCAACATCATGGTTGAGCGGTGCAACCGGAAATGATTAAAACTGCGGTATTAATCGGCAATCCAAGCGTGGGAAAGTCTCTGATTTTCAACCAGCTGACTGGTCTCGGGGTTGATGTAAGCAACTATCCTGGCACAACCGTTGACTGCAAAAAAGGTCATGTGCACTTCGGCGGCGGAGAATTTGACCTGATTGACCTGCCGGGTATTTATTCTCTTTCGGGAAAAACACCTGAAGAGGCGATGGTGCGCGAATATCTGGTTAATGAAAATCCTGACCTGATTGTTGCTGTTTTGGACGCGCACCATCTTGAAAGAAATCTCTATCTTCTTTTGCAGGCGTCCGATATCGGAAAACCGCTTCTCATCGTCTTAAATATGGCCGACGAAGCAAAAAGCTCGGGAATTCTCATAGACTGCGCGAAGGTATCGGAAATTTTCGGTGTGCCGGTTATTGAAACGGTTGCAACCGAGGGTAAAAATCTGGATAAAATCGCGGAAATGATTTTATCCGGTGATGCATCAGCACCCAATTTTGTGTCACGTTTTGAAGGCCATATTGAAGCAGCGCTGCACAATCTGCAGAAATTCCACGGGATTACCGCAGCAGAAGCGCTTTTTGCGCTTCAGGGCATTCGTGTCGGAAATGTTGATGAAGATATTTTTGAAACAACCGCGATTCTTGCCGATGAAATCGAAAAGCACCATGTAATGAGCCCGGAACAGATTATTGCGGCGAATCATCACAACCGTGCAAAAGAAATCGCTGAATCGGTTATTTCAACCGTACCGCCGAAAAAGCGCCGGGATTTTGACTCGCTTCTGACACGGGTTTTCCCGGGTGTTCCGCTTCTGATTCTGATAATGGCCGCAATTCTTGCCTTCGTTTTCATTGTCGGCGGATTTCTTGAAGAAGGCATTACCACATTTCTTGAAACATACCTGCTTGAGCCGTTCCATTCGCTCAATCTCTACCCGCTTGTGGATAAACTCGGTGAATCAGCGATTCTTGCGATTATTTCAGGACTCGGTATTGCATTTCCGTATGTCTTTTTGTTCTACATCTTTATTTCCATACTGGAAGACACCGGATACCTGACGCGTGCGGCGTTTCTTGCCGACCGGCTTATGCACAAGCTCGGGCTGCATGGTCAGGGTTTTATCCCGCTGATTCTTTCGTTTGGCTGCAGTGTGCCGGCTGTTATGTCAGTGCGGCTTTTGCCCACAAAGCGTGAGCGCTTTATTGCATCAGTACTTGTCACTATGCTTCCCTGTTCGGCACGGACTGTGGTTATTTCAGGTATTGCAGCCGCATTTATCGGTTTTGGTGCGGCGTTTTCCATTTACGGCCTTGTCTTTATTCTGGTGTTTGTCATCGGCTGTATTCTTTCAAAAGTCACGCCGGGTGAGCAGTACGGCATGATTTTGGAGATGGCCGAACTCAGGCGTCCGAAGGCGAAATATGTTGTCCGGAAATCCTGGATGCGTGTAAAGGAGTTCCTTTTTATTGCGATGCCGCTGATTCTTGCAAGCAGCATTGTCCTGGGGCTTTGTGAATATTTCGGCTGGGTGCAGATTTTTGAGTCATTCATTGACCCGTTCTCTATGGCGGTTCTGGGGCTTCCGGGTTTTGCATTCACCGCGCTTCTTTTCGGTATTCTGCGAAAAGAAATGGTTATTTCGGCTCTTGCGGATTTAGGCGGCAGTGTTGATTTCGGCAGTATTTTATCCATGCCGCAGTTGTATATCTTTGTCGTGGTGTGTGTGCTTTTTATCCCGTGTATTTCCACAATTGCGGTTTTAATACGTGAAATAGGGGTGAAGAGGGGTATTTTTACCGCGCTGTTTACCTTGTGTCTCGGTCTTTTGGTCGGCGCACTGATGCACTTTGTCTTCGGGTTGTTTTAAAGATAGAAAAAAAAGAATTTTTTTAAGGCTTATGCCCTGGTTAAGGTTGCAGTGCTTCCAGTCAGAGTCTTTCCGTCTGCAGAAAGGTCATAATATGCAGTCGGGAGATAAGTGGTTGCCGCGCCGGATTCAATGTGGAATCTTTCTACTTTGTCATCCCAGTACCACTTAACAACATTGGTGGTCGGACCGTTGACAATCTGCTTGTAATAAGTGACAGAGCCGGTACCATCAGCATTCAGAACAACTTCAGTTGCCTGGAAAGTGTCGCGTGCTTTTGTGTTTTCACAAATCCAGCTGCCGGCAATGGAATGAGTATCGCCGGAAGATGCGCCCCCGTTACCTCCGCTCGGTGCTGCGCCCTGCTGCCCTGCATTTCCATTGTCAGTCGAAGTACATCCTGCAGCAGCAACTGCTGCAAGGAGTACTAATAATACGCCTAAAACTATTAGTGCTTTCTTCATAGCAGTATGTAGATAGGTCGTCGGACCTATATGTATATGCCGAATGTATCTGTCGAAAAAAAAGATTTTGAAAGTTGTTCAGACTTTCTTGTATTCGACGTTGTCGAATTTCATGGTCTTGCCGTCTTCTGCGAAGGTGACTGCAACTGACTTTTCTTTGCCGTCTTCAAAGGTTAAAGTGTAAGAGCCCTCAGCTGCTTTCTTCCAGGTGAACTTGGTCGGGTTCTCGCTGGTGATACCGAGCACGCTTCCCTTCATTGTTCCGGAGCCGCTGCCGTCAAAGGTTAAAGTGGATTTTGCGAGGTCAACACCGAATAAACTTGCAGATGTCTCCCAGGTGCCTACAATCTTGTCAGAACCGACACAGCCTGCGACTGCAACAACTGCGACAAGAGCAATTAAAATGCCTGCTGCTAATACAATCTTTTTCATAGCATATGTTAATTTGTTTTCCCTCTATTTGAGAGTGTCGAAAAAAAGTTTATGCGGTCCTGATTTTTGCAACTTCATCAAGACCGAGTTCGGCGATGGAAACCTTCTGCATCTCGCCCTTCTGGATTTTACCGGTCACCGTCATCGGGAACTCATCCACAAATTTGTAGTACTTCGGCACCTTCTGGCGTGCAATTTTACCATTGCAGAAGTTTCTGACATCATCTGCTGTCAGGGTTTTTCCTTCGGCAACAGAAATCCATGCGCACAGTTCCTCGCCGTATTTTGCATCAGGAACACCTATTACATACACATCCTCAATATCCGGGTGGTGGTGCAGGAACTCCTCAATTTCTCTCGGATACAGGTTTTCACCGCCGCGAATGACCATCTCCTTTAATCTTCCGACCATTCTGACATAGCCGTCTTTATCCATTGTGCCAAGGTCACCGGTGTGCACCCAATTGTTTTCATCAATGCACTGGCGCGTTGCATTCGGATTATTGTAATAGCCCTTCATCTTCATGTAGCCGCGTGCGCAGATTTCGCCGGTTTCACCATAGGGAACAATCTTTCCGGTCTTCGGATCAATAATTTTAATTTCCGTGTGCGGGAAGGCGCGGCCCACTGTAGACACGCGCAGTTCAAGCGAATCCGAGGTGGTGGACATTGTAACGCCCGGGGCGGTTTCGGTCTGCCCGTAGACAATGACAATGTCTTTCATATTCATCTTGTCCGCAACCTCCCGCATTTTTTCAATAGGGCAGGGAGAACCTGCCATAATGCCGGTTCTGAGCGAACTGAAGTCGTATTTGCTGAAGTTCGGGTGGTCAAGTTCGGCAATGAACATGGTCGGAACCCCGTGAACTGCAGTGCAGCGCTCTGCTTCAATCGCATGCATTACCGCCTCAGGGTCAAAAGCCGCGCAGGGAATAACCATAGTTGTTCCATGAGTAACGCATGCCATATTGGAAAGCACCATACCGAAACAGTGATAGAACGGCACCGGAATGCAGAGTTTGTCCTCAGATGTGAAACCCATGCCGTCACCGATAATCAGACCGTTGTTTAAGACCGCGTGGTGCGAAAGGGTAACTCCTTTCGGATATCCGGTTGTGCCTGAGGTGTACTGGATATTCAGTGCATCATCGAATTCGACCGAATCCTCGCGGGCTTCAAGTTCGTCATCGGATACGTACTCACCCATCTCTAAAAGTTCGCTCCACTTGTACATGCCGTTATAGGTGATTTCGCCCATGAAAACGACATTTCTCAGATAGGGGAACTTTTCGGAGCGGATGTTTCCCGCCTGGGATTCAAATGCTTCGGGGCATGCCTCATAGAACATGCCGACATAATCCGAGGTCTTGAACTTGCCCTGCAGAATCAGGGTGTCTACTTCGGACTGCTTCAGCGCATATTCGAGTTCAAATGTACGGTATGCCGGATTGATATTGACCATTACCGCACCGATTTTGGCGGTTGCGAACTGGACAAGCACCCATTCTGCATAGTTCATTGCCCAGATAGCAACACGGTCGCCTTTTTCGACACCGAGCATCATCAATCCCTTTGCCACAGCGTTCACTTCCTGAAGGAACTGACGCCAGGTGTAGCGGAGCACTCCTGCATCGTTTGTCACGGTCCGCACTTCACGGTACGCATTCGGTTCATCGGAAACCAGTCCTTCGTGCGCCGGAAGCAGGTTTTCCATCATGGCTTTGCTGTAGGGATTCTGCTGGAAAGCTACTAGGGCGTCATTGCGGGCGTATTTTCTCGCAATGCGGTTCAGTAACTGGCCGACGGTGAGTCCTAACAATGGTTTGTCGGATACACCATATGAGTAGCTTTCAGACATGTGGGTACTATATTGGTTGTCTTAGGATAAAATACAAGAGGTCGGCAAAGGGTTTTTCGATTCTGCGTCCGGGGCGGCGGAGTGTCTGTGGTGTTAATCAAAAAAGGTTAATTTTCCGTCATAAAATCCTTATCATTAATATCCCGCATGAACAAACACAGTATAGAATTATGCCGCAGACCAGCCCGCACGTATTCAAATCAGCGCGTCACCCGCCAAAGTACCGCATCAGATTTATTGTTTTAATCGTACTTGCGGCGCTGTGTTTTATCGTCTCGCTTGGCATTGGAAAATACATTATCACCCCGGTTGATGTGGTGAAAACATTACTTTCCGGAATCATTCCGATGGATGATGTCACTTATCAGCAGTGGAGCGCCATATTCAACATGCGCCTTCCGCGTATCTGCGGTGCGTTTCTGGTAGGTGCCGCATTGGCAACGGCCGGTTCTGCCTATCAGGGCATGTTTCAGAACCCGCTTGTATCGCCGGATATTTTAGGCGCATCAGCAGGAGCGGGATTCGGCGCCGCACTGGCAATATTTACCAATCAGCCCGGCGTGATGGTAACGGTTTTCGCCTTTGCAGGTGCTCTTCTTGCAGTCGGTATCGCCTATCTTGTCAGCCGGCTTGCAAAAGGCAATGCAACACTGTCCCTTGTGCTCGGCGGTATTTTAGTCGGAAGTCTGTTCGGTGCCTGTACTTCGTATATCAAACTCGTTGCCGACACTGAAAGCCAGCTGCCGGAGATTACGTACTGGCTTATGGGCGGGCTTTCCTCGATTGAAACATCTGATGTCATATTTGCCCTGATTGGTATCGGCATCGGTATAATCCCGCTGGTTCTGCTTCGCTGGAGAATGAATGTTCTCACGCTCGGCGAAGACGAGGCACGGAGCATGGGAGTAAACACCCATCGTCTGCGGCTGATGACAATAATATGCGCCACCCTTATCACTGCGGTTGCTGTCTCGATTTCGGGGGTCATCGGCTGGATTGGTCTTGTTATTCCGCATTTCTGCAGAATGATTTTCGGCTATGACTACCGCCGTATTATTCCTGCTTCGATTTTCTTTGGCGGAGCGTTTCTGATTCTGGTAGACACCTTTGCACGTACTGCTGCAAGTATTGAAATCCCGATAGGCATTCTTACCGCATTTGTCGGTGCGCCGATTTTTGCCTATCTCTTAATTGTCGGAGGAAAGCGTTCATGACCGATGGATTTGTTCTTTCAGACCTGCGCTACCGCTACACGAAAAAAGGTCCGCTGGTTCTTCGCGGCATCAATTTCAGCGCATGCCCGGGTGAACTGATTGCAGTTCTCGGTCCCAACGGGGTTGGAAAAAGCACGATGTTCAAATGTCTGCTCGGCTTTTTCAAAAATTACGAGGGGGAAATCACGCTGGACGGGAAAAATGTGGCGGATTTATCGCATAAGCAGATTGCAAAAAAGGTCGCCTATATCCCCCAGTCAACGTATCCTACTTTCAATTATGATGTAATTGACGTGGTGTTAATGGGTCTTACCTCGCAGTTGTCCCTTCTTTCCGCGCCGAAAGAGGAACACAACATCCGTGCGCGTGCGGCGCTTGCAAATCTCGGCATTGAGCATCTTGCCGGTGCAGGCTACGGTGAAATCTCAGGCGGCGAAAGACAGCTGGTCTTAATCGCACGCGCCCTTGTGCAGAATGCAAAAATTCTCATAATGGATGAGCCTACAGCAAATCTGGACTACGGCAACCAGATTCGCGTAATGGAAAAAATCGCGTCTCTTGCCCGTGACGGGTATACTATTCTTCTTTCCACGCACAATCCGGACCATGCCTTTTTGTATGCGAGCCGGGTGCTTGTTTTGCAGGAGGGGGAGGTTATCGCTGACGGAAAACCGGACGAAGTATTAAACGAGGAGTTAATCCGCCGTGTTTACGGTGTGGAAACGCGGATTTCATCGTTTGATGATGACCTTGGAACACACAAAATATGCCTGCCTCTTCAGGGGGATAAATCATGAAAAAAACGACCTGCTTATTTATTGCACTTATTATCGTCCTTGTTTTCTGCACAGGCGCTGCATTTGCCGGAGAGACGAGAGAATTTACCGATGATTTAGGGAGGGGGGTGACTTTGCCGGTCGAAATCGATTCGGTTGCGCCGTCGGGGATGCTTGCACAGGTAATTATCTATGCGGTTGCACCTGAGTCTCTTGCAACAGTTGCGTCTCCTTTAAACAGCGCGGAAAAAGTGTATCTGGACCCGCGTCTGCAAAATCTTGAGGTAACCGGCAGTTTTTACGGGGCAAAATCAACTATGAATCCTGAAGAGATTATGCAGCTGGACCGAATGTTTGGTTTTGATGCCGTTATTGACCTCGGGACTGTGAAAAAAGGTATTGCCGATGATTTAAACTCGATTCAGGAAAAGACCGGGGTGAATTTTGTTTTCATCAGTCAGGATAAACTTGAGGATTATCCCACGTCCTTCCGGCGCATGGGTGAACTGCTGAACAGACCCGAAACTGCAGGGCGTCAGGCGGCATATCTTGAAAATCTGCTTTCCGAAGTTGATGAAAACATGCAGAAGGTGCCAAAGCGCGCCACTATGATTTATGTCACTATGGTGGACGGAAATTCAGTATATCTTATCGGTTCCGGCGAAAACTCCGAGCATGGTGATGCAATTAACAAGGTGGCGGTAAATGTTGCGCCGCCTGCGGTCTCGGTAAAAGGTATTGGCGATGTATACAGCATGGAGCAGATTCTGATGCTTGACCCGGATTATATTATCGTTGGTCAGCCGGATTCCGGCGATTACTACAACATGATTATGACCAGTCCCTCCTGGCAGAGTCTGCGTGCGGTACAGGAAGGGCATGTCTATGAGTCGCCGAAAGACCCTTACCCATGGATGGGAAATCCCCGTTCGGTAAACCGGTTCTTATCGCTTCTGTGGCTTGGAAACCTCTTCTATCCGGAGGTATTTGATTTCAATATGCAGGACCGCGCTGTTGAGTTTTATGATTTATTCTATCATCACACTCTGACTGATGCTGAATACAAGGGTATGACAGAGCATTCATTTGCCGGGTCGGGCGCTCTCGTTCCTGAAAGCGGAAAAAGTCCGGTGCCTTTAGCCGGACTGATAATCGGACTTGCCGCAGCGGTATTTGCAGTACGGCGGAAGTAACTCAGAAGACCGGGGCAGAAATCCAGCCCCAGGAGCCTGCAATAAGGCAGCAGAGCAGGAAGCCTGCTATTGCGCAGCCGTTTATGAGCGGAAGCCCCGGCTGCGGTTTTCCTCTGTTTACTAAAACAAGAACTAATATAAGGCCGGCAACACTTCCAAGCATCGCGCCGAATGCCGGAAGCGCAAGGCCGCATATGTTTAAAATACCTGCAAATGAGGCGTAAACCTGCGCGGAAACAACCAGAATCGCTGGAAAAATTATGTCGCCCATACCAAGCATGTAGGCGCCCTTGTCTTTTGTGTCGTCGCTGATGGTAATTCCTGTTTTCCGGTAGGAGTATGAGAGTATTTTCGGCATCACAAACATAATGGGCATTTTCTGATGCATCACGCCGTCAGCAAGGGTAAGCATGTGTTTTGAGCGTTTGACCGAGATATAGTCGTAAAGCATTAAAAGAGCTAAAAGAACTATTACCGGAAGAACCGATAGCGACACCCCGAAAATGACCGCACAGCCGGTTGATGCGACAATCCCGACCAGATTTATCAGGTACCATTCCGGATGAATCAGGAGCAGAACTACCGCAAGAATTCCTGCTGCAATTCCTATCACATGCGGCAGCGCGCCGGAAAAAACCAGCGCGCACAGTGCCATGACCAGATAATATATGACCCAGGCAAGAGCGATTGCAATAATTGCTGTGAGGATTTTTTTAGCGTTTTTCTTAATCAGGAGAAGAAGAACCGCGGTAAAAACAAGCATCAGCAGAATGAAAAGACCTACATTTAAGAGCGTATCTGGGTTATCGAAGGCTGTAATGCCTGCATTTAAGATCGGTTCAATCATCAGCACGGCACAGATTTCCACAATCAGCATGACAAGTATAAGTCCTGCATCTGCGCCGAATGAATGTCCTGTTCTGTCACTCATGAATACGTTACTTTTAATATTAGTGATACCCTTAGTTAAATTATGAATATTCGTGACGTCATACCTGAGATACTGTTAGTGGTTTTAATGGCCGCTTCAGCTATAGTTGTGGTAAGCCGGCTCTGGCAGGATGCGATTATTGCCATCGGTATTTTGGTCTTAATCCTTTGTTTAGGCGGTTTAATCCTGCAGCTCATTATCCGCCTGCGCAGACTTGAAGCGCAGTCTGCCCACCGTGAAAAAGTTATGCGCGGCAACCTTGAATCCCTCGGACGTCAGCTCATGGCAAAAGAGGATGAGACCTCCAAAACGGTTATCGAGGCAGTCGACAGCATCAAAGTCCGGATGTATAGATAAATGGGTGTAGCGCTAAAGCCGGTCCTTGAGGAGTATATCCAGCAGCAGACTTGGGAGGATTTGTCCGGAGTTGCGGCTGTTGATGCATTCAACGCGCTGTATCAGTTCTTATCCGGCATCCGCCAAAGTGACGGTATGCCGCTGATGGATGAAGAAGGGCGCGTTACCTCGCATTTGAGCGGGCTGATGTTCCGTTCGGCAAATCTCATTGAGAAAAATATCACGCCGGTGTACGTATTTGACGGAAAGCCGCCGGAATTCAAGGCGGCGACACTTGATGAGCGGCGCGCCGTCCGTGAGTCGGCTCAGGTAAAATGGGCTGATGCGGTTAAGGAAGGAGACCTTGAGGGTGCGCGCAGATATGCGGCTGCGTCGTCTAAAGTGGACCAGTATATTATTGATTCATCCAAGGAACTGCTTACGGCGCTTGGCATCTGCTGGATTCAGGCGCCGGAAGAAGGAGAAGCCCAGTCTGCATTTATGGCGCAGAAGGGTGATGTGTCTTTTGCTGTTTCACAGGATTATGACTCGCTTCTTTTCGGGGCGCCGGATCTTGTCAGAAACGTTACTGTTTCCGGAAAACGGCGTGTCAGGGGCAAGGTTGTTTCGGTATATCCGCAGCGGATTTGTCTTCAAAGCGTCCTTGAAGGTTTATCGCTTACGCGTGAAGAACTTGTGCAGGCGGCGCTTCTGATAGGAACTGATTTCAACTCGGGTGTTTCGGGTGTCGGGCCGAAAACGGCGGTCAAACTTGTGCGCGAAGGAAAATTCCGGGACAGAATCGGTGAGGCGGAAAACGCGGCGGAGCCTGAGGTTCTGCTGAACTATTTCTTACATCCGCCGGTAAACAGGGATTATTCGATAGAGTCACGGTCGCCTGATCGTGACAAGGTCTTTGAGATTTTGTGCGAGGAGCACGGGTTTACGAAGGAGCGGGTTGACTCAGGTCTCGAAAAACTCGGGGCGAAAAAAGGGCAGGCAACGCTCGATTCGTGGTTTTAATAATCAG
>DALTWF010000044.1 GCA_029987235.1 Methanocorpusculum sp. | reverse complement strand
CAAACCCATGAAAACGTGCAATTAATACTCATCCCAAACCCATGAAAACGTGCAATTAATTAATATCCAATGATTAATAATATAGTATACAGATTATGTACCGTAAATATCTGACTGACCTTGAAAAATGGCTTAATAAAAAGAACCGAAAACCCCTGATGGTCTGGGGCGCCCGTCAGGTTGGAAAAACCTATCTCATCAAAGAACTCTTTGCAAAAAAGCACTTCAAAGACAACTTTATCTATATCGACTGCAGAACTGAATACCGATTTGTCGGATTCTGTGAGACTCACCCCAATGTTCATGAAATAATAGAATACCTCTCGCTTGAAACCGGTAAAAAAATCGACTCATCCACCCTTCTGATTTTTGATGAAGCACAGGAATGTCTGCCTGTTATCACCCTTATGAAATATTTCAATCAGGAGGCAAAAGAAATTCCAGTAATCGTAACCGGTTCCATGGTACGGATCTCAATCCAGCGTGAAAGCCGTAAACGCGGAATCGCAAAATCCAAACCATTTCTTTTTCCTGTCGGAAATATCAACCAGCTAACAATCCATCCAATGAATTTCGGCGAATTTCTGTATAACAAAAACCGCCCGCTCTACAAAAAAATTACCGATGCCTACAGGGAAAAAACACCGCTTGATACAGAAATACACCAGCTTGCACTGGACACGTTTTATGAATATCTGATGATTGGCGGAATGCCTGAAGCAGTTGCTGCCTACTTTGCCACGAAAAGCATTCTTGATGCACAGAACGTCATAAAAGACCTTTATGACAATTATCTGGCTGATATGGAACTCTACCAGGCAAGCCCTGAATCAGTTATCCGGGCAAAGAAAATCTTTCAGAATATCTATCCACAGCTGAACAAAGAGGTAAAGAACTTCAAATGCACAGGTATTGAAACCGGTGCACGATACCGCGACCTGCGCACGCCCATTGACTGGCTCACTCTTGCATTTGTTATTACCAAATCTTCACTGGTAAAAGAACATGTTACTCTCCCGCTTATCGAAAGTGAAGAGTCGCTTTTCCGTCTGTATCTTTGCGATATCGGTATGTTTTCCCGTCAGAGCGGAATAAATCCGGTAACGTTTATTTCAAAAGACGGAAGAAACACTCTTTCCGGCATATTTTTTGAAAATTATGCCGCCTGCGAACTTACCGCGGCAGGCGTGCCGCTTTATTACTGGAAAGGAAAAGGAAACAGCGAATTTGAATTTATTGCAGAAACCAACTCAGGTGTAATTCCAATCGATGTAAAAAAGAACAGGGGGCGTCTTGCATCACTTGAAAAATTCAGGGACCATAATGCATTTTCATATGCAGTGAAAGTATCGGCAGATAAATTCGGCTATGACAGGGAGAAAAAAATACTTACGATACCGCTTTATCAGTTTTTCCTTGCGGCAGAAGATTTAGGGCAGAAACAATCTCTTGTTCCTGACTGACCCTATCCAAATCTAATTATCCTTGCGGCACTGACATATCTAATATGAAAACAATAGACTGCATCGTTGACAGTGCTCTGCCTGACGATCAGGGATGGGGGCGCATCCGGCTTGACCCGCCCGCAATGCAGGCGCTTGAAGTCAGTCCGGGCGACATAGTAAAAGTCACCGGCACAAAATCCACCGTTGCAAAAGTCTGGCGTGCCCTGACACCCGACTGGGGCTTAAACAAGGCAAGAATAGACAAATACGCCCGCATGAACGCAGGCGTCAAATTAGGCGACCATGTAATCATAGAAAAAATCACCGAGCAGAAACAGATAGAAATCCTCACCATCACCCCCCCGAAAGAAATCCCCCGGAACCTCTTAACCGACGAAACCCTTGATATCCCGGCCCTTTCAACCTACCCGGTCGCAGTCGGCGACATTTTGCCGGTCAGAACCTTTGTATTAGGCAACATGCCGGTTGAATTCAAAGTCGCAGCAATATACCCCGAAGACGCCTGCCTCATCAACAAGACCACCGAATTTGAAATGGAAGACGAAGCAGGCTCCTTTGCCACGCCGGACAAAATCACCTATGAAGACATCGGCGGTCTGAAAGCCGAAATTGCCCGTGTGCGCGAGATGATTGAACTTCCGCTGCGCCATCCGGAATTATTTGAGACAATGGGCATTGATTCTCCAAAAGGCGTCCTTCTTTACGGTCCGCCCGGAACCGGCAAGACACTTCTTGCAAAGGCGGTCGCAAATGAATCTAAAGCACATTTCATCTCCGTTGCGGGACCTGAAATCATCTCAAAATACTACGGCGAGTCCGAGCAGAAACTGCGCGAGGTCTTTGAAGAAGCACGGGATAAGGCCCCGTCGGTCATCTTCATTGATGAACTTGACTCCATTGCTCCCTGCCGTGAGGAAGCGACCGGCGAAGTGGAACGCCGCGTGGTTGCCCAGCTTCTGACTATGCTTGACGGCATTTCCGAACGCGGTCAGGTTATCGTAATCGGCGCCACAAACAGACCGGATGCGGTAGACCCTGCTCTTCGCAGACCGGGCAGATTCGACCGCGAAATCGAAATCGGAGTTCCATCGGAAGCGGACCGGCTCGAAATCCTAAAGATTCACACAAGAAACATGCCCTTTGAAGGACGCAGCGCACGCAGCACTCCCGCAGCGCAGGCGAAATATGGCGCAGAAAAAACGCGGATTTTGGAAACGCTTGCGACACTTACGAAAGGCTACGTGGGAGCAGACCTTGCCTATCTGGCGCGGGAAGCCGCGATTTCCGCGCTCCGCCGTCAGGTTGACTCGGCAACGCTTGAACTCGACAAAGTGCCCGAATCAGTTTTAAAAACGCTTGAAGTGACCAAAGCGGACTTTCTTTCTGCAGCCCGCGAGATTACACCGTCTGCAATGCGGGAAATATCTCTTGAGACCGCAAATGCGAAATGGAGTGATATCGGAGGACTTGCGTCTGCAGTCCGCGATGTGCGTGAATCAGTAGAATACCCGCTGACGCAGAAAGAGCGGTTTAGCGAATTAGGCATCCGCCCGCCCAAAGGCGTGCTTTTATACGGTCCGCCGGGAACCGGCAAGACGCTGATTGCAAAAGCGGTCGCAAACGAGAGCGGGGCGAATTTTATCGCCGTAAAAGGTCCGCAGCTTTTATCAAAATGGGTCGGCGAATCCGAAAAAGCCGTCCGTGACATGTTCAAAAAGGCGCGGCAGGTCGCGCCGTCGGTTATTTTCTTTGACGAAATCGATTCGCTTACCCCGCCGCGCGGAGGAGGCGACTCAACACAGGTAACCGAAAATGTGCTGAACCAGATTTTAACCGAAATGGACGGCATCGAAGAACTGCATGATGTAGTTATTCTCGCGGCGTCAAACCGGCCTGACATTATCGACCCTGCGCTGCTTCGCAGCGGAAGATTCGACCGCCTTGTCTATATTGCGCCGCCGTCCGCATCAGACAGAAAAGAAATATTTGCCGTCCATATGCGCACTATGCCCATTGAAGGCTCCCTCTTTGACGAACTCGCAAAGGAACTGCGCGGTCTTTCTGATGATTCAGTTGAGGTACTCGGTGAAAAACTTGCGGGAAAAACCCGTACGGCAAAGCAGATTCTCGCATCCGCAAAATCCCTGCCGAAAGGAGAAGACCGCCCGGTATTTGAAATCCGGACTGCGCTCGCAAACGCCTTTGCAAAGAATCAGGTGACCTTCAAAGACCCGGTGCGGACGGCCCTTATCGAACGCCTTGCAGAAGAGACGGAAGGCTTTGTAGGCTCCGACATCGAAGGAATATGCCGCGAGGCAGCAATGCATGCTCTCCGCGAGGGGCGCGGATTTGTGAGCGGGGAAGACTTTTCCTTTGCCAAAGGCAGAGTTCATCCGACCATGAACGAGCATGTAAGAAAATACTATGAAGGCATTGAAAAGAGTTTCAAAGGCGGTCTTCCTAAAGAAACCCAGCGGCTTGTTGAGTATCAGTGAGAAAACCACACCTTAATCATTCAGACAAACCAATAGTATAGTACCTATGGACTGGGCCGAAAAATACCGCCCGATGCATCTTGCAGACATACTGGGCAACAATGCCCCGGTTAAGCAGATGAACGACTGGGCCGCACGCTGGACACCTGAATCGCGTCCGCTTCTCCTGACCGGAAAACCGGGTATCGGAAAAACATCGGCAGCCCTGGCTTTAGCCCGGGACTACAACTGGGAAGTGCTCGAACTCAATGCTTCGGATGCACGCACCAAAACAATCATTGAACGCGTTGCGGGCAACTCGAGTCAGACGGCAAGCCTGTTTGGCTCGGACAGAAAACTCATCGTCATTGACGAAGCAGACAACCTTGAAGGAAATGCAGACCGCGGAGGAGCAAAGGCAATTGCTGAAATCCTCAAAGACGCCCGCCAGCCGGTCCTTTTAATTGCAAACGATGCGTACGGCGTATCGGATTCCATCCGCAAACTCTGCGATGCGGTTGTTTTCCGCTCGATTACACCACAGACACTTGCCCGAAGACTGAAAGAAATCTGTGCCGCAGAACATGTCTGTGCAACGGATGAATCCCTTATGGCGATTGCAGAGGCGGCCGCAGGTGATATGCGGTCTGCGGTAAACATGCTGTTTGGGTCTGCTGCGGGAAAGGAAACGCTGAAGGCATCCGATGTCAACACGTCCCAGAAAGACGAGCGGGCAACGATTTTTGACCTTGTAGGCGGGGTTTATACCGGCTCTTCTGATGATAAACTGCAGAAACTTTCCCGCGAATGCGAGGAAAAGCCGGATACGGTGCTACAGTGGATTGAAGAGTCGCTGCCCCTGATGCAGAATCCTGCACGGCGCACCGCGGCATACCGCCGTCTGTCGCGGGCCGATGTTTATCTGGGCCGCACTATGCGCCGCCAGTATTACATGATGTGGCGTTATGCAACAGGGCTCATGACATCAGGTGTTGCGGCTGAAAACGAGTCTTCGCCCTTCCGGCCGCGTATTATGCCTCCTTCGCGCTGGCGGCGGATGGGCACTGCAAAGAAGCAGAAGATTGTCCGCCGGTCGCTTTGTGCGATTTTATCCGAGGACTTTGCTATCCCTGAATCACAGCTGCAGGGTGCTTATCTTGATCTGCTGTCGGTTTTTGCCGGTGCGGATGCGTATGCATTCTGTGAGGGGCATAATCTTGATGCGGACCAGCTGACCGTTTTAATTCATGACAAGGTAAAGGCGGCAGAGGTTTTCAAGGCGGTGCAGAAGGCGGCAAAAGAGCGGGAGATGAAGGTGAAAAAGGCGGCCGCGGCAAAGAAAAAAGCCGAGCCGAAGAAGGTTGTTGAGACGGCTTTGGAACAGCCTGCCGCCGCCCCAAAGCAAAAGCCGGAGGAAACAGCCGCCGAACCGCCAAAAGAGGAAAAGAAACCGGCCGCCTCGCAGGCGACTCTGGATTTCTTCTGATTTTTTATTTTTTTATTTTATTTTATTCAAAGACCATCTGTAACAGGTCGCCCGCCTGAATAAGACCGTAGGCGCCCTTTGCACGAACTTCCTTTTCCGTATAGACAGAACATGCATCTGCTGCGTCTTTGCCCATGACAGCAAACGGAACCGGGTCGTTTGTGTGCGTCTTTTTGACAATAGGCGTCGGGTGGTCCGGCATTAATAAAACGACCCCGTCAAAGTTGTCTAAAATATAGCCGACCGCTTTGTCAAGATTTTCGATTGCGCGAACCTTTTCCTCAACACTTCCCAGGTGACCTGCTTCATCCGTTGCCTCAACATGCATATACACAAAGTCATATTTTTTAGCGGCCTCGACCGCTGCCTTTGCTTTGCCGATATAATTCGTGTCAAGAAAACCCGTTGCCCCCTCAACTTTGATTGTATCCATGCCAGCGCATTTTGCAATGCCGAACAGAAGGTCAACCGCAGAAATAACCGCACCCGTCTTATGATATTTCTCGGCAAAAGGCGGCATAGCCGGCTTTTTGCCACCGCTCCACGGCCAGATTGTAGTTGCAGGCGTCTTTCCCTCGGCAATCCGCTTTTTGTTGACCGGATGCTCAGCAAATACACGCTCTGCAACCGCCATGCACTCTTTCAGATATGCGGCATCAGGACCGGACGGCAGATACTGCGTAATGTCCTGACCGACAATATCATGCGGCGCAGTCGATTCTGCACCCTTTCCGCCCGGAAACATCAGAACATTTCTGTAGGATACGCCCGGATAGAGTTTCACACGGTCCAGTTCCTTCTGAAGCGATGCAAAAAGGGCCGCGCCCTCTTCGCTTGTAATGTGACCGGCCGAAAAATCCGCCATGACATTGTCTTTAATCGTAACCAGATTGCAGCGGTATGCAATATCCTCCGGACCGAAGGAAATACCCATGCTTAATGCTTCAAGTGCTCCGCGGCCGGTATAGAATTTCAGCGGATCATAACCCATAATAGACATGTTTGCGACATCAGAACCCGGGACCATTGAATCGTCCACCGTCTTCATCATGCCGCAGCGTCCCTGCTTTGCAATCCTGTCCATATTCGGCTTGTGCGCCGCTTCAAGCGGGGTTTTTCCACCCAGTTCGGCAACAGGCTCGTCAGCTGCGCCGTCGGCTAAGATAAGGATATATTTCATTGCTGTAATATACTATGCGCTCGATGAATGGATAAAGGATATGCTTGAGTACCTTACCTTAATAAATAATACCGGCTAATGTATAAGAACATTCTATGATAATCGAAAGCCGTGCGCGCCAGATTCTTTTAATGATTCTTGCAGCGTCCGCTGTCTTTATGGATTATCTTGATACAAGCATTGTATCAATTGCACTTCCACAAATAGCATCAGACTTATCAGTAACATCCCAGATTTCCTCATGGGTTCTTATCTGCTATCTTCTGGCACTCGGCAGTTCGCTTCTTATCTTCGGCAAACTCGCCGACAGAACAGGCCGCTATAAACTCATATTCACTCTCGGCTTTATTCTGTTTACGTTATCCTCTCTGTTCTGCGGACTTGCGGGAAACATCCTTCTTCTGATTCTCTTCAGAACCCTGCAGGGATTTGCAGCCGCGTTAATGGTAAGTACAGCAACTTCTCTTATCACGCTGCATCTTCCGGACAAAATCCAGGGTTTTGCAACCGGAGTAATAGCTACCGGAGGAGGTGCTGCACTTGCAGCAGGTCCTGCGGTCGGCGGTCTTCTTACCGGATTTTTTTCATGGCACTGGATTTTTTACATCAATATCCCAATCGGCATCGCAGGCGTTATTCTTGCCCTGATTCTTATTCCGAAAGATACCGGGCGCGAAAAACCGGACACGCCCTTTGATCTGGCAGGAGCGGGGCTTCTTGCGGTAAGTCTGGTCTCTCTTCTTGCCGGACTTGAGTTCGGATGCCAGGAAGGCTGGCCTCTTTACAGCATTGTCTTAATCTGTATCGCGCCGGTCTTTGCCGTATTATTCCTCAGACGCGAGCTGAAACACAAAGACCCGGTGTTGTCCGCACGGCTGCTTTTGAACCGCACGGTAATGTTTGCCTCGGTTTCAACGCTTCTTGTGACCTTTGTTTACATCGGTCTCATTTACATTCTGCCGTTTTATTTCACGCTCGATGGTTTTTCGATTACAGAAACCGGTTTTATTATGCTGATTCCGCCGCTCTGTCTGGCTGTAATCGGGATTCCGTCCGGCGCATTAACACGGATTTTCGGCTGCAGAAAGCTCTGCAGTTTTGCCTCGCTTATCTTAACTGCAGGTATCGCCCTTCTTGCAGCAGGAATGTTCTGCGCAAACTTCGCGCTTATTATCGCTGGTCTTGCTGTAACGGGTATCGGAAACGGTCTTAATGAGGGTCCGAGCATCAGAAGAATTACCGTGCACTCGCCTGAGGATTTACAGGGCTCTGCAGGCGGTCTGATTTTTACCGTGATGAATGTGGGCTGTGTTTTGGGAGATGCGGCTTACTGCGTTTCTGCAACGATTGCCTCAGGCAGCGGGGAATTCACGCACTGGGGTATTGCGGTCTCCTGTGCAGTTGCAGTGGTATTTGCGTTCCTTGCATTTGTTACATCGCAGGCGGCGCGGGACACGGTTTTAAACTGAGGATGCGGGCTTCTTTCTTTTCAGATACGGAAGCGCAATACCTAAAAACACCAGCGCAACACCAATCCACTGAATCCATGAAACCCCCTCGCCTAAGATAAGCACTGCACAGATAATAGATGCGGGCAGTTCCGAAGAACATAAAATGGTTGCAGCGCCGGTTGAAACACGCGGCGTGCCGATTGCAAACAAAAACATCGGCACTGCACAGCCGAGACTGCCTAATATGAGCCAGTATGGAGCAGCACCATCAAAAACCGCGCCGGTGGTGAAAAACGACGGACCGCAGATAATAAGAAGCAGGGCAAGTGCTATTGTCATCACAATAAAGCTGCGGTTTAACGGATTCATACCGGTGCCGACTTTTCCAAGCACGAACATGTAGAATGCATAAAAAACACCGGAGGCAAAACCTAACAGACAGCCGATTGGATTCAGGTCAAGTGACTGACCGATAATGCCTGATGCAATTACAGTACCTGCCAGAAGAACCAGAACTGAAAGAACAGTCCTGCGGTTTGGCAGTTTCCGCTCAACCACTGCCTGGATAATGACGCCTATCCATGTAAACTGAAACAGCAGAAGAACAGCAACATAAGCCGGGATAAACTGAAGCCCAAGCACATATGTTCCGCTGACTAGAGCGGTTAAAATTCCCGCAAGAACCAGCCCTGCAATTGTTTTTTTCGTCGGCTTTTTTAATCCGGCGCCCTTTCTGCGCAGCACAAAAATAGTATACCCGAGCAGAAGAACAAACAAAATAAGCCAGCCAAAGAAATACTGGGCTAAAACCGCATCGCCTGCGGCAAATCCTGCTTCATAAGCGAGTTTAATAGTTGGCGAGGACGGACCAAAGCTGCATCCGCCTAAAAAAACCAGTATTGGAAAAAGAGCTTTGGTAAAGTCCATAATTTACTATAAGATTTGTGCCGCTGATGTATGAGAGTTTCGTTCGTGTCAGTATGAAGACACCCTGCTCAACCGGCTTTGCCCAAAAATTAAAGTTTGACCGAAAATGTTGAGTTGCCCAAATATCATTTTGCCCAAAAATTAAATTTTAATTTCAATTTTCATGGGCGAGTTTTTGAGCAAAGTTGAATTTTTGGGCAAAGCCTTGTCGTGCCATAATCTTTTATTTAGTACTATTAGTATTTGTTAATTTGGATTGATGGGTTTTAGAAAAATTCAATACTAATTAGTTTGTAATAACTATTCATGGCTTTTTCAGAAGAAACAAAACGGATTGTTTTTGAAAGACAGGGTGGTAAATGCGGAAACCCAAATTGCCAAAAACAACTTGTCTGGAAAAATAGAGGTTGTAATGGTGGAAGAGGGGCTTGGGAAGCACATCATAAAACTCCCCTTTCTAAAGGTGGGAAGGATACTCCAAGTAATTGTATTATATTATGTTATGATTGTCATCAAAGACCACAAGTAACATATGGAAAAAAGAAAGATGATAATTGGAATCCATTTTTCTAACAAATATCATTTTTACCAAATTTTCTTATACGACTTTGTTTTATCAGAATTTGTAGTTTCATAATCTTTATGACGTATTAATTTGACTTTATCAGATGCCCCAAGACTTGAAACATACTTAATCAAGCATTTTTCATACACATTTCCTTCTGAAACCCATTTGTTGCCTTTTTTGACAAATACATCCCATGAATATACAATTTTTGAATTAACCATACGAATTTTAATTGTATGTCGATATATAAATAAGTAATGTTTATACGGGCTTTGTCAAAAAATTAAAGTTTGCCCGAAAATGTTGAGTTGCCCAAATATCATTTTGCCCAAAAATAAAATCATTTTGCCCAAAAATTATTTTTTAATTTGAACTTTTGCAGGCAAGTTTTTGGGCAAAGTTGAATTTTTGGGCAAAGCCTGCTCAACCATAATTATCAATACATATACCGTTCAATATAGTATTTACGTATG
>DALTWF010000009.1 GCA_029987235.1 Methanocorpusculum sp. | reverse complement strand
TTGCGTCTGCGGGATTTTATCCGTTTCGCGTACTGCTTCGTCTTTTTGCTCCGCTGCCGGCTCTTTTTTGATGACCCCCCCCGGAAGAGACCCGTGCCTATCCGCGTCTTCCCCCGCTAAAGCAAAAAAAAAACCGCCCGCCCCCCGCGCCACACCTGCGCCGCCCCCGCACTCCGGCAGAAAATTTCCCCAACCCCCTTGTCCCGACACCCCCTCCGTTTCGCCCGTAGACCCCTTTTCCGCCGGATTTCACAACCCTATAAAAAGTTTTTGAAAAAATTCTTCTCCAAACTCCCTATGTCCTGCGAAGGACAATAATAAAGTAGAACACCCAAAACAGTTCGCCCGGGTCATACTGAACAACAGCAGTACCGCAAAACACCTGCCCCGCACAGAAAAACCCGGACACCCCCGGATGTTACTAAAAAAGGAGAAACACAGCTGAAACTCCAGAAACCTCACGAAACCGTGACATTTTGGAAAACCGCTGAAAAACCACAGACAAAAATGCATACGAAAAAAACCAACCACCAAAGACACATTTCACTCCTCATCCCCTGGCTCACAGAACAGATTCAAAACGGCAAAACCTACTTCAAATCATCCGAAATATCCACTGCCCTCCCCCTGACCCTTCGCCAGGTCGCATCCTGCCTCCCCGCACTCGCGGCAGACACCCGACTCCCGCTTACTGTAACCCGCTGGGGCTCACCAAACTCAACAACCTGGAAAATAATCCTTCGTGAACCCCGCACCACAGAAAGAACCGGCAGACAAACCACAGACGATACCACACCCGCCCCGATACCCGCACAGGCCTGAAAAAAACCTGCACTGACAGGACAGGGTATATGTCATCCGGCATATACTCCCTGATCAGAAGAGATATCTGAGCATGAAACAAAGCATCCGGTTCTGATGGCGCCGGATGCCAAAAAACCATTAATCAGACCAGTACAAAGCCCATCAAAGAAAAATTCCAAACACCCGGGATAAAAATGACAGAAACCTGTTCGGAAACAAACATGAATGAAAGAAGTATCAAAGAAAATCCGCACTACACCATGAAACAGCTTACACTAAAGATACAGAAATGGTTCTGCGGCACAATCCGGACAGGCAGAACCTGTTACCTGAAATCAAAAGAAATCACCCCCATCCTCGGAATAACCTCCAAATCAGCAGGACTCTGCCTTGCCTCCCTGAGTGAAGAAGAAAACCAGCCGTTTACCATAACAAAATGGGGATTCTCACCAAGCATCACCTGGAAGATAACCCGCAAAGAAACCTGGACAGAAGAAAACATCAGCACATACCTCAGCATCCTTGAAAAAGAAGCTGAAATAAACGAAAATGAACGAAAAAAATCTGAAACCAGCGAAACATACACAGCAATGAGAAAAACCATAAACCCCCTCAACACACCCCGCCCCGGCACAACCCCCGCAGCAGAAACAACAATCCGCGTCTGAAAACCGCGGCGACACGCCGCAACGGCAGGACAGGGTACATGTTAAAAACGGATATGTATCCCCTGACCGGAAAAAAAACTGCAAAAAACAGACACCCCTTTCCGGAACAAAAAGACCGGCAAAACAGCCGCAAAAAGAAACACAAACCGCAATTGAAGAAAACACTGTTGAAAAACACACCACATCAGATGCAACGTCCGGAATAAAAGCGGAAACACACCGCAAAACTCCAGACACCTTTCATGTTGTGCTTCAGAAAACAACACGTTATCAGCAACACCACCTCCGAAAAACTTCAAAAGCATGAACAGTTTCAGAAAACTGCGGAAACACACCCGGTCGGAAAAAACCAGCAGAAACCCGGGAAAGGCGGTTTTGTCCCCACCCCTCATTAGAAATACATACAGACTGCTAAAACACAAATGTACTTCACCAGGACAAAACCCCCGGTTACAAACCAAAAAACCCCGCCACACCACACCAGACACCACCACACCGGTTTCCGGAAAACGCCCGAATGCTGCGGCATCGGCGTCCCGAAATCTGAAACAGTGAAAGTGAGAACATACACACGACAGCATCCGAACAAAAAAAACCAAAAATACAACCAAAAAACCATGAATAACACAGACAAAACACATCAAAACCCCATCATACTGGTAATTGACGACGACTTCGTGACACGGACAATAGTCTCCGCCTCACTGAAAAAACAATACACCGTATTCACCGCAGAATCAGCAAACGCCGCCGGAGAAATCCTCAGAGAACAAATACCCGACCTCATCCTCCTTGACATCTCCATGCCCGAAACAGACGGCTTTGCATTCTTCGCCTCCCTGCAGAAAAACCCCCTCACAGCAGACATCCCCGTAATATACCTTACAGGAGACGACAGCCCGGAAACCGAAATCTCCTGCCTCTCAACAGGAGCCATGGACTACATAAAAAAACCCCCGCTTATTGCCGTCCTGAGAACCCGCATAGCACACGCCCTTGAATTAACCAGTCTGCGAAAAGCCGTCGAACAGGAAGTAAAAACCCAGACCCTTCTTGCACAAAACAAAACAGAACTCACCTACTCCTGCATAAAAGAATCGGAAAAACTCATCCGCGGCATAACAAACATCATCACCGCCGCCGTTGAAAACAAAGGAAACACCGCAAAAGGCACCACCAGAAAAACCGCCGCCGCAGCCGCAGCCATAGCCGGAATACTTGGCAAAACCGGCAGCGAAATCCAGGAAATCTACCTTGCCTCCCTCTACTACGACATAGGCATGATTACTGTACCCGATACACTTCTTGCAAAACCCGAAAAAAACGAAATTGAAGAACTCATCATTCAGAACCACACCACAGCAGGTGCCGCACTCCTTGAAAACACCGGCTCACTCTCACGCTTTGCCCGGATTGCAAAATACCACCATGAAAAATGGGACGGCACCGGATACCCCGAAGGACTTGAAGGAAAGAACATCCCTGAAACCGCACAGATTATTGCAGCAGCAGAAATCTACACCGCTTTTTCTGCCTCCGGCACACCCGCAGATACCGTAACGAAAACAGTGCTTACCCTGAGCGGAACCACCCTTGACCCCCGGATTGCAAACGCCCTTCTTGCCTTAATCGAAAACGGCAGCTTAAGCCAGCCGCACGAAACACGCACCATATCCGGAGAAGCATCATGACCGAAACCCTCCTTGTAATTGACGATGACGCAGTCAACCGCGTCCTGTGTAAAAATCTGCTGAAAAACGACTATGTAGTAACCGTCGCCTCATCAGCCCGTGAAGGATACGAAGTACTGAACTGCGTCAAAATAAACCTGATACTGCTGGACATCAGAATGCCCGAAACAGACGGCTTTGCCTGCATAAAAGAACTCAAAGCAAACCCATCCTGGTGCGACATCCCGGTAATTTTTCTCACCGGCGAAACCGACAACGAAACAGAAATCCGCGGATTTCAGACCGGCGCCGCAGACTTCATCAGAAAACCCTTCGTCAAAGACCTCATGCTCCAGCGCATAAAACGCACACTTGAGTATTACCGTCTCCAGAAAAATTTGGAAGACGAAGTAATACGCCAGACCCGCCTGAGCGAAGAACGCTACGAAAAAATCGACCGCATGTCCCGTGAAATACTAAAAACCCTTGCACGCGCAATTGATGCCAAAGACCCCTACACAAACGGCCACTCCCGCCGCGTTGCATCCTATTCAGCAGATATTGCAGAACGCATGAAAAAAACCCCTGATGAAGTTGAAAAAATCTACTACATCGCGCTAATGCACGACATCGGCAAAATCGGCGTACCCGACACCCTCATCAACAAAACCACCGTCTTGACCGGCGAAGACTCAAGCGTCGTCAGAGAACACACCGTAATCGGCGCACGGATTCTTTCGGAAATGAAAGAAATACCCGGAATAGACGTCGGCGCACACTGGCATCACGAAAAATGGGACGGCACCGGCTACCCCGACGGTCTGAAAGGTACAGAAATCCCTGAAATTGCCCGCATCATTGCCGTAGCAGACGCCTACGACGCCATGACAAGCAACAGAAGCTACCGCAGATACCTCCCTCAGGATGTTGCCCGGACAGAAATCGAAGCAGGCAGCGGCACCCAGTTCGACCCTCAGATTGCAGACACCATGCTTGAAATGATTGACGAAGACAAAGAATACAGAATGCACGAAGAAGAACCAGTCAGCAAACCCGAAACGAAAAATGGCATTCCGGCATAACTTAACCACCCTCATCCTCGGCAACAGATTTGCCCGCAGGTTCAGAAACTACCTGGACAACGACGACATCGACATACACCAGCGTGTGCTGACCATGTCCATCGTAATCTGCGTAACAGGCGGAATACTTTCACTGATAATTTCTTTTCTCGTAGAAACGAATCCGACCGCAAACTTCCTCTCGGATATAATTGGTCTGCCCGTCGGCTTTACCAACATGATAATTGCCGGAGTCCTGCTTCTTGGCGTATTCACAATCATACTGTCCATCTGGAAACGAAACATCCAGATACCTGCCATTATCTTCATCATCCTGACCATCGTCCTGTTTCTGCCGCTGATGTTCTTCAACGACGGCGGCATCTGCGGAGGCGTCCCCCCCTGGTTTGTCCTTGCCATCAGTTTAAGCCCGCTGCTTCTCATCGGCGGAAAACGTTTCGTCATGTATGCATTAGGCATATTGTCATTTGCCTTTTGCATTATTGTATCCTTCCTTCACCCGGAACTCGTCCTCCAGAACGAAACACAGCTTGAAACCTACGTAGACATCTTACAGTGCGTAGTCATAGTTGCACTCATTATCAGCTGCATCTACCGCTTCAAAACCTACGCCTTCGACCGCCAGCACAAACGCCTTGAAGAACGCGAAAAAGACCTTGAAGCAGCCATAGAAGAAATCCGCGATGCAAACGCCGCCAAATCCGCCTTCCTTGCCAACATGAGCCATGAAATCAGAACACCGATAAACGCCGTCCTTGGCATGAACGAACTCATCCTGCGCGAAAGCAAAACCCCTGAAATCACCGGCTATGCAGAAATAATCCACCGCTCCGGAACCTCCCTTCTCTCACTAATCAACGACATCCTCGACATATCCAAAGTTGAATCCGGCAGAATTGAAATTCACCCCGGCACCTATTCAATATCCGACGTTATTGCAGACTGCTATTCAATGGTATCTTCACTGGCACAGGAAAAAGACCTGCAGTTAAAACTCGACGCAGACAAAACCATGCCCGACCACCTCATCGGCGACATCGTCCGAATCCGCCAGATTATTGCAAACCTGATGACCAATGCCGTAAAATACACAAATGAAGGCACTATAGAGATGACCGTCGGCTACATCATGACCGGGCCTGACACCGCAGACATAACCATCAGCGTCAAAGACACCGGCATCGGCATCAGAAAAGAAGACATGCCTATACTGTTTGAGAAATTCCGCCGCATAGAAGAAAGCAGAAACGCATCGATACAGGGCAGCGGCCTCGGTCTTGCAATAACAAAAAAACTCCTTGACCTGATGGACGGCACTATCAGTGTTGAAAGCATCTACGGCGTCGGCTCCGTATTTACCGTAACCATACCGCAGAAAATTGCAGACACCGAAGGAATCGGCGACCGCCTCTCAACCACCGGCGTAAAAACCATTCAGAATCACAACTCCAATGAAAAAACCTACCGCCCGTCCTTTGTCAGACCGGACGTAACAATTCTTGCAGTAGACGACGTAGCCGTAAACCTTGAAGTAATCAAAGGATTCCTGAAAAAGACACAGATACAGATTGAAACAGCAAACAGCGGAAGAGCAGCCCTTGCTCTGATTCGTGATAAACAGTACGACCTCATCCTGATGGACGACCGCATGCCCGGACTCACCGGAGTAGAGACACTGGCAAAAATCAGAGAAGAAAACCTCCTGCCAAAAACCGTCCCGGTCATCATGCTCACGGCAAACGCCCTTGTCGGAGCAAAAACGCAGTACCTTTCCGCCGGATTTACCGACTTCCTCTCAAAACCCGTCCGCGGCATAGAACTTGAAAACCTCATCAGAAAATACCTCCCGAAAGATACTGCGGAAAAAAGCAGTACTGAAAACATAACCGGAACCGGTACTGAATGCATTACTGAAAACAGCACTGAAAACAGCACTGAATCCCCGAATATACCGCCTGCCGATACCGGAGAATGCAAAAACACCGGTTCATTTGTCACCCTTGACGGAATAGACGAAGAAACAGCAAAAACCTATACCGGCTCAGACCCCGAACTCTACCGCATCTGCCTTGAAGCATACCTTTCGGATTCACGCACAGACCGCCTGGAAAAACACTTCCAGGACAAAAACACCGAAGAATACCGGACCGAAATCCACGGACTGAAATCCGCCTCGAAATCCATCGGTGCAGCAACCCTTTCGGAAAAAGCCCTTGCACTCGAAAACGCAGCAAAATCCGGAGACTGGGAATACATATCCGAAAACCATGCCCGGACCATGCAGGAGTACAAAACACTTCTTGACAACATTCAAAAATACCTCAACGGAGAAAAACCATGAAAAAAATGCTAATGATTGACAATGACTGTGTATCCTGCGAACAGGCGCAGCATGCACTTGAAAACGAATATGAAATAACGATTGCCTCATCAGTCTGGACAGCACCCGAACTTTTGAACACCGCATCATTTGACCTGATTCTTTTAGACCTCTGCCTCCCCGGGATAAACGGCATAGACTTTCTGAAAGAATTTGTAAAAAAAGACGAACACCCCCCGGTAATCCTGACGTCCTCAGACAATGCGGTAGAAACAGAAATAAACGGACTTGATGCCGGCGCATCAGACTTTATTCACAAACCCTACAGTTCTGCCGTCTTAAAAGCCCGTGTTGACAGAATTATTGCCCACGCAGACCTGATGAAAAACCTGTCCTGAAGATACAATGAACTGCAAAGAAAGGAGCTCTGAAAAAATGAACACAGAAGAAAAATCCACAGAAAAATACATACGTCTGACAAAAGAGGAACTTGAAATAAGAAATACAGTTCTGACCGCCTATATTCATGAAAAACTTAAGAACGGAAAGCGTTATTTCATAGCAAAAGACATTGCAGAAGAAACCGGAATCAACACAAAACGCATCGGCCGCTTTATGCACGAATATCCGAAGGACAAAACCGGATTTATCATAGAACCCTGGGGAGGCGGCTGCCATACCGTCTGGAAAATTACCGCCTCATCGGAATATGAAAAAAGAACCATCACATCCGGAAAGAATCTGCAATCACATGATATGAAAACATGCGAGGTATAAAAAAATGAATGTGAATTATAATCCTGCATCTGATTGCAGAAAACCGGTGAAAAACACCCTCATGTCCGCAAAAAGACTCTCTCTGATCCTGACAGCAGCAGTACTGCTGCTCTGTGTATGCGCATGCCCCGCAGGTGCAGCAGACATGACCGGATCAAACTGGATGTCATTTCTTCCGGACTGTGCCAGTATCGGACAGATTAACATGCCCGGAACACATGACTCCGGAGCATTTAATATTAATTTCCTTGACGGACTTGCTGAAGCATGGGGAGCCTGCCAGGATAAAAATGTGATAGAACAGTTTAATGCCGGCTGCAGATGGTTTGATTTCCGGTATGTGTTAACTTCAGATTATGGTTCCAGAAAGGTTTTGGGATATACACTTAGTCATGACTATCTCCTCTGTCACGGACCATGTGCATGTCATGATTCGGATGACAGTAATTTCCTGTTCTTCACCGACGGAGTTGCCGACCTCAGAAGCCGGTTAAACAGCAATCCGGATGAGTTTGTTGTCATTACCTATCAGTTTGAAAGCGGCTATAAAGAGTATAATGATAACTGGGCTGTCAAGCTCATAGGAGGTGATGATGTTAAAGACGAATCAACATCACGCACAGCACTTGAAGCTGATATCGACCTGTTCTGTTCATCAGATCCTGCCCATTATGTTCATCTGAAAACAGGCGACACCCTGCCGAATGTCGGCGATGCAGCAGGAAAAATATTTTTTATCAGGTCCGGTCAGTACAGTAAAACAGAAGACCATTATGAAGATGTCTCGACAAGTGAGAAAAAGAATTATCTCAAGACATTATGGGACAAGTCAAAAGCCCAGGATTATGAAAAAACATGTAAACTCTCTTCAAGCCTAGATCCCGACTCCGCATCACCGATAGTTGCATTCACCAGTTTTACAAACGAAGGAACATTAACACAAAATTCTGACTGTACATCATGGATTGCAAACGGCGGTTACTCCTTCACACAGGGAAACTACTATGGTGTTGTATTATTCAACGATGTGACGGCTGATGCCTGTAAAAAAATCTATCAAAGCAATATGTTCACCATACCGGTGGATATACCGGTTGCAGAAACATCTCTTGTGTACAACGGCGCCGTACAGACCGGAGTAAAAACCAATGCAAAGTACACCCTTACCGGAAATACTGCAACAAATGCCGGAACGTACACCGCAGTTGCCACCCTGAAAAGTACTGATTACAGCTGGTCCGACGGCACGACATCCGCAAAAAGCATCTCATGGACCATCGCAAGAAAACCGCTAAGCATCCCCGCAGCCGTCAAAAACCTTGTCTATACCGGAACAGCACAGACCGGCGTTCCGTCAGGCACCGGGTATACCATTACCGGAAATACCGCAACAGATGCCGCAACGTACACTGCATCTGCCGTTCCTGATGCAAATTACAAATGGTCCGACGGCACGACATCCGCAAAAAGCATCTCATGGGAAATCGCAAGAAAACCGGTAAACGTTCCCTCAGCAGTTGAAAACCTTATCTATACCGGAACAGCACAGACAGGCGTTCCGTCAGGAACCGGCTACACCATAACCGGAAATACCGCAACAGATGCCGCAACGTACACCGCTTCAGCCGTCCCGGGTACAAATTACAAATGGTCTGACGGCACAACATCCGCAAAAAGCATATCCTGGTCAATCGCAAAAACACCGGTTAACATCCCCTCTGCTGTTAAAAACCTTGTATATACCGGAGAAACACAGACCGGCGTTCCGTCAGGCACCGGTTATACCATTACCGGAAACACCGCAAAGAATGCAGGAACGTACACCGCTTCAGCCGTCCCGGGTGCAAATTACAAATGGTCCGACGGCACGTCATCCGCAAAAAGCATCTCATGGGAAATCGCAAAAGCACCGGTAGACATTCCCGCCCCCGTCCCTGACCTTGTCTATACCGGAAATACACAGACCGGAGTAAAAAGAGGCACCGGCTACTCAATTGCCGGAAATACTGCAGTGTATGCAGGAACCTACACTGCCGCAGCATCCCTGTCATCAAATTACAAATGGTCCGACGGCACGACAGAATCTAAAACCATCCCCTGGGAAATCGCAAGAAAACCGGTAAACACCCCCACTCCTGTCCCCGACCTTGTCTATACCGGAGAGACACAGACCGGCGTCATGTTCGGAACCGGATACACCATCACCGGAAATACCGGAAAAGAGTCCGGAACGTACACTGCATCCGCCTCTCTGCTGAATACCAATTATGCCTGGTCCGACGGCACAACAGAACCAAAAACCATCCCCTGGGAAATTGCAAGAAAACCGGTGAATATCCCCGCAGCCGTTACCGGTCTTGTCTATAATGAAGAAACACAGACCGGCGTCCCGTCAGGCACCGGCTATACCATTACCGGAAACACCGCAGTGGATGCCGGAACATACACTGCCGTCGCCTCCCCTGATGCAAATTACAAATGGTCCGACGGCACAACAGAATCGAAAAGCATCCCCTGGGAAATCGCAAAAAAATCCGTAACAATCCCCGAAGCCGTACCGCGCCTTGTCAATAACGGAGAGACACAGACCGGCGTCAGACCAGCAGCCGGCTGCGCAGTTACCGGAAATACCGCCCTTCTCCCTGGAGCCTACACCGCAGTTGCCGCCCTCCAGAACAATAATTATATATGGTCCGACGGCACGACAGAACCGAAAACCATCTCATGGTCCATCGACCGCCGTACCGTACTCAACATCACCGTTACTCCGGGTGAAATGACAAAAGAACACGGCACATACACAGCCGTCGTCACCTACGTCCCCGGCGAAGACCAGACACTCTCGGCATTTGCATTCGGACTTGAATCCGACACACCTGAAATAACCGTCACACCAAAAACCTTCGGCGGTACTGACTTCATTGACACCGAATGGAACCTCCAGACCGTAAACAACTATTACTCCGGAACAAACCCCGCAGGAAAAGCCCTGACTGCATCACAGAAATACTATCTCGGAACTTATACCATTGATACATCCGGCGCATCCGCATTAACCGGAGACGTCACCATCTCATTCGGTCCGAAAACATCATTTTTAGACAGCACAGCAGCAGAAGTGGAACCTGCAAAAGATACAGTGGTTCTCAGCAGAGACAACCCCCACTCACTTCTCCTGAACCCATCATTTGCCGCTGCCGGCGGTGAATCATATACCAGCGGAAAAATCACCGGCCTCAAGACCGAAAAAAAGACCGAACTGACTGCAGTTGCAGAAGATAACACAAACCAGTTCATTGTCTTAAATGAACTCGGACAGAAGATGACCGATTCATCAAAATTCCGCCTTACCTACACCTCAAATGATGCAGTCAGACTTGCAGTCGTCCACGACAGCGACGGCACCGCCCAGGTACCATACTACATCGGACTTGTCGGAAACACAAGCCAGGCGCCGGCAGTCTTAACCGCCGTACTCAGCGGCACAGATGATACAGAACTCGACACATTAGATGTTGAGTTCAGCTTTGCAAAAGCGGCCGTCGGCACAGATATTGACGGCGGCAACGTCTTTTCCCTTGCCGAAACGGACTTTGAATACACCGGCAAAAGCCTGTATGACACCGTTTACAGCAAACTCACCGTTCTCAACCACAACGACGCAAACAAAGCAGGTATTAAAAGAGATGAAGAGGAATTTGCAGACGGATTTGCCCGCGCGATTACTCAGGCAGACTGCCAGCTTATAATCTACAAAGACGGCACCGAAGTTACCGACCCGCAGAACAATCTGACCGAAGACGGAAACTACACCTTCGAAGTCTCCTTAACCGGAAACGAACACTATGACAGTAATCCGGCAATTACCTCCGGAATTGCCGAAAACCCGTTCTCCTTCAGCATTACCGCCGCCACTGTCGCCGCAACAGCAGAACAGGATGCCTGCTTCAATGCAGAAAACAAAGCAACAATCTATATCACCTACACAACCCATAGCGACCCGTCAGATGTTACCCTGACCTCCTTCAGCCCGATACCGGCGTTTACCCACTACCAGCAGTCCCTTCAGTTACCGGACTTTAATATAAACCGCTCCGAGAATTTACCGGACTCATCCCGGTACGAAGTAACCCGTGCAGCAATTACCATTGCTGAAGAAACCAGCCCTGCAGCACAAACCACCAGATTCTGCATTGAAGGCGGACTGCTCGGTGACGTCAACGGCGACGGCGAAATAAACCTGAAGGATACCGCACTCATTGCAATAAAACTCGCAGGAAACTCGTTCACAGATGAAGAGAAATTCTACGGCAACATCTTTGGAAACAGCGGAAACCCGGGCATTGTTGATGCGAAATTAATTACACTCAGGTACCTGGGATGCCTGGATGCAGATTACAGAAATCCGGCCTAAGCGGATACATAATCAGAGGATAATAGAGGAAAAATAGAGGAAAACCCATTCCCCCTCTTTTCGTGAAAATTCTTGAAAAAAGTCACAGACCATTTTCACTCCCGAAAAAAAGTCACCGCCTCAATTTTCCTCTGAAAAAAAGTCACTCATATTTTTTCGCGGCAGAAAACACCTGCTTATCTGATTTGCCGGTTGATTCGGAAAAAGAACTGCCGGGAAAATAAAAAAAATAGTTTATACAGAAGCCTTATGCTTCTGCTGCAAGGAATCCGTACTTGACCTGCAGAGCAGTCCAGTCCGGAGACTTCTTGAGGTTTGCAAGACCGGTGTTCAGTTTCTTTAAGAGTTCTGCGTTGCCTTTCTTGACAGCGACAGCGAACTCCTCTTCAGTGTTTGCAATAGTACCGGTGAAGACAAGTTTGTCCTCGTGCTTCTTGATGTAGTCCTTAATACCTACATCATCGAAGACAACAAAGTCAACACGCTTGTTTAAGAGATCCTGCATGGAAAGTGCGAAGGTAGTGTACGTGTTCTTAATCTTGCCGTCTTTCTTCATCTGGTCATAAAGTTCCTGACCGAGATAGTCTGCAAGACCTTCATCAGCAGAACATCCTGCCTGGACACCGATAGTGTACTTTCCTGAGTAGAAGTCATCCATGGTTAATCCGGCATCCTTCTGACCTGCAACACCGATTGCAATCTTCCAGTACGGGTCAGTGAAGTCCATCTTTGCCTTACGCTCGTCAGTAATGGACAGACCGGACCAGATTAAGTCGCGGGTACCTGTCTCAAGATAGGTTGCCATTGCATCCCAGTCAATGTACTGGAAATCAAGATCAAAGCCCTGGTCGTTTGCGACCCACTTTGCGGCCTCAATGTCGAAACCGGTCGGGTTGCCTTTGTCGTCATCAAAGGTGTACGGTGCGTAAACATCAATGCCCATGACATACTTCGGCTTTGCATCAGCTGCCGGCTGGGTTGTAGTGGTACAGCCTGCTGCGACAACAGCAAAAACAAGTAAGAGGGCAACAACTGCTCCAATAAATACTTTCTTAGTCATCAGTTAAACAGTTTCTTTTGAAAGTATTTAATTTATCCGGTTGAAAGGTCTGATAGTGAAAAACCCCGGATTCTGTTCAAAACAACACAAAACAACATAAAACAAACAAAATAGTGCGAGGGATGGGATTCGAACCCAAGAACTACTACTAGACTAGCCCCTCAAGCTAGCGCCGTTGACCTGGCTTGGCTACCCTCGCCTTTTGACCTATACATGTTGGTTTACCAACTTTATAAATATATTGTATTGATATTCAGATAAGCGGCTCCGGCTGCCTGCCCATATCCGTGACCGGCAGCCTCATGTTTTTGACTAAAAACGGCTCGTTTGTTTCCAAAAGCCGCTCAAGAACAATCCGCTTCCCCGCCATTGACACCGCAAAAACAGGAACGCCGACACCCCCCTGCACCAGAGCGCACTCAGTCGCCGCCTCCCGCACAAATACCGATGCGCAGGCAAAAACCAGGTCACACACCTTCATCAGACGGCGCGCGTTCTCTAAAGAAGTCACCCCCGACGTGTGCACAGCAATAATCAGCGCATCAGGATACTGCGCGCGGATAGATTCGGCAAGTTCATGGTCAGTGCCTGCGACGGTCACCGCAATTTTTGCAAAACCGTGCGCCCGTGCGCACAAAATCCCGCGCACCGGGTCAAGCGCAGCGAACTCTTTATCTGCGACAAACCCCCCTGCCTCCTCAATCCTGCTGATAACTTCGGGATACGGCACGGTTTTGACAAGCCCCGACATTTTTCCGCCGATACCCTGCACCAGTTTCGGCGAAGGCACAACTACAGTACCTGCGCCGTCACAGCAGATTACCGCAGCATCAATCAGCTTTTTCTCAAGCGCCGTCATCAAAAGTTCCGACGCGCCGAAAAGAACCATAGACTCCGTGCCCTCAACCTCGCGGTCGCGCCGGCACATGCCGAATGAATTAATGCGCCCTTCGATATTTTTCGCCACATTTTCCGATGTCACCGGGTTTACCGGCACGGCAAACCGTTTTGCAAACGGACAGAACCGGATTTTCGGCTCGCCCGCATCAACTATTTTTCCATCTTCGATAACAATGCGCGTCATTCCTATTGCTTCAACAACATGCCGGTCTTTCATCATCCATATATCAAACCTGTGAGTATAAATAATTCCCGCGTCTATCTTTAATTAATGGGGAAAGTGTGGTTCTTTGAACTTGATGCCGCGCGCGGGTTTGCCATAGTTCTGATGATACTCTACCACACAATATTCTGTCTGTATTTCTTTCAGACAGGGCTTGTTCCCTGGTTTGACCCGGTAATATTTTCCGGCGCGCCGATATGCTTCATGTTTGTGTTTATCGCAGGCGTTTCAACCTCGCTGATGGTATCAAAACTTGCTGATGCAAAAATAAAAGCCAAAAAACTGGCATTACGGGCCGTAAAAATTCTTTTGTGCGCCGCTCTGGTTTCTTTGGTGACATATCTCGTCTCCCCCGGGTGTTTTGTCATCTTCGGCGTGCTTCATTTAATCGGCGTTTCCGCCCTTCTGATGATTCCGTTTGTCATCGGAAAAATAAAGGCGCTGCCGGCTGCAATATGCGGAGCGGTCGTAATCGTACTGTCTTTTTTCACCATCCGCGGTCCCCTCTTTCTTCTTCCGCTTGGATTCGGACCGGGAACAATTGCAATGCTTGATTATGAACCGCTTGTTCCGTGGTTCGGAGTAATTCTGCTCGGTTACGCAGCAGGACTGGTGCTCTATCGCGGCGGCGCACGCTGCAAAGCCCTCTCCCGCCTGAACGAAAAACCGAAGGCATTAACCCCGCTCTGCTTTTTAGGGCGGCATTCACTGATAATTTATCTCATTCATGTGCCGGTCATTATTCTGATTCTGGTATGCATAGGACTTGTGCCTCTTCCGATATGACGGACGGTATTGCAAATGCAGACTGTTTTTCAAAAGAAAGAAAAGAAAGTGGACCCGGCGGGATTTGAACCCGCGGCATCTACGTTGCGAACGTAGCTATCTACCCCTGATATACGAGCCCCTTGTTTCAGGTACTGAAACCTATATGTATTGAACTTTGCCTCATATTAATTCTCTTATCAGATTAGTATATCATTCCCTGCACCATGCCCCAACACAAAAGATATTTTAGACAAGGGACAATGATTATACTGAATATCTATGGAAGCACCCAATATCTTATGGCTGAAAGAAATCCGCAACACCGACATTCCATCTGTCGGAGGAAAAGGAGCCTCTCTCGGCGAAATGACTCACGTAGGACTGCCTGTTCCGAATGCCTTTGTTGTCACTGCACAGGCGTTCCGCAGATTCCTTGAGTTAACCAAACTGGATAAGACCATGTTCCCGATGCTTGCAAAACTCGACGTTGACGACAACGACGAACTCAACGCAGTTGCCGAAAAAGCACGTGTAATGGTTTCCACGGCAAAAATGCCTGCTGCAATTAAAAAGGAAATCCTTGACGCATACAAGACGATGGGCGTAAACACTGTTGTTGCAGTCCGCTCTTCCGCAACAGCAGAAGACCTGCCTGACGCATCCTTTGCCGGTCAGCAGGATACCTACTTAAACATCCTCGGCGAAAAAGACGTCCTTGATGCAGTCCAGCGCTGCTGGGCCTCCTTATACACCGCCCGCGCAGTCTACTACCGCGCCAAAAACGGCTTCGAAGACAGCCAGGTCAACATCGCAGTCGTTGTCCAGCAGCTTGTCTTCTCCCAGCGCGCAGGAGTAATGTTCTCACGCCACCCGGTCTCCGGTGCGGAAACCGTCATCATCGAAGGCTCCTTCGGACTCGGTGAAGCAATTGTGTCCGGAACCGTTTCTCCGGATAACTATGTTTATGACAGAAAGACCCGCAAGATTGTAAGCAAGAATATTGCCATCAAATCCTATGAAATCATCCCTGACGGAAAGAAAGGAACCAAGACCGTTGAAATTAAAGGCAAACGCCAGACCGAGCAGGCCTTAACCGACAAAGAAATTGAAGGCCTTGCAGAACTTGCCATGAAATCCGAAGCGCACTACAAACATGCACAGGATATGGAATGGGGTATTGTTGACGGTAAGATTTACATCCTGCAGTCCCGCCCGATTACTACCATTAAGAAAGGCTCAGCACCGAAAGCCGGTGCAGGCGCGGACGCAGGCGAAGCAAAGCAGATTCTTCAGGGTTACGGCGCATCTCCGGGCATTGCAACCGGTAAAGTCATTATTGTAAACGACCCGACCGACACCGCAAAAGTTCAGGAAGGCGACATCATGGTCGCATCCATGACCAACCCGGACATGGTCCCGGCAATGAAGAAGGTCGCAGGAATCATCACCGATGAAGGCGGAATGACCTGCCATGCGGCAATCGTTTCCCGTGAACTCGGTACCCCGTCCGTTGTCGGTACCAAACAGGCCACCTCTCTCCTCAAAGACGGACAGATTGTCACCATCGACGGCGAAAAGGGACTTGTCTATGACGGCGCCCTTGCAGTGAAGACCGAAGCAGCAGTGCCTGCAGCAGGTGTAGTTGTTGCAGCCCCGCAGATTATCACTGCAACCTCTGTCAAAGTCAACGTCTCCATGCCTGAAGCAGCAGCACGCGCAGCAGCAACCGGTGCTGATGGAGTCGGACTTCTCAGAATCGAGCACTTAATTATCGGCTTAAACAAGACTCCGTCCTGGTACATCAAGAACAACAGACAGGAAGAGTTCATTGAAGAACTGATGAAAGGCATCAGAACCGTTCTCGATGCATTCCGCGGCAAGCCGGTATGGGTAAGAACCATCGACTCTCCGACCGATGAATTCCTCAACATGGAGGGCGGAGAAGACGAGCCGCACGAACACAACCCGATGCTCGGATTCCGCGGACTTCGCCGCGACCTCCGTCAGAAGGAGCAGTTCCGCATGCAGGCAGAAGCCTTCAAACGCCTCTGGGAAGCAGGATACGACAACCTTGGTATTATGTTCCCGCTTGTCCAGCACCCGCGCGAGTTCCTTGAAGCAAAGGAGCAGTTCAGAGCATGGGGTCTTCCAGTTGATGAAATGGACCTGGGTATCATGGTCGAAATCCCGGCATCCGCAGTCATCATTGATGAATTCATCAAAGCAGGCATCAGGTTCTGTTCCTTTGGAACCAACGACTTAATCCAGTACACACTCGCAATCGATAGAAACAACGGTATGATCGGTGACATGTACGAACCCGAGCACCCGGCAGTAAAGCGCCTGATTGCAAACTGCATCAAGCAGTGCCGCGAGGCAGGTGTCGAGTGCTCTATCTGCGGACAGGCAGGTTCCGACCCGAAGTTCGTCAAGTGGCTCATCCAGCAGGGTATCAGCAGTGTTTCCTCCAACATAGACGCTATCCCGAAGATCCGGGAGACTGTTGCCAAGACCGAGCAGCAGATGATTCTGAGCTTAGCCCTCAGACAATAATACTTTTTTATGGATAAGAAGGGCTTAAGCAGGGAAGAGATTTTGGCGTCTCTTTCCGCGTTTAGGGCACGTGATGTGCCGCATGACCATATTTTAAGTTCGATGAGCACTATCCCGCATCCGATAGCGCTTGCCGCGCACGAGATGTTTTTTGCAACCAATCTCGGCGACCCGGGACTGTATCCCGGCGCCTCGGCGATTGAAGACCTCCTGATTCAGTCGGTCGGAGATCTGCTGCACAATGCGTCAGCAGGCGGATATGCGACATCAGGCGGGACCGAATCAAACCTGCAGGCAATCCGTATTGCCAAAAAACTCCACCCGTGTGAAAAACCGAATATTGTTGTGCCTGCTTCCGCACACTTTTCGTTCGACAAGACCTGCGATATGCTTGGTCTTGAGATGCGCACGGCGCCTTATGTCAAAGGCGGTTACACCGTTGACTGTGATAAAATGTCAGAGATGGTGGACAAAAATACGATTGCAGTTGCCGCTGTTGCGGGAACAACGGAATACGGTCTTGTTGACGATGTAGGGCGCATAGCGCAGATTGCCCGCGAGCATGACATTTTCTGTCATGTGGATGCGGCTTTCGGTGGTCTTGTGATTCCGTTCCTGAAAAACCCGCCGAAGTTTGATTTCGCAGTTCCGGGTGTTTCCTCTATTTCCACCGACCCGCATAAAATGGGGATGTCGTCTATTCCCTGTGGGTGTCTTTTGCTCCGTGAACCAGAGATGTTCTGCCACTTAAGTGTGGACACCCCCTACCTTACGGTGAAAAAGGAGTGCACGCTTGCCGGGACAAGACCGGGTGCGGATGTTGCCGGCGCGTACGCTGTCTTAACCTATCTCGGCCGCGAGGGACTTCAGGCGGTTGTTGACGGCTGCATGGAAAACACGCGGCGTCTGGTGGAAGGTCTTGAGGCGTTCGGTTACCGCCGCGTAATTACGCCGCTCATGAACGTTGCAACCTTTGAGGATGGACAAGTCCCAGGCGGCTGGAAGGTTTCGCACACACGCGCCGGCCACCTGCGGTTTGTAATTATGCCGCATGTAACGCGGGATGTTGTTGAAAACTATCTCGAAGAGGTGTCCCGTATTGTCTGAGATTGCGCTTGTTACCTGCGACTGTCCGGCAAACACCGGAAAACTTGCTCTTGCCGCGGGCAAAAATTTCGTTATGAAAAATCCGGGCGCAGTCGAGGAGCGCATGACTTTCCGCGACATGAAAAATATGAAGTATCTTGACGAGCCGCAGATAGTTGTGCTTCAGGGCTGCGAAAAAAACTGCCCGCTTCTGCGTCTTGAAAAAGAAGGACTGGGCAGCCCTGCGGGATGTCTGTTTCTTGCAGACCTCGGGTATGTACGCGAGGGAACAGCAGACCCTTCCTATGCGGATATTGAAAAAGTGACCGCCGCGCTGAAAGGCGTTGTGCGGGAACTTTGATTTTTTTTCAGATAGAATTAAAAAAAAAGATTATGCCTTCAGAACGTCTGCAAGGCTTTCTTCAAGCACTGCAAGACCGCGTCTGACATCATCCAGGTTCTTTCCGCCGGTCAGAATTATTTTACCGGAGGAGAACAGAAGGGCTACAATCTTGGGGTCCTTGATTCTGTAGACAAGACCCGGGAACTGTTCCGGCTCGTATTCAATTGCCTCAAGGGAAAGGGAAGCAACAACACGGTTTAAGTTGATGAAGCGTCCGAGGTCGTAGGAACATACTATGTTCGTTACTGCAACCTGCGGAACATCCATAATTTTTACGCCGGCTTTTTTCAGGGAGGATAAGACTGTTTCAAGACCGATGTCAAGTGCATCTTCATTTCTGATACCGGTTAAGACAACTTTGCCGGAATTGAAGATAAGAGATGCCATTTTCGGATCTTCAATGCGGTACACTGCTCCCGGGAAACGCTTGGTATTGAGTTCACAACCGTCAATTTTTCTGGAAATTTCTGCTAAATCGATTTCGTCTGCAATCACACCGGATGCAACAATATTTTCGATTTTGAGGGACTCATACTTATTCTTTTTAGTCGCCATGTCCTTTATATATGGTTTTCAGAGGCTCATAATAGTTTCTCTGATGCTGCCTTGTTTTCTTTTACTATCAGGTTGGGTACAATGGATGAGAGGACTAATGTGATGATACCGAACGCAAGACCGAGCGCGGATGTCGCATGAAATCCGGTCATAAACAGGTCGGTGGAAAGTTCTGCAGCCGGAATACCTATTGCGGCCGGGACTGTGATGCCGAATACCATTGCGTATGCGGCAACGCCGACATCTCCTCCTAGGAAATCAGATGTAATCATAACGCCGGTTCCGGTTCCCTCCTCGCCTTTGGGCGCCATCTGGGTGATGCGTGTAGTTGCGGGGCCGCCCGATATGCCGAAGGAAAGTCCCATGCAGATTAAGGCGGGAATCAGTGCCCAAAGCCCGTATGCCGGAATAATGAAAAGGAATATCGTGCAGAAGACAATTCTGAAGACTGCGGCCAAAATACAGGGCAGTTTGCAGCCGATTTTATCGCTCCATGAACCGACCGGAATTCCTATGCATGCGGTGATTATCGAGCATAGCATAAGAAGAAGTCCGGCAGCCGATGCTGCAAGACCCATGGCGTTTTGCATATAGTAGGGAAGCATGTACATGATTCCTGCAAATACCGCGCAGGTCAGAAGGTAAGAAACAGTGACTGCGGTAAATTTCCAGTGCTTGAATATGCGGATGTTTAAGAGCGCGTAGGGACATGTCAGCGAACGGATGCAAAATCCTGCACCTGTCAGGATGAATAAGGCAATCAGGGATATAATTACCGGATTTGTCCAGCCGAACTCCGGGCCGCGCTCAAGGAATATGAGAAATGCGGCTGTTGCGGCAAACATTAATGCGGTGCCAAGCCGGTCGAAGGGTGCGCGTGACGGTTTTTTACCGGGTTTTGGAATGACTGCGCGGGCGAAAAATATTGCAGCAATGCCAATCGGGATGTTGATTAAGAAAATCCAGTGCCAGGAAAGAAATTCGGTGATAAATCCGCCAAGTGCGGGTCCGAATGCAGTTGCTATTCCTCCTGCGGTTGCAATAACGCCCATCCCGAGTCCCCGCCGGTTTTCCGGAAGGAAACGTGTTATGAGAAGCGGCGCGTCTGCTGCTATCATTGATGCACCCAGTCCTTCACAGGCGCGTGCGATAATCATCACAGCCATGTTCGGCGAAAGAGCGCATACAAGCGAGCTTGCCGCAAACAGGGCAAATCCGATGATAAATATTGTCTGTATTTTTCCATTGTCGGCGATTTTGCCGAAGGCAAGCATAAATCCTGCTAAAAAGAGGAGATATGCCATAACAACCCAGGAACTGCCGGAAATGTCAATATGTAAATCCGCGGCAATAACCGGAAGGGCGACATTTACAATCGATGTGTCAAGACCGTCCATGAAGATGGCAAATGCTGCGATAAGCAGTATCAGCTTCTGATGTCTGTGGTCGGTAATGACAGAATACATTCCTTATTTCATAGGTGTTTGCAGATTATGAAACCTGTGCACCACAGCCATTCATATTTCTCCGCGGCAAATAGTAAGACATACATGGTTCAGTTCTCTCCGAAATTTCTGCAGGTGCTTGTCTTTGATCTGGAGGCGTATGTTCCAAAAGAAGACAGAAAACGCAGGTACGGCACTTCGCTTACGGTAAATCCCTGGCGGGAGGAGCATACGCTTCTGGGTGGTGTATTTTCGCTGAAAAATCCGGTAACCGGCGAGATTTACGCGGATTTTGAACACCACTGGACATGGCGCGAGGGTTCGGAAAAGGAGACGGTGAAAAATATCTATGAAATTTTTGCAGAGATTAAAAAACGAATCCGCGATAAACCGGCGTTCTGCGCAGATCCGGTCATTTGCGGTGTCGGCATAGCCACGTTTGACATGCCGTTTTTATACACCAAATTCCTGCAGTACAATGTTGCACCGCCTGCGGAAATCTACGAGGTGTTCTGCAAAAACCGGATTGTTGACTTGTCTGTTGCCGGAATCGGTTTTCTGAAAAAACAGGCGCCGGTTCTTCACCCGCGTGCGCACAATGACCTTGCGGACCGTTTTCTGCCTGACCGCGAGAAAAAACCGACCGGAAAAGTGGTGTGGGAGATGTATGATGACCGGGAATTTTCCGCAATTGAAGCGCGCTGCGAGGGTGAAGTGCGTGAAATGACAAAAATTTATGACGCCCTGCTTGGAGAATCCATTTCCGAATAGGGCTTGATATCTAAAACCGGTGTCATATCAAGGGCTTCGAGTCCTTTTACTGTAAGCGTTAAGCCCTCGATTTTTTCTATTTCAACAAGTGTCAGGGATACGGGATTCGGGCGTGCAGGGGAGCGTGTGGCAAAAACGCCTTTCAACGGTCGTGTTTTATCGCTGCGGGGGTGAACCTGCAAGATGTTTCGCTCGGCGCGGTCAAACCAGCAGAGAACAAAAACATTGTCGCCTTCGGCAAGTCCTTTCATTGCCGCTCGGTATTCTTCCTGTATTTCAATGGTGCTGCGCATATCGGTCAGTCTTCCCATATTCGGCGCATCTTCAATGGTTTTGAAAGGAGATCTGACAAATCCAACCGAGGTGCAGCGGATTTCGGGTTCGGGCACTTTTTTCGGTCCGGGTGCGGCACCTAAGTCAAGCGTCTGGTTGCATAACCAGTCGCATGCCGAAATATAGCCGTTTTCCCGCGGAACATGCACAAATGAGACTGATGCAAATGCACGCATCTCTTCGCGCACTTTTTCGTACAAAGACCGCAGATTTTCAGCGCGGCATGCGTATTTCCCAGATAATTGCGAAACCATGACCTCACTGTCGGAAATACATTCAAGTTCCGTATCGGCCGGTGTACAGAACTTTTTTACCGCTTTCAGCGCTGAAATGAGAGCGGTGTATTCTGCAATATTGTTTGTTGCCGTACCAAGCGCTTTGGAATTTGATTCAAGTACATCCGCGCCGTCTAAAATAAGCCATGCGGATGCGGCATTTCCCGGATTTCCTCTTGAAGCGCCGTCGGAATAGATTGTCAGTTTCTGCATGTTTGCCCCTATCTATATCATTAATATGTCGGCTGATAATTTTATAGTATGGATTCAATTACAATCGATGTCGGTCAAAACGGCATTACACCATCAAGCACCCTGTCTGGCGGCAATGTTTCTCCACTGATTCACATTCATGGTGTAAATCCGGAATATGAATATGCCTGTGTTCTTGTTTACAACAAATCCGGGCATGAAAAAGACAGATGCATCTGGTCTATATGGAATATTCCCTCTGTGGGCTACATTCCGCCGGGATATGATGCAGGTCCTGCACCGCAGTTTCCCTTCCCTGCTGTTCAGGGAGTGAACGATTTTGGTGAAAACGCCTGGCACGGTCCGAATCCGGGACTTGGCGTGCGCGACCGCCTGCTCTTTCAGGTGTTCATCAGAAACGAGCCGCTGACTATTCCCTATACGTCAAATGCGGATGCGGTTGTTGAAGCTCTGCGCGATGGAAAAACACTTGCCTTCGGCAGTCTTGAAACCTTCTATCAGGGATAAAAAAAGTATTTACTGCAGAATCTTCAGTTCCTGAAGGTCTGCACAGATTTTTTCAACCGCGCGTCCCGCATCTTCGCTCTTTTTGCCGCCGGTAATGATTACTTTTCCCGAACCAAAGAGTAGAACAACGACTTTGGGGTCTTCCAGGCGGTAAACAAGTCCCGGGAACTGTTCGGGTTCGTATTCGATTTTATCAAGGGTAAGTCCCATTGCAATCTTGTTTAAGTTGATGCGCGAGCCGAGGTCTGCAGATGTTACGATATTCTGCACGCTGCACTTTGGTTTTCCTTCAATCTTGATGCCGTATTTTTTCAGCAGGTTTAAGAGATATTTCAGCCCGGTTTCAAGGCTGTCAAGACTTTTTGCGCCGGTTAATACAACTTTTCCCGAGCCGAAAACCAGTGCTGCGATTTTCGGCTTTTCAATACGGATTACTACACCCGGAAACCGCTTTTTGTCATAATCTGCGCCGGGGAGCTGGGCTGCAAGGGCAACAAGGTCAATGGAATCGTTGACTTTTGCCGAGGCAACAACATTCTCTATTTTGAGTGTCTTCTGCGGGTCAATATTCATACTATAACATGTAGTTAATAAACTATTTAAATACTTGTGTAAGTGCGCGGCGGAAAAGAGATATTATTTTCATGGACTGTGTACCTTGTCTTACCAAACCGAATCATCTTAAAAACCTCGACATCTTTGTTGAGGAGGTGCGGTTCTGCTTAACTTCATCAATGCAATTGTCTGCAATCCGGAGAAACTCGACAGAGTTGGCAGAGGTGGGGCACAGGTATTCATTGACTGGCTTGTAAGTGATGAAGCGCAGGAAATCATCGGGAACTTTGGTGTAGAAGAATATGATGAGCCGTTATTCTTTCCGAACGCACACAGTACCGTATTCTAACCTCCCGAAAACCTGTTTTTTTTCTTTTGCTTCTGTTGTCTGTATTATGCGCACTAACTTACTTTTTGCGCGCATGTGCTTGAAAAATATAATGAAAATAGTAATTGTTAAATCAATGTATTTTACATATGGGGGTGTTGTGTGAAATTGAACCCACTCATATTGTTCAAAAAATACCTTCAAGAAGACACAATTATATACTCTCAGAACAGACCAATAATTATCCGAGGTTTATCCATGGACATTAAGTATGTAACTACAACCTGCCCGTACTGTGGCGCCGGCTGTGCTTTCAATTTAGTCGTAAAAGACGGAAAGATTGTCGGTTCTGCACCGAGCCAGAGAGCACCGGTTAACCAGGGAAAACTCTGCCCGAAGGGAATCTTCGGTTTTGAGTTCATCAACTCCCCTGACCGCTTAACCACTCCGCTTATTAAAGACCCGAAGACCGGCGAGCAGAAACCTGCCACCTGGGATGAGGCCCTTACCCTTATTGCAAAGAAATTTGCAGAATACAAGCCGGATGAGTTCGCAGTTATCTCTTCTGCACGCTGCTGCAATGAAGACAACTACGCAATGCAGAAGTTCGCACGTATCTGCTTAAAGACCCCGAACATTGACCACTGCGCAAGACTCTGCCACGCACCGACCGTCGCAGGCCTTGCAAAAGTCTTCGGTTCCGGAGCATCCACCAACTCCTTCGACGACCTTGCAATTGCAGACCTTGTCTTCATCATTGGTTCCAACAACCTTGAAGCACACCCGCTTGCAGGCCGCAGAATCATGGAGGCAAAGAAGAAGGGAGCACACATTATTGTATGCGACCCGCGTGTCACCCCGACTGCAAAGCAGGCAGAAATGCACATGCAGCACTACCCGGGTACCGATATCCAGCTCTTAAACTGCTTAATGAAATATATCATTGAGAACGACTGGATTGACCACGAATTCGTTGAAAAGAGATGCAACGGCTATGAAGCAATGAAGGCCTGCGTTACCCAGGACAAATACAACTGGGAAAACACCTCCAAGATCACCGGCGTACCGGTAGAAAAACTTCAGACCGCCCTTAAATGGCTCCATGAATGCCAGCACAAGACCGCATTCGTTCACTGCCTTGGTATCACCCAGCACACTGTCGGTGTCGACAACGTCAGATCCATCGCTCACATTCAGACCATCCTTGGAAACATCGGCAAACCCGGATGCGGTGTCAACGCACTCCGTGGACAGAACAACGTTCAGGGTTCCTGCGACATGGGAGCACTGCCGAACGTATACCCCGGCTACCAGTCTGTCATGAACCCGGACCTTGCAAAGAAAGTTGCAGACTACTGGGGCGTTGACTCCGTTCCGCAGGGCAAACTCGGTCTCCACATCCCTGAGATGCTTGAAACCTTATACGAACACCCTGACCAGGTCAAATGTATGTACCTCCTTGGTGAAAACCCGGTTATGTCCGACCCGAACTCCAAGATGGTCGAAAAGGCAATGGACAACTGCGAATTCTTAGTTGTTCAGGATATCTTCAACACCGAGACCTCCAGATACGCAGATGTTGTCTTACCGGGCTCCTGCTACGCAGAAGAGGACGGAACCCAGACCAACGCAGAACGCCGTGTCCAGAGATTCCGCAAAGCACAGGATGCACCTGGCGAGTCCAAACTCGACTGGGAAATCATGAAAATGATTGCAGAAAAGATGGGCTACGGCAAATACTTCCAGTGGAACACCACTGAAGACGTATTCAACGAGATGCGCGGCATCACCCCGCAGTATGCAGGTATCACCTACGCAAGACTCGACGGCGATGGTATCCAGTGGCCTTGCCCGACCGAAGACCACCCGGGAACCCCGATTCTCCACATCACCCAGTTCAACGGCATGCCGGAAGGCAAATGCTGCCTTGAAGCAGTCGAACACCGTGACCCGGCAGAGGTTATCGACGCAGAATATCCGTTCTGGCTTACCACCGGTGCAACTATCTGGCATTGGCCCAGCGGCTCCATGACCCGCAGATGCACCCAGCTTGACCGCGACTGCCCGACCGCATGGCTCGAAATGAACAAGATTGATGCAGAGAAACTCGGCGTCAAAGACGGCGAACCAGTCATCCTCTACTCCCGTCGCGGAGAAGTCGAAGTCTGCACCCGTGTATTTGACTACATCAAACCGGGAGTATTCTTCATGCCGTTCCACTTCATTGAAGCACGTGCAAACCTCGTTACCAATACCGCATACGACCCGGTTTCCAGAACTCCGGAGTACAAAGTGTGTGCTGTAAACATTAGAAAGAAGGAGGCCTAAACATGTCAGCAAAAGGCGATGTCTTCTACGCATGGACAAAAGACGCAAACATTAAGGGCGAATGCGGTGGAGCTGTGTCCACAATGCTCAAGTACTTACTTGAGAACAAGATTGTTGACATGGTTTTAACCGTCAGAAAAGGAGTCGATCTTTACGACCCGCAGCCGGCATTCATTACCGACCCGGCAGAAATCGACAAATGTGCAGGATCTCTCCACTGCGGTACTCTGCTTCTTCCGAAGCTCATCAAGAAGTACTTAAACGGTGCAAAGGACATGAAAGTCGCAATCACCTGCAAAGGATGCGATGCAAAAGCACTCTACGAACTTGCAAAACGCAGCCAGATTAACATGGACAATGTCATCTCCATCGGTCTGAACTGCGGTGGTTCCATCTCTCCGCAGATGGCACGCAAGATGATTCGTGAAAAGTACGGTGTCAACCCTGACAAGGTCATCAAAGAGGAAATCGACAAAGGACAGTTTATCATCGAATACATCGATGAGAACGGCAAGGAACAGACCAAAGGCATCAAAGTCGATGACCTTGAAGCTGAAGGCATGGGTCGCCGCTTAAACTGCCAGCGCTGTGAAACCAAGATTCCGCGCCAGTGCGATCTCGCATGCGGAAACTGGGGTGTCATGGGCGACAAAGCAGGCAAGGCAACCTTCGTTGAAGTCTGCTCTGACAAGGGTGCATTCGTCCTTGACGGTGCAGTAAAAGCAGGCAAGCTTGAGACCTGCGCACCGGAAGCAAAGGGACTTGAGATCCGCGGTAAGATTGAAAACGTCATGATCAAGATGGGTAAGAAAGGTCAGGCAGCACAGTTTGCAACCCTCGGTGAGGGAACCGAGCGCTTACAGAAGATTATGGCTGAGACTTCCCGCTGTATCAAATGCTACGGCTGTATCGAGAACTGTCCGATCTGCTACTGTGTCGAGTGTTCCACCAAGAAGCCGCACTTAGTAAGACCGGGTATCATCCCGCCGGACTTCATGTTCCAGATGATCAGATTCGCACACATTGCAGACTCCTGTGTCAACTGCGGTCAGTGTCAGGAACTTTGTCCGATGGATATCCCCAACTCTATGTTCATGCACGCCCAGCAGGTCGAGCTTGAAAAGATGTTCGGTCACAAGCCGGGTTACGACATGGAACTTCCGGTCCTTGCATTCGCAGAGGAAGCCGACGAGCGTGCACGTCTGAACGCAACCGGCTCCGATATGATTTACGAAAACGTCTTTGGCGCAGAACAGTAAATCCCGGAATAGTTAACCTCAAAAAAAAGGGGTGGAGTTTCCACTCCTTTTCTATTGTCCTTTTTTGTTTGTTTTTCTATTCAAAGTGTATCCGGTTTTTGAAACCGGTTTTGATTTTCAGCCGGTCGTTTTTTTCGCCGTCAATAAAAGTCAGTGACTTTTTTTCCGTTTGAAAAAATCCACCGGTAAAATTTCAGATGAAAAATTACCAGTGATTGAATGCGAATACAAAACGCATAAAATACGTGAGCACCAATATAAAAACACATGCGCATCATAAGTATTGTGGGTCATTCCAATTCGGGAAAGACCACGCTGGTTACCCGTCTTGTTCCGGAACTTGCAAAAATAGCACAGGTTGCGACAATCAAACATCTCGGTCATCACACCTTTGCTCTTCCCGATGGCAAAGATACCACTCTCCATTATAATGCAGGAGCATTATGCGGTGCGGGAATCGACGGGGAAAAAACCGTGATTACACTGCGTGATACTGATGTCTTTACGATTCTTGACTTTTATGCGTTTATGAGGTATGATTATGTGGTCATTGAAGGATTCAAGGAACTCGGCTATCCCTGTGTTGCCCTGGGTGACTTATATCCTGAAAAAGAACTTCTGCATGACCCTTCTGTAGAGGAAATACTAAAAATACGGTATTCCTTCGCGGTTTATGAGCCGCGGAAAAGATAACCGCATATACAGCCTACTGTCCTGCATGCGTCAGAATATGTCTGATTTCCGGAACAATAATCTCTTCTGATGCAAGTTTCACCGCTTTTGGCGAACCCGGGATGCAAAAGACCGCTTTCCCTTTTATAATCCCTGCTGCCGCACGCGATAAAATCACTGCATTTCCCACCTGCGCTATACTTTTCATACGGAAGAGTTCTCCAAACCCGTCCATTGTTTTTTCAAACAGCGGCATTACTGCTTCAATTGTACAGTCATCATGCGTAATCCCTGTTCCACCGTTAACCACAACACAATTTGACGATTCAAGGGCAGAAAGCACAGCATCACGAATCTCTTTTTCGTCATCCTTCACAATTACCGGTTCACAGCAGGTCATATCAGCATTTGCAAACGCCTCACAGATTATTTTCCCCGACAAATCCGTTTTATCCGTCCGGCTGGAAGAAACCGTGATAACCGAAGCAGAAACAGCAACCGGAAGATGGTGTCCTGACGACATCAGAACTCCCCCGCAAACTGCATTATCAGCTTTGCTTCCTTAGAATCACGCCGGAAATTAATATATGATCCGTCACAAAGCCGGATACTGTCAAATTCCTCAACCGGTTTTTGCGAAACAATACCATGGCAGAACCCTTTTTCGAGTTCCGCTGTTCCTGCCTCGCCGAAACGGATGAAATATCCCCTCGATGCAGCAGATTCCGTGAGTTTTTCTGCACCCTGCGTACATACTCCGCCGAAAAGAACCGTCCGCCCGATATCTGAAAATGGTACATTCAGCGTTGCATCAACACTGTCTCCTGCTTCAATTATTGCGGTACCGCGCGGAATGTGCAGATACGCATTTGCTCGTATAGCACTCATCTGCATACTTGCAGAACGTGCCTGGGCAAGAGCAACAATTTTTCCATCCGCCTTGCCGACCGAGGCAAAACGGAATTCGTCTATAGAATCCTCTGATTTTATTTTTGACCCGGCAATAACTGATACAACCGGTGCCGGAGGACAAAGTAAACCCCATGCCTCAAACATTGGTCTGACCAGCATACGAAGCGTAGTCTGTGCGGCAAGCGGGAAACCCGGCATGCCGATAACCGGTTTGTTCTCTACGATACCAAGCATGGACGGTTTTGCCGGTTTCATGAAAACCCCGTGGAATTTCAGGTCGCCGAGTTCTTCAATCACCGATGAGGTAAAATCCCTTGTTCCCATTGAAGAACCTGCCGAAATCAGAACCATATCATTTTCCGCAACAGCTTTTATCAGAGCCGCACGGATTTTTTCCGCATCATCTGAAACCGGAGAATAACAGGTTACATCAACTCCGAACTCTTTCAGGTATGCTTCTGCCATTATACTGTTGCTTTCAACAACCTCGCCCGGTTTCGGAACACAGCCGGGAGATACAAGTTCAGTGCCGGTAGGAATAATTCCGGCTCTGACTGACATCACAGCAACTTCGGTAATCCCGTATCCTGCAGCTGCACCGATATCAAACGAGCGGAGACATACACCGGCCGGAAGAACCAGACCGTTTTTTCGAATATCCTCTGCAGTTGCGCGGACGTTTCGTCCTGCTTCAACCGGTGCGGTGATTTGTATTGAGTCCTGGCAGAGTTTTACGTCTTCTATCATTATTACGGCATCAAACGGAGGACGAACCACATTTCCGGTGTTTACCTGTTCGCAGGAAGAAATCATGACCGGGGAATTTTCAGAGGCTGCTGCAGTATCTTTTGCAGTAACGGCAAATCCGTCCATTGCAGAAACAGGTGCAGGCGGAACATTATATTGTGCGAAAACAGGCTCTGCCAGTATTTTTCCGACCGCCTGTGCAATAGGCATGCGGCGTACAGTAAATGAAGGGGGAACTGAGCGGACAAGGGCAGATGCTTCTGAATAGAATATCTTTTGCATACATCAGTATTGTCTTTGTATCATCAAAAAATCGATGGTAAATTGTTAATGTAGTTAATTAAACTTAATTAATTAAATTGATGTAATTGATGTACGAAATCGCAAGATAGATAATATCGCGCGACTCTATTATCTATATTCAAGTATGACCGGTGCAGATATACTCATGACAGACACATTCGGACGGCGGATTACCGATGTCCGCATTGCTCTAAACTCCGCATGTAATCTGCGCTGTATTTACTGTCACCGTGAAGGCGAGGACATCAACGAGGGCTGCGTGCGCAAGGAGGCGGGAAGTGAACTTTCCCGTGACGAGATTGTTGAGGTGGTCAGTCTCCTGCAAAGTCTCGGTGTACGCACACTCAAACTCACCGGAGGAGAACCGACACTTCGCCGCGACCTGGTTGAACTTATTGCCGCCCTGCCCAAAGACGGGCTTGAAATATCCATGACAACCAACGGAACCAGGCTCAAAGAACTTGCCGTTCCCTTAAAGGAGGCGGGACTTGCCCGTGTCAATATCAGTATTGATTCCCTGAAGCCCGAGCGGTATGCAAAAATCACCGGAAAAAACCTGCTCCCGCAGGTTCTTGAAGGACTTGAGGCGGCAAGAGCAGCAGGGCTTACGCCGGTTAAAATCAATACAGTTCTTCTACCCGGTATCAATGATGATGAAGTTGAAGACTTCCTCTCCTTTGTCCGCGGACGCGATGATTTGATTCTGCAGTTTATTGAGTTGATGGACCTGAACGGGTGGACAGACGGGGCTGATACCTCGGTTCATGAAAACCACCGGTTTGCCGCAGAACTTGAAGAACGGTTCAAACGCGAAGCAGCGCAGGTCACTACACGGAGAATGCATCACCGCCATAAATATAATCTCAACGGTGCAACAGTAGAAATAGTACGTCCGATGCACAATGCGGAGTTCTGTGCAAACTGCAACCGGCTTCGTATAACCTCAGACGGCTTACTCAAACCGTGCCTCCTGCGCTGCGGCAACGAGGTAAGCATGAAAGGTCTGCACGGTGAAGCTCTGCGTGATGCAGTCCGACAGGCTGTGCACAACCGTGCGCCGTATTTCAGAGGTGAAAACAAGTGACTGACATCTGCAGGATGCAAAAAGAAGACATTGACATAAACCGGCTGCTTGGAGAAACGCGTGACCCTGCTGATGGTGCACAGCTGGTTTTTACCGGCTGTGTACGGGATGACGGAATGGAAGGGCTTGAAATTGAAGCGTTTGTTCCGGCAGCGGAAAAAGACCTTGCGGATATTTCCGCAGAAGCACGAAGTATAGCAGGTGTCAGAGCATGTCACATCATTCACCGCTACGGCAGACTTTCAGTCGGTGAAACGATTGTGGTTACTGTTGTCTGTGCTGCCCACCGTGCCGAAGCGTATGATGCGTCACGGCTTGTTATCGAGCGGATTAAAGAAAAAGTCCCTGTCTGGAAGCAGGAGGTTCTTGCAAACGGAAAATTAGGGGAATGGGTGCATTAAATGCCTGAATTTACACATCTGAATGAAAAACAGGAGGTCCACATGGTGGATATTTCTGCAAAGACTGATGTTGCACGAAAAGCGGCTGCATCAGGAAAAATCTATTTAAGACCCGAAACGCTGAAAGCAATTTCGGAAGGTACAGTGATTAAGGGCAATGTCCTTGCAACCGCTCAGGTTGCAGGAATTATGGCGGTCAAGCGGACCTGGGAGATTATTCCCATGTGTCATCCGATTCCGGTAAGCGGTGTGGAAATTGATTTTATCCAGACTGCCGAGTACATTGAGGCACGCTGTCAGGTAAAAACCTTCGGCAAGACCGGTATCGAAATGGAAGCTCTGACCGGTGTTTTAGTGGCGCTTGACACCATCTGGGATATGGTCAAATCCGCCGAAAAAGATGCAAACGGGCAGTATCCGGTTACCCGGATTGAAAATGTGCATGTTGTCGAAAAAATAAAAGGATAAGGTATCATGGTAAAGAATACTATTGCATATTGCGGTCTTGACTGCGAAAAATGTGATGCACGAATCGCTACAATAACCAATGATGATGCACTCAGGGAAAAGGTTGCAAAGCACTGGTCGCAGTTAAATAACGTAGAAATAACCAAAGAGATGATAAACTGCCTTGGCTGCAAATCAAACGGCGTGAAGACGTATTTCTGTGAGGAATTGTGCGAAATCAGAAAATGTGCGGCTGCAAAAGAGATTAGCATCTGCAGCGGCTGTGCGGACTTTGAAACCTGCGATAAACTGAAGATGATTACCGACCACAGTGAAGAAGCGAAAGCGAACCTGATGGCCGCAAAATAACCCTCTTTTTTTTCGCGTAAAAATAACAGGTGTCCGGTTTTTATCCGGACCGTCTGCTCTTACAAAAATCTTGCAATCGTTTTCATCAGGATACCGACATCAATCGGCTTTGGAATATGGTCGTTCATTCCTGCCTCAAGTGACGCTTTTCTGTCCTCGGCAAACGCATTTGCCGATACTGCGATAATCGGCAGGTTTTCTGCACCGTCCAGTTTCCTGATTTCTTTTGTTGCCGCATATCCGTCCATTACCGGCATCTGAATATCCATGAGGATGAAGTCGAAGTATGCAGGACCTTTTTCTTTCACCAGTTTAACCGCAACTGACCCGTCTTCTGCAGATTCAACGATAAATCCGGCGTCTTCTAAAATATCTGCTGCAATTTCGCGGTTCATCTCATTGTCTTCGACTAAAAGCACGCGTTTTCCGGTGAAATCAACGAAAACATGCTCGGGTGCTGCTTCAAATGCAAGAGAATTCTGCAGATTTTCCTCCTCCTCTCTTGCTTCTGCTTTGTCTTCATCCTGCAGTTTTAACGGCAGGGTTACGGTAAAGGTTGTTCCAACTCCCTGTTTGCTTTGGCATTCAATTGTTCCGCCCATGAGGTTGACAAATGCTTTGCAGACTGAAAGACCAAGCCCCGTTCCCTGAATGCCGCTTACGGTTGCTGTTTCTTCGCGGGCGAATTCATCAAATGCATGTTTCTGGAACTCCTCTGACATACCGATACCGTTGTCTTCTACAGAATATCGGTAAATTCCATACCCGTTTTCCATTCCGGTCTGCTCGCAGAATACTTTGACATAACCTCCCTCTTTTGTGTACTTGACTGCGTTGCCGATAAGATTTAAGAGCACACGTGAACATCTGTCTGTATCCGCAAACACAAATCTGTTTTTGATTTTGCCGAAAGTAAATGATAAATCAATGTCTTTGGTCTTGGCAAGTTCCATCATTGTTGATTCAATCTTGTCATATGAATGCATCACATTTGAGGGAATCTCCTCAAGTTTTGCATTGCCTGATTCAATCCGGCTCATGTCAAGCACACTGTTGATGAGGGATAAAAGGAGGTTTCCTGCCTGTTTTGTTTTTTCCAGACTGTCTATTACCTTTTCTTTATCCTCAGGATGCTTTAACGCCATGTTGGTAAACCCTAAAATAGCGTTCATCGGTGTTCTGACATCGTGCGACATACTGAAAAGGAATGCGGACTTTGCTTTGTTTGCTGCTTCTGCTTCGTCAAGGGCTTTTTCCAGTTTCTCTTTCTGTTCGGCAACCTGTTTGTTTAATTCCAGTCTTTCCCGCTGCATTGCGTCAACTTTAATGCTGCGCACAAGCATTGTTTCAGGAATTCCATCCCGGTAGGTCAGAACATAAGACTCCATTTTAAGCCATACCGGCTTGCCTCCGAAGTGAGGGGAAAGGTAGACGAATTCGGCTTTACCGTTGCGCTGAAGAATGTCTTTACAGTTCGCACAGTCGCTGACTGCTTCAAAGTATTTCCGTGCATCATCAGTCATTCCGATGCCGAATTTCTTCATCACATCGCTGTATCTTGCAATCTGCGGTTTGTCGGCCATAAGTCCGGTTGCCTTGAACGCCTTCATAATGTTGGTATCCAGGTTAACCACATACAGACCTTCCGAATCTTTCGTGATGATTTCAAGAATGCGTTTATTTGTGATTTCTCTATCCTTTTCTACGAAACCGACTGCAATTTCGTCATTACCAATAGAGGTAACAGACATTTCGTTCCAGAGTTCAACGCCTTTTATACTGAGACGGAATTCAACATTGTACGTAGGAGTTTCTTTAAGCCGCTGTCGGACAGTTTCTGTATCCATTTCATGCATAAGCATCTTGCGGTCTGCAGGGTATACCAGGTTATTAATCAGGAAGTCTCCTGCCTCCTGCATGTTTTTAAAGGAGAATTTGGCCGCATTCAGAGCTTCGGTTGATTTCAGAATGGCAAATGAGCCGTCATTTAAGTTTGTCCTGAATGCAAGATCATATCGTTTCGCAAAGTTTTCAAGGAATCTGCGGGATTCCTCGGCTTTCTTGAGTCTGTTTTCCTGTTCTTTTTCTGCACGTATTTCATCGGTGATATCTTTGAATCCGACTGCTACATGGTCGTCATCTTCACCACGGATTATCATGCAGCGGACAAATTCATTCTCCCGGGGTGCTGCTTTGCGGAAGACGATTGAAAAGTCAGAGGACTTTGAAAGTTCGCGTCTGATATTTTCTATTGAAAATGCCTGTGCAACCTTTTTGCGGTCTTCGGAATAAACCAGTGTATTCAGACACCAGTCAATTGTTTGTGCGCAGGTTTGTATCTTTCCGTTCAGGTTGTTCTTCACTTTCTCATCGGCATATAATACTCCGATAGTGCCGGTTTTCAGGTTGGCATAGTATGATGAGACAAAGGATTTGAGGAAATAATCCGAAAGCGCCATACGGCGGGCAAGTTTCTGGTTGGTTTCGGCAAGTTTGGAGTTTGCTGTTTCGAGTTGTTTTTCCGCGGATATATCAAAGATAACACCGTACATTCTGCGGATGCCGCCGCCGATGTTTTCCATTCTGCCTGTTGCACGATACCAGACATATTCACCGTTTTTGCGGAGTATGCGGTATTTTAAATCATAAACGAATTTACCTATGTCACGGCTTTTTGCGCATTCTTCCAGGTGTTTCAGCGTCTGCTGTCTGTCTTCGGGATGAAGCCTGCAGGACCATGCCTCAATAGTATTGGGGAAATCCGTTTCGCCGGAAAAGCCGAACATGTGTCTGAATTCCTGAGTCCAGACTACTTTGACCGCCGTGTTTTCTTCGTTGAAGTCGATACTCCACAATGCCGCATTTATCATGTCTCCGAAGGACTGGATATGGTAAAGCCGGTCTTCTTTATTGCGGCGGGCTACGATATCGTCAATGTTGATGCATACACCGTATACTTCAGCAGATCCGTCCTGATTTTGTCTCTTTCTGCCTGTGGCATGAATCCAGCGGTATGCACCTTCACGTGTCTGCATTCTGTATTCAATATCATACGGGGTTTTACATAAGGGGTCGTTCAGGCATGCATTGTAAACTAAAAGTACGCGTCCGATGTCTTCGGGGTGAATCAGTTTCAGCATGTCTTCGAGAGTATCTGCCTCGTTTCCAACTACATTGCAGCATTCCGGCGTAAGTTTTATGCCGGTATATTTATTGTTTTTATCATAGTAAAATGTCCATGGTCCCGGTTTGATAATGCTGTTTAATATTTCGTTTTTCTGGTTTGCCTTTAATGCATCATCGAGTGCGGATTTCAGATCATTATGGAGTTTCTTTTCCGTTTCCAGTGTTTCGGTCATATCCGTTGAACACATGACAAATCTGTTTCCGTCAGGACTTATCCGGATGAAATCATAGACTAAAATCCGCTCGCGGCCGAGTTTTATGTCTGTCATTTCAACGCTGAACCGGCTGCGTTTTTTGAACTCTTCGCGGATATTTTCCGGGTCTGTTAATTTCAGACAGCGTTTGCGGTCCCGTTCTGCAACATTGTTATTGATGTAGTCTTCTATTGCATCGGAATAATGCCCGATTGAGCCGTACGTGCTTTCATATTCTTCGGCATTTTTCCAGTTGCGGAGATAGTCGCGGGACAAATCCACATAGTGAAAGGACTGAAATATCTCGGCAAGTTTTGCAAGTGCCAGATGTTCATCTTCCGCTTCCCGGAGTTCACCCGTTTCAAATCCGGTATGCCGGATTTCCGGTTCAATACTGTCTTTTCTTTTGTCTGTCATGCTGCATTACCGTATCTATTGAGGGGGTAGATAATATGGTATATATTGTCCTGTCACTATTTATGTGTTTGGAGTGCTGAGTTCTGAAAAGAAAGATAAAGTGCAGAGAATCCGTCTGAGAGTAAAATAAAACGCTAAAACAGAACACCCCTCGTGCTTAAAACAGAAGAAAAGAGAGGGGGGCTTTTTTCTTCTGCTGAAAAAACCACCTTACTCGAGGTAGTCTTTCGGAGTCGGGATTTCTTCCTTGAGTCCCTTTCTCTTGCGGATGCCTTTGACGATTTCTGCAAGCATACCCTGGGGGACCGGGGAGAATCCTGCAAATTCAGTGGACCACATTGCACGACCTTCGGTTGCAGAGCGGATGTCGCCTGCGAAACCGAAGAGTTCTGCAACCGGTGCTTCACCGTTAACTACAATCTGGTCGCCTTCTGCGTCAGTAGTAGTCAGCATTCCGCGGCGTCCCTGAATCTGGGAGATGGCTGATCCCATCTGTTCCTGCGGAACGGAAATCTGGATTCTCTGAATCGGCTCTAAGAGGGTGTCGCCTGCCATAAGCAGTGCTGCTTTAAGGCCGCCGCGAACCGCCGGAATAACCTGTCCCGGACCACGGTGGATTGCATCTTCGTGGAGCTTGACATCGTGCAGTTTGATTAAGACGTTCTGGACTTCTTCATCTGCAAGCGGTCCGCCTTCGAGTGCCTCGTGAAGACCGTCGATGATAAGTTCCATGGTTTCATTGAGGTACTGAATACCTTTGGTGCAGTCGATGAACATGTTGGTTCCGAAGATGTCTTTGACACCTTTTGCTTCTTCCTTGTCAACTCCGAGGCCGACAAGTACATCACGGCGTGCGATGTTGTCCATGTTCATGGTGACTTCGTTGTTCTGGATTGCCTTGACAATTGCTTCCGGCATCGGCTCAACAGTCATGAAGAATCTGTTGTGTCTGTTCGGGGATTTACCCTCGACCGGGGTGGTAAGTGCCTGAGCAACGGTCTCACGGTAGACAACAATCGGCGGAGAGGTAACAATGTCAACACCCTTGTCACGGGTAATACGGCCGGTAACGACCTCAAGGTGAAGTTCACCCATACCTGCGATTAAGTGTTCACCGGTCTCCTGGTTGATGTTGACTCTGACGGTCGGGTCTTCTTTTGCGACCTGGTGGAGTGCTTCAATGAGTTTGGGTAAGTCTTTGGTGTTCTTTGCTTCAACTGCAACGGTCATGACAGGTTCGGAGTAGTGCTTTAAGGACTCGAACGGAGTCATTTCCTTTAAGGAGGTAACAGTTGAACCAACGATTGCATCGTTTAAACCGGTGACTGCTGCGATGTTTCCTGCAACAATCTTTTCTACATCAACACGGGTCGGACCCATGAAGATACCGACACCCTGAAGTCTGTTCGGCTTGCCTGCAGTACCTGAAACATAGAGTTCCTGACCGCGGGTAAGGGTTCCGGAGAATAAACGACCGGTTGCGACTTCTCCTGCGTGCTTGTCGAAGGAGATATCGGTAACCATCATTGCAACAGGTCCGTTTTCATCGCAGGCGTACATTGCTTTTCCAACAGTGGACTCAACGTCGCCGTGCCAGATAATGTGACATCTCTTGCCCTGTGCCTGAATCGGGCTCGGGAGGAAGGTTACTACCATATCAAGGAGAACTGCGTGAAGCGGGGAGTTCTTCTTTAAGTATTCTTTGTCGCCCTCATTGCATTTGTCAATGATGGTCTGAAGGGTAACGCCGGATTTTTTCATGTACGGAATCGAGATTGCCCAGTTGTAAAGAGCAGAACCGAATGCGACGTTTCCTTTCATTGCGTCAAGTTTCCAGCCGCCGTTGTTGTAGAGCTCTTCGTTCATGCCTTTGATAAGTTTGTTGACTTTGTCAATGACGTGACCGAGGCGAATCATCATGTCCTGGGGGGTAACTTTCAGCTCGTTAATCAGTCTGTCAACCTTGTTGATGAACAGAACCGGGTGAACACCTTCTTTGAGTGCCTGGCGGAGCACAGTTTCGGTCTGCGGCATCGGGCCTTCGACTGCATCAACGACAACAACTGCTCCGTCGACTGCTCTCATTGCACGGGTGACATCACCACCGAAGTCGACGTGACCCGGGGTATCAATCATGTTGATTAAGTATTCCTCGCCGTTGACTTCGTGGACCATTGAGACGTTGGATGCATCAATGGTGATTCCGCGTGCCTGTTCTTCTTCATCAGAGTCGGTCCAGCATGCTTTTCCAGCAAGTTCCTCGGAAAGCATTCCGGCACCTGCAAGGAGGTTGTCGGAAAGAGTGGTCTTTCCGTGGTCAATGTGCGCTACAATACCGATATTTCTGATGTGAGACTTGTCGTTCATCAGGACAGAAATCCGGTCTACCATTTTCTTTCCGCGTGACATTTTACACCTTTATATTAGGATTAGCGAGCAGACTTTGCAATGCGCTCGACTTCTTCTTTCTTTCCGACGGAGAAGCATTTTGCGTCGCCCTTGGATGCCATGATTAATTCATTTGCAAGGACAATGTGTGCCGGCTTCTTGGTCTTGTGGGAGCCCTTCCAGGTTGCAAGGGCAATGTATCTGAGTGCAGTGTTGACTCTGCGAATCGGTGCAGAATCAACGGACTTGGGGACGTTGATACCGCCGTACTTCAGTCTGACGGTTTCCTCACGGGGTCCTGCGTTTGCGACTGCGTCAACTAAGACCTGAAGCGGGTTCTGTTTGGTCTTCTTGTTGATTTCATCGAATGCATCCATTACCATCTTGGTGCACATCATCTTTTTACCGGTGTTGTGCTCGGTCTGCATTAAGCGGTTGATAAGGCGTTCAACAATTGCCATCTCGGATTTGGTGAACTGCTGCTGGGTAAGTCTGCCGCAGGAGCTCGGAACTTCGGTGGAGGTGACAGTGATGTAGCGGACAAGTCCCTGGTCTTTGACAACAATTTCGGAGGTATCCCATTTGTTGAAGAGAAGGATTTTTGCGGTTGCTTTTTCTTCTGCCATGATATTTATCTCCGTGCTTTCTCCTTGCGTCCGATAACTAATTCGTTGAGGGTAACACCGTTGACGCCGATTACAACGAAACGGACTCCCGGAATATCACCTTTTGAACGGCCTGCACGTCCACCGATACCGCAGATGGTAACTTCGTCGTGTTCATCAATGAAGTTGATTGCACCGTCGCCGACTGCGAATGCAGTGACCTGACGGCCGTTCTTGATAAGCTGAACACGGACACATTTTCTGATTGCCGAGTTCGGCTGCTTTGCTTCGACACCGACCTTTTCAAGGACGATTGCACGTCCGATCGGGGCACCCTCAAGCGGGTCTGCCTTCAGTTTAAGCTGAAGTGCACGTCTTGAGTAGACTGAGTCGCTCCACCGGAATTTCTTGGCGGATTTGACGATTTTTCTTGCTGCGAATTTTCCATTTCCCATTTAGTTTCCTCTATTGGAATCTTGTTTGGTATTGCGAATATACTGTCACACCCTGCTAGCCGGGCTTTGTGACATATTCCTTTACATGTTGAATTTGTGAGGATATAAGGTTAATCCATGTCAGTTTCGGGGTGTTTTCGGGGTTTTGAATATGTTTTTCGGGGTTTTTGTTTTTTCTGAAAGATAAGTTTATATAGTACTTTTCGGGTTCCTGATTTTTTCATCACGGGTCCCGGGAGTTTTAGATGAAATTTTATGCGCGGCGAATGATGCGGGATTTTATGCTGCCGCGCATACCTGCAGACCATCACCTATATATCATATTATGAGTATATTATTAATATCATGGAGAGGCGCATTCAGACACCATCAGAGGATACTGCTCATACTGCAAAAAGAGGCAGGAATTTTATTCTGCCTGTAATCATTGTTATTGCAGTTGTTGTACTTATGGGTCTTATGTTCGGTTTCATCGGTTCGATTAATGATTCCATTTACAGCCATGATGAAAACACCCTCAAAACGCTTACCGAGCAGTCTGCCTCCCTTGTTTCCCAGGAGATTTTGGCAAGCGCCGATTATGCAACGGTTCTTGCCGGTGTCACTGAAGAGACGCTGACTGCAGATACTGATGTATTCGCCTATCTTAACAGACTTTCCAATTCTCTTCAGAAACAGGATTTCGTATATCAGCTGTCCGACAGCAGCGGAATCTATTATTCATCCACCGGTGCTTCGGCAAAAATCACTGATTCCGCACTGAATGCGGAAAGTGCGCCTGATTATCAGGTGTTCTTCTCTTACAGTGATGCAGGTGATGTAGAGTGTCTCTACCACTTATACCGGCTTGAAAAACCGGTTCCTGCAAAAGCATTCGGCAAACCGGTGATGATTACCCACTTTTCCCTTGGTGTAAATGCACAGGCGCTGACTAATCTGTATACCGCGGGTCTTGCAGATGAAGCAAACGGATTTATCGTGGATAAAGACGGTTTAATGATTTACCGTGATGTATCCGGTCTGGGACTTCTTCTGCCCGGCGTAAATATATTTACCAAACTTGAAGACGCCAATGTTGAGCTCCTGCACGGAAAAACTCCGGAAGATGTCTATGCCGAACTTGATGACGGGGAAACCTCGGTAAGCGATCTGGAAATCACTGCAGGGGATCGTCCCGGACATTATTATTTCACGATTACTCCGATTGCGGGAACTGACTGGTATGCGGCTGCAATTCTTGATGCAGACTCGGTAACCCTCGGCATTGCTGATGCGCTTTCGCAGATTTCCGTATTCATGGTCAGTATCATTGTTCTTCTGGGCGGTTCTGCAATATTAGTGGTGGTTTACATCACCCGTACCAAAAACGAGCGCATTAATGCCCTCCGTCACGAAGAGGAAGCACGCAAGGCAAAGGCTGAATCGGATGCAAAATCCGCGTTCCTGTCCAATATGAGTCATGATATCCGTACACCGATGAATGCAATCAACGGTTTTACCTCCCTTGCTAAAAAGAATATCGATGACAAGGAGAAGGTCAGTCAGTATCTTGATAAAATCACCTCCTCGTCCGAGCACCTGCTTTCCCTCATTAATGATGTTCTTGACATGAGCCGGATTGAGTCCGGAAAGACCGAAATCGTCAACAAGCCGATGAATATTATCACGGTTGCAGACAATTGTCTGTCTATTATCGGCGGTCAGCTTGGGGGGCGCAATCTTAAACTTTCTCATGCATATGTGGTTGAACACCCGCAGGTTTTGGGTGATGCGCTTCATCTGCGTCAGGTTTTCATTAATATTCTTGGAAACGCTGTTAAATTCACGCCGGACGGAGGGCACATTACTCTTCGCGTGTTCGAAGAAAAGGCAGCCCTTGCCGGTTATTCCGCATTCCGCATCGAGTTTGAGGATGACGGATGCGGTATGTCTGAGGAATTCCAGACGAAAATCTGGGATGCTTTCAGCCAGGAAGGCGGGGGCAGCAGGACGAATTATACGGGAACGGGTCTTGGAATGGCAATTACCAAAAATCTCGTTGATTTGATGGGCGGTTCCATTTCCGTGAAGAGTGAATTAGACAAAGGGTCGGTATTCATTATTGAAATTTCGCTGCCGCAGACTGATGAGCTGATTGAAAATGCGGCCGATGTGATGGAAACAAATACGGATTCGCTTGCAGGATGCAAGGTTCTTCTTGTTGAAGACAATGAGATGAATGCAGAAATTGCGACCGAGATTCTTGAGGAAAAAGGTCTTGTTGTCACGCATGCGGAAAATGGTAAAGAGGCTGTTGATATGTTCAGCGGTGCAGAACCGGGCACTTTTGATATTATCTTAATGGATATTATGATGCCTGTTATGAACGGTCTTGAGGCAACGAAGACGATTCGCGCACTTCCGCGGGAGGATGCAAAGTCGATTCCGATTATCGCAATGACTGCAAATGCGTATGCCGAAGATGTTGAACGCTCGCTTGAGGCGGGAATGAATGCTCATCTTTCCAAACCGGTGAACTTTACGGCGCTGATTAAGGAACTGAAGAAATTTAATAAAAAATAAAAAAGACTGACTGATGATGTTATGAAGAGAATACTGCTGACTGTATCTGTGCTGCTTATCGTTCTTGCTGCTGCGGGCTGCATTTCCGAACCGGCAGAAAAGCCCCTTACGATGAACATTGAACTCGGGACCAATGTGGAAATCAATCTTGCGCTGATCGATCTGGTAAAACAGGACCTTGGTATTGAGATTGTGCCGCAGCAGGTGTTAAGCCGTGATACGTCGGGGTATTATAAACTCCGGGCTGCAAATGATGATCTGCCGGATATCATTTTAACGGCGCAGCTTTTTGATGCGGATGTTATGGAGGAGCGGCTGGTTGACCTTGTAAATTATGATGTGCTGAGGTATTTTATGCCGAAGCTGATTCATGATGCAAGTTCCGGCGGGCATCTGTATCAGGTTCCGATTACCGAGCGGTTGTGCGGTATCAGTTACAACAAGAATATTCTTGCGGAAAACGGCTGGGAGGTGCCTGAGTCTCTTGAGGACTTAAAGGCGCTTATTCCCAAAATCAAGGCCGCGGGGTATCAGGTAAGTTCTGTTCCGACCGGTCTTACGGGCTGCGGGTTTTTGAATTTCTTCTACTTTGCAGGTGCCGAGTATCTGTCGCGTCCGTCCGGTGCGGACTGGGTACGTGATTTTACTTCGGGTAATACGGATAGAATTTCAGACCTTGGCGGTGCGGCTGATTATTTTGAGGAACTCATTGATATCGGGTTTATCAGCGGAGCATCTGCGGGCAGTTCTGAATCGAATTTCAAGAAATACCGGGATACGGTTTTCTACATCTATATGCTGCCTGTGTCTCCGTCGTATGATGGTTATCAGTATACCCGTGACGGTCTTGTTGTTGATGCGGTTTATGAGGAGGATGCAGCAGGAGAGTATGTCATGTCGGGCAGCAAATATGAGGTATATTCTGCGGACAATCCGAATCATGCCGGAAAGACGCGGTATCGTGTTGTGTCGGGCAAAATGCTGCATGATGAGTATGGTAATATGCCGTGGATTTCGGGTGACGGTGCCAATAACTGTTATGTGGAACTGCAGGGAATGTATGTTGCTTTAAACAGGCATCTTCTGGAAAAGGGTAATGAGGAGCGTCTTTCTGATGCGCTTTCCGTGATTGAATATATGGCGACATCGGAGGAGTTTGCAAAACTGATTACTGATACTTATGCGGAGGCTTATCTTCCGCTGAAGTCTTTTGAGATTACACCGGACCGTTCGTATTATGATTACAGGGAGTCGGTTGAGCGTGGTTTTCTGATGCCGTGGTATTATAAGTATTTCACGGAGAATGTGATTGTCAATTTCGGTGATGCGGTGAATCACTGGGAGATGCAGGATGGTACTATGGATAAGGCGGGTGCGCTGAAGATTTTAAAGGATGAGCAGGATAAATCTTCGGCTGCGGGGGGTAAGACGGTGTCTGAGGTGTATGCGCAGGTTCCAAGGACGCTTTCTGTTGCTGATACGGCTAAGTTTGCGGCGCGTGCAATGGCGAGGTATGCGGGTGCGGATGCGGGTTTGATGCCGTATAATGAGGATATTACTGTCTATGACGGGTATATAGACCGCACGATTCTGCATTCCCGGTTGTATGAGGGGGATTATACTGCGCTGACTGCGGCTACGATTATGCCGCAATTGACTGCTTCGCAGGTTTTCAATGGTGTGTATCTTACGGGTGCGGAGCTGAAGAGGTTTGCAGAGGAGGGTATGCAGAAAGCGGATGAGCCGGTTTCTCATTCGATGATGGCTGTAACTGCGGACGGCAGTGTGTTTGCTGATGATAAGGTGTATCTGACGGCTGTAATAGGTCAGGCGCTGCCTCCTGAGTTTGTCAGTGAGAAGGCGGCGGAGGGGAAGGTTGTTGCGTGGGGTTATCCGCTTGGGAAGGCGTATGATGAGTATGCGAAGGCGCTTGGGGTAATTTCGGTCTGAGGGGGTGTTTTTCTTTTTTTGGGGCGGAGGCAAGCCGGTGACTTTTTTTCGTGATGGAAAAAAGCACGAAACCTTTCACTAAATTTTGAAATTGAACCGGTGACTTTTTTTCATCTGCACCCCTGCCCGGGCAGCAGCATATCATAGATAAAAACAACCGCTTATCCAAACCCCCCATTCCGGAACACTACCTATATACATACCAACCGCAAAAATATTAAATGATAAAATGAAACCCACCTATCTTATCGCCGCGGTGCTTGTTATCATCTGCTGCATATTAGCAGCAGGCTGTGTACAGACACCCGCACCCGCACAGGAAACCAAAATCATCCCGACGGATTATTCCAACCCCGACAACTGGATGATTCAGACAAAAGACCCGGTCCAGGCAGTAGATTTATTCTACATCTACCCGACCGTAGTCGTCAAACCGACAGGAGACGGCATTATTTCTGACATCACCGAAGAAATGAAAAACGGCGCACAGAGCGTCTTCCTCATACAGGGAACCGCATTTGCACCATACTGCAATGTCTATGCCCCCTACTACCGCCAGATTGCCTTTGAAAACGCCTCCCAGATTTTAGACCACTACAAATACATGGATGCCCTCAGAGCAAACGAACCGAAAGCAGACATCTATGCTGCAATCGACTACTATTTCACGAACTTAAACAAAGGAGCCGAAAGACCATTCATTATTGCCGGACACTCCCAAGGCTCCGCAATGGTCATGCTCGTACTTGAAGAGTACATGAAAGACCACCCCGAGTACTACAAAAACATGGTGGCAGCCTACCCGATCGGATGGGGCGTAACCCAGGACTGGCTTGATGCAAACCCGCACCTCAAATTCGCAACCGGCGAAACCGATACAGGAGTTATTGTATCCTGGAACACCGAAACCCCGTCTGCATCCATGCCGAGCATTGTTCTTGGCAAAGAAACCAAAGCCATCAACCCGCTTACCTGGACAACAGAAGAAACCTATGCAGACAAATCCTTAAACAAAGGAAGCCTTGTCACCACAGAAACAACAACGACTGTTGTTCCCGGCGTCATTGAATGTGACACAGAAACCATCATCAAAGCAGGACTCCAGGATGCACAGGTGAATAAAAAACGCGGTGCCCTTATTTGTACCACCTATGCCGAATCTGACCCGATCTCCCCTGATATCTTCAATGCAATCCTTGGTGACGGCTCACTTCACGGACAGGATTACGGCTACTACTACTCAAACATCAGAGAAAACGGATTTAAGAGAATCTGTGCATACCTCGGCTACCGCCCGTTAGTAGGCACTGCACAGGACTACTCCCTTGAAACAAACTGGATGTACTATGACACCAACCCCACAAAAGCTGCTGACTTATTCTATGTTTACCCGACAGTAGATATGAGTCAGGACAAAGTTGCCGCCGGAGTAAGTACCTCAAAAATCGAAGACGATTCCGGAATGAACGTTCTTGTAATCAACGGCAAGTATGTAAAACTGATGGATGTTGACCCTGCAACACCGGAAGTAAAAGCCATGGCACAGAAAGTGTATGGAATATCAGGAAAGACCTTCTCCGAATACACCAATGTATTCGCCCCGTACTACCGCCAGATTCCGATTGACCGTGCAGTTGAGTCAACCCTCCACGATGAATACCTTGACATCATCAGAGAGTCCAGAGCACGTACCGATCTCTTCGCAGCTCTCGACTACTACTTCGAAAACTTCAACAAAGGTGCCGAAAGACCATACATCCTCGCCGGTCACTCACAAGGTTCTGCATCACTTCAGGTAATCCTTGAAGAATACATGGCAAAGCACCCTGAATACTACAAGAACATGGTTGCAGCATATGTTATCGGCTATGGTACCGAACAGGCATGGTACGATGCAAACCCGCACCTCAAAGCAGCCCGGGGCGAAACCGATACCGGTGTTGTAGTATCTTACTGTACCGAAGGCCCCGGTGCAAAACAGTACAGTATGCTAATCGGTGACAACGCGCTTCTCATCAACCCGCTGAACTGGAAGACCGATTCCACCTATGCAGGCAAATCCTTAAACAAAGGAAGTCTGGTAACAGCAGCAGACGGTTCCACAAGCATTGTATCAGGTATGCATGATGCACAGGTTGACAACACACGTCACGCACTTATCTGCACCACTGACAAAAACTATCTCAGAAACAGCAACGGATTAAATATCGAAAAGATTTTTGCAGAAAAATCCCTGCATGGCGATGACTATGCAAATTACTACACAAACCTCGGTGAAAACGGTAAAAAGAGAATTGATGCTTTTCTTGCAGCAAACAAGTAAGTGAGAGCAGTCCGGAAAATGCCGGACAATTCTTTTTTCTTTTTTCTTTTCTGCATCCCCCGGTTGTTTAACTGCTGCCGGCGGCAAACCCGGGTTTAATTGCAGAAATAACGCACTGACCGGCAATAAAACTGAAAAAATGTCAGTGACTTCATACGAAATCTGATTTAATTCAGTGGTTTTTTTTTTTTCCTGTTTGATTAATAGCAGCCCATCTTAGACGAACGGTGAAAAAAAAGGGTGATTTTTCGGGATTCACCGTTTTTCCTTACTTTGCAAAGAATGCATTAATGCGCTTGAGGACATTTGCATGGATGTTTTCCTGATAGAGCATATATTCCTCATAATGCAGACTCTCCTGACCAAATGCCTGATTAATAAGCGGGTTGTTTATTCCTTTCAGAGATGACGGGAACGTAGTACAGACAAGAACTTTGCGAACCGGATCAATTTTTGCATCGGCAAGACCCGCAACGGTAAGATACTTTCCCTCCCCAAGTTTTTTCAGACTGCCGAGGTTTTCCTCAATTCCTGCATAGGTATCATCTGTCTTCCAGTTCAGCGGATTAATGAGATGCATATTTTCATCCCAGACAAGAGACGTATCTGTACATGAACCACCTGGATTTTCTGCAGTCCAGCTGATAATAACACCGGTATCAGTCTCACCCGCTGCAAATTTCAAATGCGGATTTGCCGCAAGATACGCATCGGTAATCGGCTGACCTATGACATACGCAGCTATCATATTCCTGTAATATTCAGGATGTACTTTCATGTATTCGGCAAGAACAAATCTCATTGTGCAGGAACCCTGTGAGTGGCTTGCAAGAATAAACGGTCTTTCCGCTCCTTTATTTGCATGAGTAAAGTAGTAGTCAAGGGCATCAAAGACATCTTTTGCCGGAAGGTTGCAAACTGCCTCGGCAAAGGATTGTTTCGTCATCCTGGCAAGAGCGGCAGGAGTTACCTGGCGGTAATAGGGGGCATAAACATTGGTGATGCCAAGGAAGGCCCCTGCGTTTTCGACAAGTTCACGCTGCGCTTCATTATGTGCTGCTGCGTCATCGATTGAACAATAGAGGACGGACTGATCACTGCCGGGTGCTGTCGGATAGATAAAAACAGTGTCTACTGCATATCTTGGAGTTTCCGGATAGAGCATCCAGTAATTTTTGTTTGAATAATCAATATGTTCCGGTTTAATTCCGGCAGGGGAGTTTTGTGCAGTTTTGTCTGTATTCTGTGATTTTTGGGCGCAGCCGGAACCGGTTGCGCAAAGACCAACTACGAGGGCTGCAAGTCCTGCTGCGTGAAGAAGTTTTTTCATAAGCTGTCATATTATATATATCAAAGGAAATATGTTAAATGTTTGGATAGAACAGGATTTGCACATGATTTATTCCTGCACAAAAATTCGTGTGCAAAGATTGATTTTTGTGCAAAGCACAAATAATAGTGTTGAAACCCGGGTTTGACAGATATATAATTCTTTGAATCACGTATCCTGATGCATTAAGGCTCTCACCTCTTCGCCGGCGCTTCAAAAAAAAAAATACGTCTGTCTTCAAAGTAAAATAACTAATCATATTTTACAACTGTCAAATTCGGGTCAATGGTAGAAGGTGTTACTAATGAAAAACGGAATGAGAGTAATAGACTGTGAAAACCACTTTGAGATGGAACTCATGATTGCTGAATGGAGAAAGTCGATGACACCTGAGGCGTGGAAAGCAGCCGGTAATGATATATTCGACAATCCCCAGGGTTCGAAAAAAGAGATAGTAGACATTGTTATGGATATTGACGCATTAAGACTTCAGGTAATGGATAATGCCGGAATTGACTTTGCACAGGTCTCACTGACAACCCCGGGGGCCGAGTATTTCCCGCCGGAAACCGGCAAAAAAATCGCCCGGACATATAACGATATTCTAATGGCGGCTATTGATAAACATCCTGACCGGATTGGTGCATATATGTCGCTTTATCCTGATGACGTTGAGTGGTCACTGAACGAAATAGACCGGTGTGCAAAAGGAGGCATGTTTGGATGGTCGACTTTATCGAACTTCAATGGAAAATATCTTGATGACCCGAAATATTTCCCCATACTTGAAAAACTGGCTTCATACAAAATGCCGGTTTACCTGCATCCAAACTACGCTCCCGGCAAAGAATATGCTGAGTTCGGATATTGTATTAACGGCCCGTCACTTGGATTTACTGCAGACACCCAGCTGCTCTATATGAGACTGATTCACCGTGGTATCTTTGATAAACTGCCGGATTTAAAAGTTATTATGGGTCATGACTGCGAAGGAATGGGTTTCTTCAAAAACAGAATGGATACTGCATGGAGACAGGGTATGGGTCAGCCAAATAAAAATATCGGAGTCATTCTTGAGCATGAACCGAGTTATTATCTGGACAATAACACCTGGGGCACGACTTCCGGCAACTACTCTCAGATTGCGTTACGCGCCACTCTTGATGCCATGGGCAAAGAGAAAATGATGCTCGGCACTGATTTCCTCTACGAAGATGTTAAAGCCATGGTGGATTTCATAGGCGACAACAAGGATTTGTCCCGGGAAGAGAAGGAAGCTATTCTTTACAGGAATGCCGAGGCATTCGGATTTGGTAAAGACCACCGGAAATAACGTTCAAAGAAGGTGATGCCGCAGGAGATTTAATCCGGCAGATTACCTGCGTAATCAGCCGGTCTCTCCTTTTTTCGAACTGCAGGACAGACAGGCAATCTTCACATCTTCAGTCAGTTCAGGATTCTCTGCAGATGAATTGATACTCTCACATAATCTTCATAAGGAAAATCGGGTGCAAAAAAAGTATTTTTATGCAGTCTTTTGACTGCGGTCTTTTAAGACGTATTTTTCAGCATTCTTGTAGAAGATTTTATCCTTGTCTTCATTGCTTATGGGAAGCGCCATGATAAAGTCAACCTGTTCCTTCACATTTTCATAGGGATAATCCGTTGCAAACATGATACTGTCAACACCGATGGAATTAATTGCACAGGTGATGGTGTTTGGATCGGTGATTCCGCTGGTGGTGACAAGGATATTCTTGTTGTTGAAGTAATATGTCAGATTTTCCTTACACTTAAAATACGGATCTCCGGAGTCAATACGGTTGTCCATACGGGTAAGGCTGTATGGATAATACTCTCCCATATGACCGAGAATCAGCGTCAGATTCGGATATTTGTCAAAGAGACCGCTGACAATCAGACGGTAAGAGGTTTTCATCACATCGGCACCGAATCCGAATACTGCACCTGCAAATGATGTTCCGGAATCAAGAAGATATTCGTCTGACGGGTAGTTCGGATGCAGATAGATAGGGACGTTAAGTTCTGCACATTTTGCAAGAAGCGGTTCGAACTTTTCCTCGTAGAGGTATTCACTGCCGTAGTTTGAGTGTGTGTGCCAGTACTGCAGACCGAGTTCATTGACGCAGCGTTCAAGCTCTGCAATGGACTCTTCAACATACGGTGCTGGAAGAGTAATTGTTCCAAGGAATCTTCCCGGGTATTTCTTTACCGCTTCTGCAA
>DALTWF010000043.1 GCA_029987235.1 Methanocorpusculum sp. | reverse complement strand
TCGACAAGATGGTCAAAGACGCAAAGGCATTCGAAGAGGAAGACAAGAAGAAGCGTGAGGAAATCGAGCTGCGCAACAATGCAGACAACGCAGTCTATGCAGCTGAAAAACTCTTAAACGACAAAGAGACCGCAGACAAGGTTGATGCAGAGGACAAGGAAAAGATTCAGAAGGCATCTGCAGAACTCAAGGAAGTCCTTGCAAAAGAGGGTGCTGCAACCGAAGACATCAAGGCAAAGATGGACGCACTCCAGGAAGTTGTCTTCTCTGCAACCTCCAAGATGTATCAGAAGATTCAGGAAGAGCAGCAGAAAGCACAGGCAGCAGGTGCAAATGCAGACGCAGGCGCAGGCTGCAACTGCGGCGGCGACTGCGGTGCAAAGAAATCCGACGACAACGTAGTTGATGCAGATTACGAAGTGAAAAAGGACTAAAATCCTTTTTCAGGAGTGAAGTATGGCTGATTATTACGATACTCTCGGGGTGAGCAGAAATGCATCCCAGGAGGAAATCAAAAAAGCCTACAGGAATCTTGCGAAAAAGTACCACCCGGATGTCTGCAAAGAAGAAGGGGCGGAGGAGAAATTCAAGGGCATTAACGAGGCATACAGTGTTTTGTCCGATGAGACAAAACGCAGGCAGTATGACCAGTTAGGTCATGACAATTTCACCAACGCTTCCAAAGGCAGTTATTCGGGAGCGGGCGGCGCGGGATTCAACGCGGATTTCTCCGGATTCGGCGACATCTTCGATTCGTTCTTCGGCGGCGGCGGACGCAGCAGAAATGCGGGTCCGCGTGACGGCGATGACATGCTGATGCGTATCCAGATTACGTTAAAGGATGCGGTCTTTGGCGTTCAGAAGGAAATCGAGGTTACGCACACGGAAAGCTGCCCGGTCTGTGACGGAACTGGCAGTTCCACAAAGAAGACTACCACCTGTTCACAGTGCGGCGGCTCAGGATACATCAAGAAGGTGCAGAATTCCATCTTCGGTCAGATGGTTACGCAGGCGGTGTGTCCGAAATGCGGCGGCCGCGGCAAGATTCCGGAATCCCCGTGCAAAAAGTGCGGCGGTACCGGTCGTGCCAAGGTTAAGCGTACGGTGAATGTGAATATCCCGGCAGGTATCGACTCCGGCATGCGTCTTAGAATGGAAGGCTACGGCGAGGCAGGAGATTTTGGTGCGGCAAACGGCGACCTCTATATTGAGGTCTATGTAGTAGCAAACCCGAAGTTTGACCGGGAAGGAGACAACCTTGTCACGCAGTATGAAATTACGCCGGCTCAGGCTGTGCTCGGCTGCGAGGTCGAGATTGAGACGATTGACCGAAAGCAGGTCACGCTCAAGGTGCCGCCGGGAATTTCCTACGGTACGAGGCTTCGGATTCCGGGCGAAGGCGTCAGAAGGCGCGGTGCGTACGGCAATCTGCTTGTGCGGATTGTGATTGCAACGCCGAAGAAGATAACTTCTGCAGAAAAGGAACTCTATCAGAAAATACTGGATATCGAAAACGGTGATTCGTCTTCTGCGGCATCGGGTGATGCGAAGACGGATGCCAAAACCAAAAAGAAACGCGGGCTGTTTGGTTAAGGGGAAATCCCCTGATCTTTTTTTCCCGCGTTACAGTCTCTTCTCAAACATAACCGTATTCTGCCATTCTCCGAAAATATCCTGCGCTATCCGTTCCCGATACCCGATTTCCCGAAAGCCGCACTTCCTATGCAGCGCAAGACTTGCCTTGTTATTTGCCAGCACCACCGCAAGAAGCGACCAGATGCCATGCGCCTTTGCCTCATCGCACAGCCGGTTAAGAAGCAGCGTCCCAAACCCTTTGCCCCGTACCTCCTCATCAACATAAATGCTGACTTCTGCAACTCCCATGTAGCAGTCCCGTGACGAAACCGGGCTTAACGCACACCACCCGGCGACTTTTCCCTCATCACAGATTACAAGCCTGCAAAATGAAAGATGTCCTGCATCAAATTCTTCCCATGACGGAACCGCATCACGAAATGTAGCCGTGCCAAGTGCTATCCCCTGTGCAAAAATCCGGGATACAGCATCCCGGTCTTCTGCTGTCATAGAACGGACTTCTGCCATTTCCGCTTAAAACACCTTGTCCAGCTCTTCCGTCTTTTCCGATTTATGCATTTTGTCCGCCCACGGCATTTCACGAACCGCGGCACTTGCCTTTGCCATTTCATAAAATGCCTGCGCATCCTCCAAATTGCCCGACTTATAGAGCGCATACGCAATGGCAACCCATGTATCCGCATTTACATTGCGGAGCGCAAGAGCCTGTGTGTACATCTGAATCGCAAGCCCGTACTTTTCAAGCCGGGTGAGCGTATCTCCGATGGTGACCAGCATTGCAAAATCCAGCGGGTCAAAAGCCGCCGCCGCTTCAAACTCGCGGTCTGCATCAGCATCATTAAGATGCGCCATAGCCTCGGCAAGACCAAGGCGTGCCCTGCTCGATCCGGCACATTTCAGCGATTCGGCAAAGCCCTGCTTTGCCTCAGCCCAGTGACCGAGTTTTCCCTCAAGTTCTGCATACTTTAGCCACATTTCTGCAGAAGGCGCAGATTCGGTCTGAGCCTTGCGCAGTTTAAGTTCCCTGCCCCGCGAAAGAGCCGCATCAAGTGTCTGACCTTTTTTCTCCTGCACTTCGGCAAGGCATGCATATACATCAGGGTCATCCTGATGCATCGACTGAATTAATAAAAAGAGTGCAAGCGCCGAGTCAAGATTGCCAAGGCAGATATTCAGTTCACCCGCCTTCAGCTGATATTTGTGCGAGCCGGAAATCTGCGCCGCACGCTCATACATCGCCAGTGCATCATCAAACCGGTGGATTTCTTTTAACGCTTCCGCAAGGTTTGCAAAATATGCTGCATTAGTTTCGTCTTCTTCGCAGACTTCGGATAATGTTTCAACCGCCTCATAGTATTTTTTCTGTTTCAGCTGAACCAGACCGAGAGACTCGCGGACAGACGGCTCGTCTTTTTCATTCAGATATTGTTTATAGAGGGTTTCTGCCCCGGCATATTGATGAAGCAGGGTTTTTTCCTCTGCTTCTTTCAGGATATCAGACATAGAATATCTGTTGGTTGTCCGGCTCGATAAAGATGTTGTCTGATGCATGAAAACCAATATCCCTGCAGACATCCAATAATAAAGCACATGTTAAATATCGTCAACCTCCTTATCCAGATAGGCAGTATAATAGGATTGGTGGGATTGATTATCACTTTTGTCCGTGTGGTCAGCCACAAACATAATTTCCTGATAAAATTCATCAATATTCTCTTAATCGTTTTATGTGTCGCAATAATAATTGCCTCCGGCTATTCCCTTCTTGCAGGCACTGTATCTATATCTACAGACCCGACCGGAGCAGACGTCTATTTTGACGATACTTATATTGACGCATCCCCGGTCGTCATTCAGAATGTAATGGCCGGCACCCATTCCATTCGTGTGGTTAAGGAAGGATATGAGACCACCTATCAGATGCTTCATGTTGATGTTCAGGAAACGGTCAGTAAGGAAATCGTGATGAAAAAACAGACCGGCACTCTGCAGCTGACGGCAAATGTAGACGGTGCTGCAGTTTATGCAGACAAAACGCTGGTCGGCTACACGCCGCTTTCGGCACCGCTTACTCTTGGCGCAGGAACGCATGAAATCCTTGTCTCAAAGGAAAATTACTATGATGTACGCACTACGGTTGAAATTGAGCCGGGCAAAACAGAGACCTGTGCAGTAAAACTGTCGCCGGTAATCAGTTCAGTACAGATTACCTCAGAGCCGGCTGGAGCACTCGTTTCCATCGACGGAGAACCCGCCGGAGTAACGCCGTTAAGTGTGGAAAAACTTACCCTCGGTCAGCATGTGATTGAGGTATCCTTAGATGGTTATGAGAAAAAGACAGACTTCATTTCGGTGGTAAACCAGCAGGGCATCTCGCGCAGTTACGTGCTTACCCCGACTCTCGGTTCGATTAGTGTCATTACCGAGCCGGAAGGATTGGAAGTGTTCCTTGACGGGGTTTTGGCAGGTACTGCGCCTCTGACGATTGAAAATCTTGTGCCGGACAAGTACACGGTTTCGGTAAACTCGGCGCAGTACAGCGACAATCCGACGCTTAACGCTATCCTTGCAAAAGTCTCCGGAACAAGCGGCATTTACGAAAAAACGGTTCTTGTTGAAGCAGGCAAGACAACTGAAGTACGGCTTGGTGCGGCTTAAAGTTTTTGCCGCGTCTTTTCATATTCAACTACGGCACCGTTTCCTGCTTCACGAAACGCCCGTGCAACACCGGCCGGACCTAATTTTATTCCGCCGAAAATCCGCGATACCATAAGCATGTGCGAACCTAAATTATGGTGCTCCATAACCTCTGCAAGCGCGCGGCCGGGAGAACCCACTTCGCCGTCTGCACGCGAGTCGGAAAAATTTCCGCAGACGACGGCATAACAGTGATGCGCTGCCTTTTTGTAGAGTTTGTCATGGATTTCGCGTACTTCTGCTACATCATCGGGCGAGTCAATTTCATACAGGTGGGCATAGAACTTGGACTTTTTTTCATCCAGCCGCACCACAGAAACCTCGCGCACGCTCACGGTCTGTCCCTCATTTCGGAGAGTGCATTGCGGAACTCATCAAGATAACCCTGCATCGAAAGACTGCCTTCAGGGAACGGACAGTCTGCATCATAAAGTTTGTCAATCTGCGGCTGCGTGGGATATATTTCAACTGGAATTCCCGTCTTCTCAACTGCTGCTTCCATCGCACGCCTGAACAGACCTATGCAGTATGCAATCCGGTACCGGTAGGTATCGCGGGTTTTTTCCAGATAACCGCACAGGCGTTTTGTTTCAATCTGGAGAAAATCATCTTTTATTTTCCGGTCTTTGACATTTCCAAGCATGTAATGGTAATGTGCAAACGGATACATCAGTTCAAGCTCTGCAGGGACCGTGCCGCAGGTGCCGAAAATAGTGATATGATATTTTCCTGCGTCAGGAAATACTTCATCAAAGAGTTTGTGAAACAGTTTGTGCGACGGGCTCTGGCTGTAGGGTTTGCGCACCGCACAGGGGATGAAAATACCAATGTCGCGGGGTGCAATCTGATATTCATCGATAATATAGCGGTATGCTGCTTCAAACTGCGGCAGGTAAAACGGCGGGTCGGTTAAATCATTTTCATCAGCCGGAGGCTTCATTTATTCTTTTACCTCGAAATCGGCGTCAATACAGTTCGGGTCGATTTTTTTACGCGAGAGGTTTTTCGGCACAAAAAACCACATGAGAATGTAGATAAGAACTCCGATAAAGCCCAGGGTGAAAATGGTTACTATCACCCATAAAATACGTACAAGCCAGGCAGGAATACTGAAATATTCGGCAATTCCTCCGCAGACACCGCCTAACAGGCGGTCTGTCGATGAACGCATGAATTTTTTTGTCATGGTTACGGCTCTCTTCCTCTTCCTTCAAGAGGTGTTTTGTACCAGACAATCGAATATGCCACAACACCCGGAACAAAACCGGTAATTACAGTGCCTGCAAAAAACAGACCGCGGAAAAACCATGGCGATACGTGTTTGCGCTCGCCTAAAGCTCCGCAGATTCCCGCAAACATAATGTTGTGCGCGGAACGTACAAACGGTTCTTTTTCTTTGGCTTCCTTCTTACTCATGGTTTAACAGTTCACTTGCCCGGACAAGCGAGGAAAGTTTTACGCCGTCTGCTGCAAGAAGTGCTTCTGCGCCGCCCTCGCGGTCAACAACAGTAATTACCTCACGGATATCTGCTCCGGCCTTTTTCAGTTCGTCAACACCGTATTTGGAAGAACCGCCCGAGGTGGTGACGTCTTCGATTAACAGAACGCGTTTTCCTTTCACGTTTCCGATAATCAGGTCGCTTTTTCCATGGTCTTTTGCAGATGAACGGATAATTGCACAGGGTTTGCCTGATGCAAGGGATACGGCGGTTGCAAGAGGCACGCCGCCTACGGCAACTCCTGCAATTACTTCAAAGTCATATTTTTTAGCAACTTCTTCTGCGATTGCGGAAAGGAGTTCCGGTTTCATTATTGCTGTTTTCACATCAACATAGTATTTGCTTTTTGCGCCTGATGCGAGGGTGAAATCACCGAATTCAACTGCTTTATACTGAATTAACAAATCAAGAATCTTTACCATGGTACATCCTTTAATCCAAATGCGTAGCCGATAATATTTGCACCCCGGTGAATAAGCGGGGAAAGTACTAAAATAACTGCCAGAACAAGTATTCCCCACCAGGGAGCGACAAAGGTTTCTGCAATCCAGCCGATGTTGCCTGAAACAAGCAGCGTCAGAACAAGAAGTATCAGGGAACCTGCGACCATATCATATATATCTGCAACCGGCCATGAAGAGCCGCGGTCTTTTCCAAGCCGGCGCTTGAAGTAGCTTTTAATCAGGTCGCCTAAAAGTCCGCCGATTGCAAGGGGAATAATCGTAAACAGGGTGTGTTTCGGGAGGAAGTCGAGATTGAAGAAATCAACCAGCCACATCTGGAACAGACCAAAGAGTATGCCGATAAGAATACCTCCGATAAGGCCGCGCCAGGTTTTTCCGTCGCCGAACACACGTCTGCCGTCTTTGCAGCATCTGCCGCCGTCAATCGGACGACCGCCGCCGACCAGGGCTGCTGCCGGATTTGGCACATAGGCCGGGACCATTATCCAGAGTGCCCAAAGTAAAGCCATTGATACGGCTGACAGAATTTCGAGTATCACAACTATAATGTAGGCGGTCTATATGTATGAGGGTTTCTATAAGAGAGGGTGTGAAAAAAAAGGGCTCTTCGACGTTTTATGTGAATTCTCAGAAAATATCAAACGAGATATCTAACTCTAACCCCCCGAGTCTATGATAGATAGCTGTAATAAAATTCCTTAGAGAATATCTGGCAACCTCAACCCGAACAACATTCAATTTCCGTAAGTGATTTGTCTTAATTTCACCAACAATATTAAAATAAATTGTATTTTGCCCTCAAAAAACAAACAAATATGTGATGGAATCACTCATTTCTTTTGGAATACTTGAGGCATATAATGTACTAGTTGCAAAAAGTGGCGACTCCCTTGCAAAGATTCTGAATGTGATTGACTGGGAAAAGTTCCGCCCGATTCTTGAATCTTTGTAGATTTGATGTTATACTTATGCTGAAAATTCAGGTTTTGGAAGAATGGTACAATCTCTCAGATGCGGAAGCAGAGCGTGAAATTCATGACCGTTTGTCATTTATGCATTTTTTAGGCTTTCCTAATGTTCTCCCGGATAAAAAGACCATTTGGGATTTTAGAGAGAGGATTAAGGATCATAATTGTTCAGAAAGGATTTGGGATGAATTACAAAGACAGATTAATGAAGCCGGTTTCACTGTTCATACTGGGATAATGCAGGATGCAAGTTTTATTGAAGCTGACCCGGGCCACAAACCTGTTAATGCTCCGCGTCATGAACAAGCCAAAACGCGAAGAAGCAGAGATGGGACTTGGGCCGTTAAAAACAAAAAGGCACACTTCGGTTACAAAATGCATACCCAGGTTGATCAGGATTTCCAGATAATTCGAAAAGTTGTAACAACAACTGCAAGCCTTCATGACAGCCAGGTTGACTTATCTGAACAGGACATGGTCATTTATAGAGATCGCGGATATCAGGGGGCTGCGTGCAAAGGGTACAATGGAACTCTGAAAAGAGGGGCAAGAAATCATCCGATAAGTATTCGTGACAAGTTACGAAATCTACGTATCAGCAGGAAGCGTTCACCAGTTGAAAGACCATATGCAGTAATCAAGCGGATTTTCAAAGGCGGGCGGGTTTTTGTAACAACTATTCCACGTGTGAAAGTAAAGAACATCTTTTCCTGTTTTTGCTACAATTTATTGCAGATGAATACCCTCAGGAATAAGCAAGCAACTGAATAAATACAATAGAGTAGCAAAAAGAAACCCGAAAACGGTTCAGATGTTAGTAATGAGTAACGATTTTCAGCGATTTTCATAAAGTAAAAATGCCAATCGCGGCATGACAGTTTTCTTATCCCACAAAAAAGTTTGACCAGTTTCGAAAAATGGGTTGTCGGATATTGTCATCAGTTAATGATTTTTTTGTAGCTGTCAAATTTAGGTTACAAAAAAACAACCAATTATCTTAATATGTCGATTGAGGAGTATATTTATAGTAAAAAAAAGGGATTTTATCTGAAATACAGCGGATTCAGGAAATCATTCAGTTCCTTAAACGAGCGGTTTATCAACTGCGGTTCCGTATTCAATTCCATAATCGATTTCGTTCCTTCAACATATTTCGGCCACTCTAAAAGCCCAGCACCATTCGGATTTCCGGTTTTGATGAAGTTCTTCCAGTAAGCATGCATTATATCCCTGACTTTAAAGTCATCACCATTAAACGGCAGGTGTACTTCATTTACCTCCTGACCAAAAGCATAAGGGACTTCTAAAGCATGAACCGGAGCCAGCCCATATGAATCAAAATAGTTGAACTCATAAACATAAAGCGGGACTCCGGCTTTTGAAAACTGATTTTCAACTTCAATGACACCAAGAGTAATTAAAGTCATGTCCAGGAGTTCGCATGCCTTTTCCAAAAGCGGACGGTCAGTCTGGGCTGCATAGTAATCAATAACCTTCTGATACGAATCTTTTCGGAATGATTTTTTGATGAACGCATTAAAACTCTCTTCAGTCAATGTATCGGGATTAACGAAACTCACCGCTTCCGCACCGTCGTTACCGATAAGAACGCTGATGTTTTTGTTATAAATTCCATTCACAAGCGCCTGGTAGGGTTCATTCAGCGGCAGAACACTGCCGTCGTAAACCGGATACATCTGATATTTACTTCCAGTAATAAAATCATTGATATTGATTTCACTCATATTCCACAGCATCATTGGATCTGCTTTGCGCAGAATTTCAAGCCCTTCTTTGGAATCGTTTGCACCAAACTGCTTTGCAAAGTTTTTACCGATTTCAATTGCTTTGTCGAGGCGCATCTGGTTTTCTAAAATGTAAGTAAGTGTTCCGCTTTCAAGAATTGCCTTGTTAAAGAGACCTTCAGCTTTCGGACTCATGATGAGGGCGAAGGTATTAAATGAACCGGCTGATTCGCCGCCGATAGTAACATTATCCGGGTCGCCGCCGAATTTTGCGATGTTGTCATGTACCCACTGAAGCGCACAAATCTGGTCGAGAGTTGCCCAGTTTCCTGCAGTTCCGTATTCTTCCATTAAGGTATCGAGGGCAAGATATCCTAAAGCTCCAAGGCGGTAGTTCAGTGTTACAACGATGACTCCGTCTCTGGCAAAGGGCGTGCCGTCACAGTCAGTATCAGAACCTAATCCATAACACCAGCCGCCGCCGTGAATCCAGACATATACCGGGAGTTTATCACCCTCTTTGGCGTTTGACGGTTTCCATACGTTCAGATACAGGCAGTCTTCACTTATCGGGACGTCGTCTCCGATAAAAACTCTTCCCTGAAGGGATGCATTGCGGGCCTTTGTACAGTCAAGAGTTTCTGTCCATGGTTCTTTTGCTATCGGCGGTGCGAATCTGAGGTCGCCTACAGGTGGTTCGGCGAAGGGAATGCCGAGGAATTTATCGACTCCGTCTGATCTGAGACCTATGATGTTCATCGCCTCATTTTTGACGGTTCCGTTTGTGTTGACGGCAACAGGTGATGGTGTTGTCGTTGTTGTCGCTGTCGTCGTGGTGGTGCATCCTGCGGTTAAGATGCAGGCGATAATAATGAGAACTGCTACTGTAAGTAAAGGCAGTTTACGTGTCATATAATATATTTATTAGCATAGTAATTTATTAATTGAGCGGTTGAGATGACATGAGCGTGTCTAAAGATACCTCACACATCTTAGACATGACTTTTATTTCAACTTGATTTTATAGAGTATCCCCATTCACTTACAGGTTATCCGAAAAAAAGTCGATACGCTTCGCTATCAACATAAAACCATTACTTGTCGCCGCGACTAATCGTTAGGATGAGTGCAATCTTGTTTGCATTGACTACGTATCTTCAAAATAGATATCACTAAAGGAATCAAGGATGTGGAAATCTGCCTGGAAAAGTTTGGAAAAGAGAGAGGGGATAATACGCGTATCATTGAATATGCTTATCAGATTTGAGAACCATAATTGAAATAGTTGCTCAATTTTGGAGAGTTTAATGTGTCATTTTATCGCTGAAATGTCATTTTTCCACTGGAAAACCATTGGAATACCATTTTTACCGTTGGAATACCTCTGGAATACCACATTTTACCGCTGGAAGACCATTGGAAGACTACTTTTTACCGCTGGAATGGAACGATTTTACCGTTGGAATACTGGCATTTACCACTGGAAGATCATCAAAACAATATCGAAATTGTGGGTGATTTCTGGAAAATATCTTGGAACAACTGTACTGGAATAAAGTCTTCAATAATAATTTTATGGGCTCTTCGACGTTTTATGTGAATTCTCAGAAAACATCAAACGAGATATCCAACTCTAACCCCCCCCGAGTCTGTGACAGATAGCTGTAATGAAATTCCTCATATTTCTGAATCCATGGGCATTCCTCTTGATTTCCTGGATTCTAC
>DALTWF010000042.1 GCA_029987235.1 Methanocorpusculum sp. | reverse complement strand
TTCCGACACCGGAGATGGTGTAGACATCCTGAATCGGGAGTCTGAGTGCTTTGTCGGTCGGCATTGCCGGCTGTTTGAAGTCATCGAGTGCTGCAAGGAGAGTGGTTCCCTTGTACCACGGGGTGTTTGCGGATGCGGTCTTGATGTTGTCACCGCAGAATGCAGAGATTGGGATGAACGGAGTCTCGGCCGGCTTGAATCCGACAGATGCAATGAGCTTGGACATCTTGTCTTTTGCTTCGTTGTATTTCTCTTCAGAGTAGTTTACTGCATCCATCTTGTTGATTGCAACAATAATCTGGTTGATACCAAGAGTCTTGGATAAGAAGACGTGTTCCTTGGTCTGCTCCATCGGACCTTCAGTACCGGATACAACAATGATTGCTGCATCTGCCTGGGATGCGCCGGTAATCATGTTCTTAACGAAGTCACGGTGACCAGGGCAGTCCACGACGGTAAAATTGTATTTTGCGGTTTCGAATTTCTTGTGAGCGATATCAATAGTAATACCACGCTCACGCTCTTCCTTGAGTGAGTCCATTACCCAGGCGAACTCGAAAGTTCCCTTACCCTTGGATTCTGCTTCTTTCTTGTATGCGTCAAGGACGTGCTGTGCGACTACGCCGGACTCGAAAAGGATACGTCCGACAGTAGTAGACTTACCGTGGTCAATGTGACCGATAACGGCAAGGTTCATGTGGGGCTTTGCTGCTGCCATAGATAATTTCTCCACTTTGACTCATTGACCGGTGCACCGCAGACAAATGTCATGCGTCCCGAATCAACACGAGTGTATATTCATTTGTCTTTAAAGCATATAAACTATTTCCCCGAAATCCCGGATTTTCCGGACTTCGACCCCGTCGCAAACCGGCAGCCTAATAGGGATACAGGAAGGATGTATGTGTATGAAATCACTTCCTTTTGACAGAAAACCAAGCGGAAAAATCACCGTTATGTGTGCAGGTAAAGAGGTGTCTGTTCATACCACATGCGTATTCTGCGCAAAATGCGCAGGAATCCGCGTCAACCGCAGAATCTCGCCCAACCCTTACGCGCAGGCTCTGCGCGGTTCAAAGGGCGGTATGGCATATGATGAACAGTTAATGACTGGTATGGCAATGTTCAACACCGTCTGTGAAGATAAGAATGCAACCGATATCGAGTGTGCTGATGATGAAGGATGCGGATTTGTTCCGATTTCCCTCAGACGCTGAGCAATATACAAATCAGCACAAACACCATCATTTTTGTAAGTTCACAGGTAGCTCCTGTTACATCACCGTTTGAGCCGCCGAAAAGTCTGCGCGCAGCAAGCCACATGATAAAAAAGACCGCAATGCCGCAAAGTATTGCCGCAATGCCGAATTTTCCGAAGAAAATCAGCGGGCAGGCAAGAAGTATGGTATATATCCAGTATCGGCGCTTTGAATTGTCATAGATAAATTTCTGAATACCTTCATGAAACGGCTTTCCAAGCGCAGAAGACAGACCCATGCTCATTTTGCCGCAGACTTCCGCACACAGAATGGATATGGCGATAAAAATCGGCGGCATCTGTGAAAGCGCGGCAAAACTTATCAGCACCACAAAAATGCCAAGCGCAAGCGCGCCCGCACCGGTAGTGCGGTCGGTCATCGCGCGAATCCGTTTTTCACGCCCGCCGTGCGCCATTAATCCGTCACCGAAATCAAGCAGCCCGTCAAAATGGTTTGCGCCGGTGATAAAAATCGCAAGCGCAAGGGTTACTGCTGCAACAAGCATGGAGTTGTCAAAACCGAAGAACCAGGCAAGAAGCCCCGGAATCATGCACAACGCGCCGGTAACATAGCCCGCTATCGGATACATCCAGCTTTTGCGCGCGAATGCCTCAAAATCTGCAGGTTCACCTAAAGGAAGTATGGTGGTAAACTGAAGAAGGGCGGTTAGTGCTTTCATTTGTTCTTTTCTGATTGGTTACAAACTGTATTAAATATGTGCTTCGTCCAGGGTGTTTTGCACATATTTTTAGGCATGGGGCGCCAATTATGTTACTATGATAAGAATCCGGCGCGAGGTTTGCGGATACTGCGGAGCGTGTGTTTCAGTATGCCCCAATGGCGCACTTATATTAATAGATACCTGGCTTAAACTCGATGAGGAAAAATGCATGCCTTCATGCAAATTATGCTCGCGTCTGTGCCCGCTTGCCGCAATAGAATTTACCGGGCAGTAATTCTTTTTTGAACAAGTAACTGAAATAAAAAAAAAAGTATTTGTTGATTTACTCAACAGTGAAGCAAATCGGAACGATAATTCTTCCTGCCGGTTCTGCTTCAGTTTCCCAGCTGCGCTGGTAGAGTGCGGTGAAGTAGTATGCTCCCGGTCTGTCGGAAGTGATAGTCCAGGTGTAGGTTCCGCCAACGCCGACCATACCTTCTGCTGCCTCATCCGGCTTGTACTCAGGTTCGGAAATCTTTAAGCCATCGGTTGGCTGTGCGAACCACTGGTATCCGGTGGTCGGGTTTCCTTTAACGGAGACAGTAACTTTTTCGCCGATGGTAACAGTGTATTCTGCACCTTCGAATTTGAAGACGGAACGTGCAATCGGTGCAACGCCCTTTTCTTCCTTCACATGGAGGATATCAGTGTACTCGTAGATACCTGCTTCTTCATTTGCTCTCTTGTAAACAAGGGTGAATGCGTAGTTGCCGTCTTTTGCACCCTCAACTGCCTTTACCGAGAAGCACTGAGAAACCGGTGCGCCGACAAGACCGGTTGATGCTGATGCATCATTTGACGGGATTTCGATTACTTCAAGACCTTTGTCTGCACTCTTTACAGCCCAGGAATATCCGGTGGACGGGTTGGACGGTAAAATGATGCGCATCGTGTCGCCGATGTTATAAGTGACACCGGTCTTGTCAATGTTGATTGCTAATGACGGAACGTCAGATGCTGCACCCTGAGTCGGAACCGGGGTCGGATTGCCTGTCGGGGTGTTAATACAGCCTGCAGTCAGCACAATTGCAATAACTGCAACTGCTGCCAGTAATACAAGTCCTACTTTTTTCATAGTTAAGAATAGATAGACTCTGATAGGCAATAAACATTCTGGAAGGTACAGGTAAAATTGCACCTAAAACCATTACCTGAGATAAACTTTCTGTCTCTATCGTACAATTTGCTTATCTTTATCACGCCCGGACACTAATAATATAGAATATGTGTATTGCAGTTCCTGCAGAAATTCTTGAAATCCGCGATGGAAACATAGCACTTGTCGATTACGGTGAACTCCAGCAGGAGGTCAGAATCGACCTTGTTGACGCAAAAGTCGGTGAATTTGTACTTGTTCACGTCGGCTTTGCCATTCAGAAACTTTCCCGCAAGGAAGGACTTGAGACTCGTGCGCTCTTTAAGGAAGTCTATGGTGCCATGGGCATGAGCGATGATGCGATAAAAACAGGCGGAATGTAAATCCATGCATGAATCAGGCATAGCATTCGATATCTATGCAACGGCAAAGCGCGCCGCAGAGGAAAACCATGCGACGCTGGTAAAAGCCATCCATATTGATGTCGGAAGCATGGCGATGGTAAACAATGAACAGGTTGAGTTTATTTTCGGCACGTTTATTGAAAACGACCCGCTTTTTAAAGACACAAAACTGATTTTTACCACTGTTATGCCGGTCGCAGAATGTCTCTGCGGTTACAAAGGCCCTGAAATCTTTGTGTGCCCGAACTGCGGCAAACTGCCGCACATGATTCAGGGCAAGGAAATTACCGTTACCAATATCGAAATTGAAGCAGACGAGGAATGAAGATGAAAAAAGACACTGAAGTAAATATGATGCACGGCGCGGGAGGGGAGGTTATGGGCGAACTCTTAACCACCCTTACCGCGTTCAAACACAATAATGCAGGCGGAATCGGGCTTGAATCCCTTGATGACGGATCTACCTTTGAGGTCGGCGGAAAAACCGTTGTGTTGACAACAGATTCCCATGTGGTAAAGCCCTTATTCTTCCCGGGCGGCGACATCGGCCGGATTGCTGTTTCCGGCACGATTAATGATTTATCCGTCATGGGCGCGCGCCCGATTGCCTTAACCTGCGCAATGGTAATCGAGGAAGGATTCAGTATTGAAAACCTGGAAAAAATCGTTGCCTCAATGGATGAAGCCTTAGGCGAGTGCGGCGCGGCAATTATCACCGGCGATACAAAAGTCGTGGAAAAGGGCAGTCTTGACGGTATCGCAATAAACACGGCCGGCGTTGGCGTTATTGACGAATATATCATCCGCGATAAAAACCTGAAGGCAGGTGACAAAATCATCGTTTCAGGAACGCTTGGCGACCATGGAATGGCAATTGTTGCCGCACGCGAGGGATTTGACCTCGGCGAGCAACTGAAATCCGATGTAGCTCCGCTTTACACCATGATTCGCGATGCAATGAAAGCAGCAGGCAAAGACAATATTCATGCAATGAAAGACCCGACGCGCGGCGGATTTGCAGCATGCATCAACGAAATGGCGCGCAAGGCAGGCGTAAAAGTTGTCGTCCACGAAGAACTTGTACCAATCCGGGAAAGTGTTGCATCAGCGGGCGCGCTTTTAGGTATTGACCCGCTGCAGGTCGCAAATGAGGGCAAATGTGTCATGGGTGTTGCGCCCGAATCCGCAGAAAAAGTCGTTGCAGCGCTTCGTGCAACCAAATACGGCAAAAACGCCTGTATTGTGGGCGAAGTCGTGGAAGGGTCAGGCGTTGTCATGGCAACCAGAATCGGCGGCGAACGCTTTATTGAACCGCCGTTAGGCGATCCGGTTCCAAGAGTCTGCTAAATGGCAGACCTTGTGTTAAAAAATGCCCTTCTTCCCAACGGCAGAACGGCTGATATTTCTGTTTTTCATGGGAGAATTTCGCATATCGGCGCGGCAGAATCCGCAGACTGTGTAATTGACTGTCATGATGCTTTGGTAATCCCCGCGGCATGCGATATGCATGTTCACATGCGTGACGGAGCGCAGAGCGCAAAGGAAACCTGGGATTTGGGCACGAAATCAGCCGTTTGCGGCGGCGTTTCTTTTGTCGTCGACCAGCCCAATACCGTGCCGCTTGTGGACACGGTGGAAAACTATCTTGCGCGCAAAAGTCTTGCAGAAATTTCCGCGCACTGCCGGTTTGCAATTAACGGCTATGTAAAAGAAGGCGTGGATTTTGCGGGGCTTGCAAAAGCAGGCGCGCCTGCATTCGGTGAAATGTTTGCCGCACCCTCGACAAACGGTGCAGCACTGACGCCTGAGGTAATCAGGGATTGCCTTGCAAAAATCGCCCCGCTTCAAAAACCCGTCACCGTGCATGCCGAAGAGGTAAAAGAGGGCGCAGTACACACACTTCTGGAACACTGCGATGCGCGCCCGGTTTCAGGCGAAGTTGCAACGATAAAACTTGTCAAATCCCTTGCCGCCGCCGGCACAAAACTGCATTTCTGCCATTTAAGCTCGGCACAGTCGTTTGACGCGGCAGCAGGATGCAGTTTCGAGGTCGCACCGCATCACCTGTTTCTTTCCTGCGACCAGGCAGACCCGTCCGATACACACTTCAGAATGAATCCGCCGCTTCGACCGCACAAAGAAACTGCAGCAATGTGGGCGCGGTTTGACGAGATCCCGGTAATTGCCTCGGACCACGCGCCCCATACGATAGATGAGAAATCAGCAGAATTTTCAGCGGCGCCTTCCGGTGTTCCGGGAGTAGAGACTATGCTGCCCTTATTAATGAACGCGGTGCATGAAAAGAAAATCAGTCTTGCCGCGGTTATCGAAAAAACCGCGGTAAATCCATACAAGATTCTCGGATTTGAAGCCCCGGTTCTTCAGACAGGCGGACTTGCGGATTTTGCAGTATATGAAAAAGCGCCGCAGAAAATCACCGCAGAAAATCTCCACAGCAAAGCAGGCTGGACACCTTATGAGGGAATGGCAGGCGTTTTTCCGTCAGTTACGGTTATTGCAGGCAGCCCCGTCTGGTACAGAAACGAAATCAGCCAAAACAAATAAACCCGAATATAGCCAATACTTTTTTGTGCCAAAACACCAGACATGTTTTAGGCCCCTGTCTAATCAATACGCGGTCGCGTGATATGCAGAACAGGACAACGAAACATGCCACAGGCATTCCCTGTCCGGTCAAAGATTTGTGAGGACGTGCAGAAGCACCCGGTGAACTTACTCGGTTAACGACAGGGAACATCTCACATCAATGCCGCCTCAGGAAAAGAAAGAAAGCGCTGAAACGCCCGTAATTGCTACTATTCTACTGGTTGCTCTGACAATCATTTTGATTCTCCTGCTGTTTTTTATACTGGCCTCCATGATACCTGATTTTGACAGCCTGATTCCCAAAAAAACGCCGGAATATTTCGTTGTGATGAAAGCAGACCCGGTAACTGCCACAATCAAGATTAAAAACACCGGACCTTCCATATCAAGCCGTGATTACTCGGTAAAATTCTATGTAAACGGCAGATTTCTTGAAAACGCTGTAATAACAACATTAAACAGCCATGAATTCATCCCGACACACCATTACGGGGTTGCAAAAATCTACGGCGCGGGACCGAAAGGCGATACCTGGGATGCAAATACCAGCGGATTTATTGACTTCAGCGACGGAACATTTCAGTCAGGAGATGTTTTGTGCATTGAAATCTATCTGAACACAGACAGTACGCTCTATTCTTCAACAACATATACCTGTCCATGATGTTTATCTAATAGTAAAGATATACATAAGGTATCTATGGATTATCATTACTTATCATCACACTTCCATGGAGGCTTTATTACATGTATTCTATTGACACTACAAAGTATCTTATTCATATCCACATCGAAGCAGAGGGGGTCGTTGAACGGACTGACGTAGTTGGCGCGATTTTCGGGCAGACTGAAGGGCTGCTTGGAGAAGACCTTGATTTGCGTGATCTGCAGCGGAGCGGTCGCGTAGGCAGAATTGATGTGCAGATTGCAAGCAAACACGGAAAAACGTCCGGCGAACTGTATATCGCATCCTCGCTTGACCGCGCAGAAACGGCCATTTTTGCCGCGGCTCTTGAAACCATTGAGCGCATAGGTCCGTGTGTTTCGTATTTGAAAGTCAGCGCAATCGAGGATTTGCGCGCAATTAAGCGGCGGCAGATTGCAGCGCGTGCCAAAGAACTCCTGATTGAGTCGTTTGATGAAGTCGGTCTGTCCACCAATGAAATTTTAGCCGAAGTGCGCGAGGCAAGCCGTGTGGTAAAAATCACCTCAGTCGGAGAAGAACACCTGCCGGCAGGGCCGACAGTACTTGAATCCGATGCGATAATTGTACTTGAAGGCCGCGCTGATGTCTTAAATCTCCTCAGATGCGGCATTAAAAACACGGTTGCGGTTGAGGGAACAAAGGTTCCTCAGTTTGTGGCAGATTTAACCAGAAAGAAAAATACCACAGTTTTCGTTGACGGGGACCGCGGAGGAGACCTTATTTTATCAGAGCTGCTGCAGGTCGGCGACATTGATTTCGTGGCGTTTTCCCCGCGCGGCCGTTCTGTCGAAGACATGACGCGCAAGGAAATCATCAAATCCCTGCGCATTAAAGTCCCGGCAGATGTTGTTCGTGTACGTATTTCGGAAAATGAAGCCGTATGCGACATTGCACAGGATGTTATGGCACAGGCGGCGGAAAAGGATACCGGGGACTCTGCAGAATCTGCCGCAGAAACCGCCGGAGAGGAAAAACCCGAACCGGAGGATGCAGAAGACGTACTGAAAAAACCTGTCCTGCAGGTTGAAACCGTGCCTGAAATTCCGGCAGCTCCAAAATTACCCGAAGAGGAAAAGCCGCTTGTAAAAACCGCTGTATGCGAGGAGGACATCAGACCGGTAAAACCTTCAAATACGGCGCTTCACCGCGAACTTACGCGTAAAGTCCCTTCAAATCCGGTATCGCTTGAAGAACATGTGCAGTGCATGTTTGATACCGGAAAAGGACGCGTTCTTACGGAGGATTTCGGTATTGTAAGCGATTATTCGCTGCACGAACTGCAGGAAATCCTGCCGAAACTCAAAAGTGATGCGGATGGTATCGTTGTTGATGCGGGAGTAGACCAGAAATTTGTCGATACTGCACTTTCCAAGGGAATAAAGTACATTGCGGCGCGTTCCTTTGATGAAATGGTGAGAAGACCTGTCGGTATCCGGCTGATTACTTTCTAAAAAAAAATATTTTTTTTATTCTCTTCTGATTTTTACGGAAGCCGCGTGCGCCGCAAGTCCTTCTGCTACTGCAAGTGCTTCAATAGTATCAGCAATAGTCTCAAGTCCCGCCTTTGTTACAACCTGAACCTGCGAGCGTTTCATGAAATGATTGACATCAAGCGCAGAATAATTCTTTGCGTAGCCTGCCGTCGGCAGAACATGGTTCGTTCCTGAGGCATAGTCGCCGCACGCAACAGGCGTATAGGGCCCGATGAAAATCGAACCTGCATGGCGGATGCCGGACAATGTTGCAAGCGGGTCTTTTGTCTGAATTGAAAGGTGTTCAGGCGCGATATCGTTCATTAATGCAACTGCCTCATCCATATCTTTTGCAATCACATAGCCCGAATGAGCAAGGGACTTTTCAATGATTTCCTTACGCGGCGCAACCGCAAACTGAGCTTCAAGCACCTTTCCAACGGCATCAGCAAAGGATTTTTCCGGCGTTACCAGAACACATGCCGCATTGGGGTCGTGTTCCGCCTGGGCTAAAATATCTGCTGCGACAAACTGAGGATTTGCAGACTCGTCTGCAAGAACACCGATTTCGCTCGGACCGGCAGGGAAATCAATTTCCGCATATTCGCGAAGCATCATTTTTGCCTGGGTTACGAATACGTTTCCGGGACCGACAATTTTCTGCACCGGACGGATTGTTTTCGTTCCAAGAGCCATGGCAGCGATTGCCTGTGCTCCGCCGATGGAATACGCCTCGGTTACGCCCGCAATATCAAGGGCAACTAGCGTCAGCGGATTTACCGGCGGCGGTGTGCAGAGCACGATTTCCTTTACCCCTGCGACACGGGCAGCCACAGTAGTCATTAACACCGTGGACGGATATGCGGCGCGACCTCCCGGGATATAGGCACCGACACGGTCAAGCGGCGTGGTTTTTACGCCGAGCGTGATACCCTCCTCGGTTTCTTCAAGCCAGAGCGCCTTTGGTTTCTGGAGTTCATGGAACTGAGTAATACGTGCTTCTGCTTCGCATAGCGCCTGAACTAATGCAGGGTCAACCTTTTCGTATGCTTCTTCAATCTGCTCGCGGGATATTTTCAGGGATGCGAGTTTCTGCCGGTCGAATTTTTCCGTGAGGGCAAATAAAGCCGCATCTCCGTTCTCCTTTACATCATTAATAATCGCCGTTACGGTCTCTTTTACATCTGCAAGAGAACCGCGCCTGTTTTCTTTCCAGGCATCAACTGTCACCGGCTGCCACATCATGCTTAATGTATTTGCGCTGATAGAACTTAATCACTCGTACTCTTATTCGCGGAGAAGCTCTACTTCGAACGCAAGACGGGCGATGTTTTTCTTCGAACGCGCCGGCAAATCAGCAATTAACATCATGCGTTCGCACATGGTTATCTCGCGCGAACCTTTGACAAGATTGTCTGCATGGGCAACGATTTTTGCCTCAAGCGTTTCGGGTACCGCATCCTCCGGCAGCAGACCGAGAAGCGAGGCTTCTTCAGCTGAAAGTCCGGCGCCCGTATGCGAGCGCACGATGTGAACAAGGTCGTCAGAAAGTCCCATTTTGGTACAAATCAGGGCGCCCTCGGCTGCATGACGGATAGAATGCGTCACGCTTCGGCCGATGTCATGCATAACCGCCCCTGCATAAACAAGGTCATCATCAACAGATGCGCCGTGATACCGCGCGGCTGCCTCTGCAACTTTTTTGCAGTGAGATACAACACCCGCATCGCAGCCGCGGGAAAAAAGTGTTTGGATATAATCCATTTATTCTTCGGATAAGGAATTGTTCATCTCTTTCACGCGGCGGGCAAGAGCAGCGACCAGAAGTTCTGCGTCAAAGTGGGCAAGCATATCTCCGCACTGAGGACAGACAAAGTTTTCTTCCATCGCGTTATTGAAGGTAAGCATGGTGCCGCAGTTTTTGCACTGATAAAAGTCGTTGTTTTCGTCATATTTCAGGCGGGCAGCAAGTTTTTCCGCAGCAACTTTCATTTCCGCCTTAAGAACGGAGTCGATGTTGTCCAGCCGCAGTTTCCACAGATAAGTAAGCCAGCCGGTTTCGTTGTTTTTGATTCTGCGGTATTCCGCCAGACGGTGTTCATAGAGGTTGTATAATGAGTGACGGACGCTGTTTAAGTTGATTTCTGTCTGTTCGGCGATTTCCTCATCGCTTAACTCTTCTTTCGGGCAGCTATAGATAAGACCGATTCCTTCATCGCCGACCAGTTTATGGAGATATTTGAATATTGCCGGGTTTTTCAGGAGTTCTTTTGCAGAAACCTCGACCGGTTCTTTTTTCACGGTCTTTTTCGGCTCTGCCTTGATTTCAGGCTCTTCTGCCTTTACTTCAGGTTCTTCAACCGGTTTTACTTCCGGTTCCGCCTTTTTTGCGGTTTTCTTTGCAGGTGTCTTAACCGGTGCTTTGACTTCCTTCTTAGCCGGGGCTTTTGCCGGTGCTTTAACCTCTTTCTTAGCCGGGGCTTTTGCCGGTGCTTTGAACTCTTTCTTAGTTGGGGCTTTTGCCGGTGCTTTGACCTCTTTCTTAGTTGGGGCTTTTGCCGGTGCTTTGACCTCTTTCTTAGCCGGGGCTTTTGCCGGTGCTTTG
>DALTWF010000041.1 GCA_029987235.1 Methanocorpusculum sp. | reverse complement strand
TTCGCGCGGGAGTTGGAAGAAACATGAGAGTTTATAATAATTACGGGATAGCACAATCCCGAAAACAAAGCCCTTATTACTCTGTAAAACTATTTATCTATATCTATGTATTCAGTAATTACCAACAAGCGCCTGCAGCTTCTGATAATTATTCTTGCCGCAGCTGCCTTCTTCCTTGATGGGCTCAGTACAGCAATCGTAAATAACATTCTTCCTGTTATCACTGAGACATTTTCTATCAGTATCGTTGAAAGTTCCCTGATAACACAAGCCTATTTCCTGACCTTTGTTGCCTTTATTCTGCCCTTTGGAAAAATAGCAGACAACGGAAGAATCCGTGAAGTCCTTATAATCGGACTGTGCCTGTTCGCATTCGGTCTGATAATATGCACCATTGCACCGGCATTTCCTGCCCTCGTCGCCGCACGGTTTATTCAAGGACTAGGAGCAGCCATGATTGCCGGAGCATGCCCGGTAATTGTCGCCCGCCTTCTACCCGCCTCAAAACACGGTGTCGGAATCGGATTTGCAGCAGCAATGGCAGGAATTTCCATTGCTGTCGGTCCGATTGTCGGTGGATTTATCGCCTCCCTTGCCTCATGGCAGCTGGCATTTCTCGTCAGCGTACCCTTTGCGATAGCAGGAGCGGTTCTTGCCTTCCGCATTCTTCCCAAACCCGGTGGTGAGCGGTCGAAAAAGAAATTTGATGTTTTCGGTACTATTTTTGTCTTCCTCATAGTTGCATCATTTGTTCTCATCCAGAACAATTTCCCCAGACTTGGTATTACTGATCCGTTTGTTCTGATCTGTACCGCAGTATTTGCAGTGTCTTTGATTCTCTACATTGTTCACTCTCTGCGCTGTGAAAATCCTCTGCTTGATGTCAGAATCTTTACGAAAAAAGGATTTGCAGCCGTGTCGTTTTCGTATATGTTCCTCTGTGCTATTTACGCAGGTGTGTTGTATATTATTCCCTATTACATGCAGACCGGTCTGAATCTTGATGCAGGGATGTCAGGGCTCATGCTTACTATTCCGGCGGTAATTGCCGCAGTTATTGCAACTCCGGTCGGCTGGTGGGCGGATAAATCCGGAAACCGTCTGCCCTGTATTCTGGCATCTTCCTGCTACTGTATTTTCTGTGCGCTTTTTGCATTCATAAAACCGGAGTGGGGCATTCCTGCTCTCGTGTCCGGAATGGTCTTTGTTGGTCTTTCATTCGGTCTTATGGGTGGTCCTGCCACGGCAAGAATTATCCAGTGCGCTCCTGAAGATGAAAAGGCAGAAGGTGCATCTGTGATGATGTTTTTCAATTATCTCGGTTGTATTGTGGGAGTTACCGCATATACTGCGGCTTTTGCCCTTGTGGAGCCTGCTTCAATCGGTACGGCATTAATCGACCTTCCGCTTGATGGATTTATGGCAGGGTTTGGGGCAACTGCAGTAACCGGTCTTATCTTCGGTCTGTTGTCGCTGATTATGACTCTTGCTGTTTCGTCAAAGGTTGCAAAATAAACCTGTTTTTTGAAAAAAAAACAGGTTTCTGTTTTATATATTTTTATATATAAATTATAGTAAAAACCGTTTTTGTATCAAGAAAACGTCAGGGTGAATAGTTTCATTTTTTTATTGAAAACAGTTCACTGACTTTTTATGCTCCGCTCAGATGTCACCGGTATTTTTTCTTCTTTTACTCCCTCAACAACACCTGAGCCTGCCGGAAGCGCAAGAATGATTTTTTCCTCCTCTTCTTTGGGAGGTTTTGCACATGCGATGTACTCTTTTGCCGCATTCAGTCCTTCGTTTGCCGCGTCATTCATTAACTTCCAGCCGCGGAATTCGTTTCTGATAACGCCGGAAAGTCCTTCATAGTATATTCTGCCGAGTTCAAATTTCGCGCTCGAATGCCCGTATCCCGAAGCTTCTTCAAAATAGTTTATCGCGCGGTCGATGTCAGGCTCTAAAATATCGCCGTTTAAGGCGCAGAATCCAAGTCTGAACAGTGCATCAGGATTTTTCTGCTGCGCCGCCTTTTTCCACAGACTTATCGCAAGTTCCGGATTTTTCGGCAGAAGAGTGCCTGAGTATGAATAGCAGCCGAGTTGATACAGCGCGCCCGGATTGCCGGATTTTGCCGCTTCTTTCCAGTAATATGCGGCCTTTTCTTCAGACTGCTTTACGCCGATACCTTTGTTGTAGCAGCAGCCGAGCTGATACTGCGCTTCGGAATTTCCCCGTTCCGCTGCGCATTTCCAGTAATATGCTGCCTTGTTTTCATCAACAGGAACTCCGTCACCTGCATACAGACACAGTCCGAGGTAGTACATTGCATCCGCATTTCCCCCGTCCCGTGCAAGGACAAAATAGTGCAGCGCCTCTTTAATATCGCGCTCCACACCTTTTGCCAGATAGAGTTTTAACCCCAGCTCGAAATTGATGTTGCCCTCTTTTGTGCTGCGGTTCAGGAATTTGTCGAGGAAATTCATTCTTTACTGGTTGGTATTAATCCTTTAATACGTTCCGGATGGGCATATACGGTAAATCTGCGGTCGCGGGTGAAGCAGATAAGGGTGATATTGTTTACCTCTGCTTCATGCACACCAAGGGAGGTTGCAGCTGCGCGGGAAACCACTATCGGAATTCCTGCATGTACGGCTTTTACGACCATTCCGCGCGGCTGGCGACCAGTACAGCCGATACTGCAGTCCTGTGGTGCAAGGTGGTTTAAGACCATATAACCGATGCATTTGTCCACTGTATTGTGTCGGCCTATGTCGGAAAACAGGGCCGATTGTTTGTCTTTGCAGAAAAGAACCGTGGAATGAAGACCTCCTGTTTCTCCCCAGTCACCGGTGTTGAGTGCTTCGCGCATTTCAAAAATCTGTTCGGGGGTTATTTCTCCAGCGTTGGAAACGGGGGCGATTGTTGAACCCGGGTCAAATCCGCCGGCTGATTCCATTGCACCTGTTACGCGTGCGCCTTCAATTCCTTCAACGTAAATTTCAAGACCGTCGACTTTTACCGAGGTAATCGAAGAAGCGAGTCCTGCCGCGGTAAAAAAGCCCGCGCCGAGTTCTTTAAGGGCGTCGGGGGTTGCCACCATGTTCTGCACATGCCGGCCGTTTAAATACAGCGATACTACAGACTCGGTTACTACCGGGTCTTCAATTTCAACGGTTTTTCCGTTCTGGTACTTTATGCCGTGTACTTTGGTTATCATGCTTTTCTCACCTCGTCAAAATCCGCGTCAGGGTGGGTGATTAAGTAATCCGCGTACTTTTTCTCATGCAGGAAGGTGCAGTTTGTACATGCCCAGACCGCGCGCTTTAATGATGTACTGTCATACCATTCGCCCAGTGATTCGTCTTTGCAGGGGTAAAACGGGCAGTAGCAGAACTGACAGACCTGCCCTTCGAAATGGCATGGGTAATAGGGGCACCCGTCTCTTTTCCACTCAAACCATCCATTGTTTTCATACCGTGAGTAAATGAAATACCGCGGTTCGCGCCCGGAATTTTCTTTCAGCGCTTCTTTTTCGCCGAACTGTACTGCCGAGACAATACGGGAGCCGGTTTCTGAATCAGACGCCGCACTGATGTGCTGCGGCTCTGCATCCGCGGGAACTGCTGCAATGCAGCATTTTGTTCCTGCGGTTTTTACCGCATCAGCAAGTGCCGCATCGCTCATGCCCTCATCCGAGATTATGATAACCTGCGGGGATTTTCCTTCGGATGCTGAAATAAAGACCGAAATATAGTCAAACTGAAGAATGCAGAGATTTTTCAGAGGTGCACCGATGAAAAATCCGTCCGCATCCGTTCCGTATTTTTTTTCTTTCAGAACGTCTGCGGGATTTGTGTTTCCTGCATGAAGAAAAATAGTTGATATCCGGGATATGTTTCCCGAATCTGCTGTTACTGCTTTAAAAACGCCTCTGACGAATAAGGTGTCCGGGGTGTAGTAGTAACGCATGAATTATTCCTTTAACGCCTTGTCGATTGCTTTTGCGGCTTCTTTTGCGGTACCCATGGCAAGAATTACCGTTGCCGCGCCGGTAGCAACATCTCCGCCGGCATACACTTTTGCCATGCTGGTTTTTCCGCCTTCACTTACTGTAACACTGCCGTTTTTGTTGCGGGCAAGACCTTCCATGCGCTTTAAGAGGAGCGGGTTTGGACCCTGGCCGATTGCTTCAATGACAACATCTGCTTCGACTATGAAATTGCTTCCCGCAACTGGGGCAAAGGATGATCGTCCGTCTGCGTCCGGTTCTCCGATTGTCATTCTGACTGCTTCAACACCGGATACGGTGTTTTCTGCGGCAATAATTTTCACCGGGTTTGTTTCGGTCATGAAAACGATGCCCTCTTCTTTTGCGTGGCGGACTTCGTCAAGCCGTGCCGGCATGTCTTTTTCGGTTCTGCGGTACATGAGGGTGACTTCTGCACCCATGCGCCGTGCGACTCGGGCTGCGTCCATTGCAACATTTCCGCCGCCGACAACGACCACTTTCTTTCCGCGTTTAACCGGGGTGTCGTTTGCCGGGAAGTTGTTTGCGCCCATCAGGTTCACGCGGGTCAGGAACTCGTTTGCGGAGTAGGCGCTGGGTGTGTTTTCGCCTTCGATTTTCATGAAGAACGGAAGTCCTGCGCCTGTTCCCAGGAATACGGCGTCAAATGCAAGGAGTTCGTCAACGGTGACTGATTTTCCGGCGATGTGATTCGTTTTAATCTCGACGCCGAGTTTTTCAACCTCTGCGATTTCTTCCTGCACAATTTCTTTGGGCAGTCTGAAGTTCGGAATGCCGTACATTAAGACGCCTCCTGCCTTGTGCAGGGATTCAAAGACGGTTACTTTGTGACCAAGCCGTGCAAGTTCTGCTGCTGCGGTAATTCCTGCCGGACCGCTGCCGATTACAGCAACGGATTTACCGGTTGCAGGGGCTTTTGCCGGTGTCTTCTTTTCGGTATTGTCTGCGACAAAGCGCTCAAGGTGTCCTATTGAGACCGGTTTGTCCTTTTTGCCGAGCACGCAGACACCTTGGCACTGCTGTTCCTGGGGGCAGACTCTTCCACAGATTGCAGGAAGGAGATTGTCTTTTCTGATGATTTCGCCTGCTTCCTCGAATTTTTCTTCGGCAATGGCTTTAATAAAGGCAGGGATATTGATATTTACCGGACATCCTTCGATGCAGTGCGGTTTTTTGCACTGGATGCAGCGTTTTGCTTCTGCAACTGCTTCTTCTTTGGTAAATCCGGTGTCGACTTCATTGAAGTCATGTATTCTTTCACTTGCTGTTCTGTCCATTTATTCCACCTTCCTGCAGCGGCAGAGGTGCGTTTTGTCCTGTGCACGGTATTCAAGGGATGCTTTTTCTTCTGCCATGTACATTCTCTGGCGGGTCATTAAATCGTTCCAGTCAACCTGGTGTGCATCGAATTCGGGTCCGTCCACGCAGGCGAATTTTGTTTCTCCACCGACGATTACACGACACGAGCCGCACATGCCGGTTCCGTCAACCATAACCGGGTTAAGAGAAACATAGGTTTTGATACCGTAGGGGCGGGTTACTTCAGAGGTGACTTTCATCATCATACCGGGGCCGATAATCCAGACTTTATCGATTTTGCGGCCGGATTCACAGAGTTCCTTTAAGGGTCCGCTGGCAAATCCTTTGATACCGTAAGAGCCGTCGTCGGTGGTTACGAATAATTCATCGCAGAGTTCTTTCATATCGTCTTCGAAAATGAGGAGGTCTTTCGTACGTGCTCCGATAATGCCTATAACATGGTTTCCTGCGTCTTTTGCGGCCTTTGCAAGTATCGGGGTGCAAGCAACACCCACCCCTCCTCCTACAATTACAACTGTCTCACCTGATACGATATCGCTTGGTTCTCCAAGGGGTCCTGCAACGTCTGCAAGGATGTCGCCGGTCTTTAAGGTCGAGAGGAGTTTCGTGGTTGTTCCGATTGCCATGAAGGCGATTCTGATATTGTCTCCATCGGTGCCGGAAATGGTGAGCGGTACGCGTTCTCCGCAGCCGTCGGGGTGAATTATACAGAACTGTCCTGCTTTTGCGTGGCGTGCAACCTGCGGGGCGTGTATCCACATCTGGAATACGGCGTCCGAAAGGGCTTTCGCCTCTACTATTTTGTATCCTGCCATACTGGTGTATATTATTGGTTCTACTAAGAGATTAAGGGTTCGACAGGGGTGAGGCTGTTTATCTATCCTCTCTTGCTTTATCCCTTTCTGCAAAAAGAGGAATCACACCTGCAATACCTTTTCTGCTACCCATTAATACCACAATATCATCTTCGTGCAGCACCGTAAGCCTGTCGGGAGACACAATCGAATCCAGATTTCCCGCCGGCTTTACCGCAAGAAGCGAGATGCCGAATCCTGTACGCAGATTCAGGTCGCTGACCGTTTTTCCGTCTGCATCGGAGTTTCTGCCGACACGAAGATGCTGGACATCGGCACAGCGTACTTGCGAGTTTAACTGCAGCACAAAGCGTTCTGCGGCTTTCTCCATTTCCAGCCCGGGTATGAATCTCTTTTTATCTTCTATTTCTTCTTCAGTTTTATCAGAGATGATATATCGGTCGTAAACCTCGTTTCTGACCTTTTTTTCAAAACTGTGCATGTCTTCTTCCGTCATGTCTGATTCGGAAAGCAGCCGTTTGAAAATACGTACGCCTGATTCTTTTTCGTCTACAATGACTTCATCTGCACCGAGCCGGTAGAGTTCGATCGTATCGGACAGGTACAGCGCCCGGACAATGATATCGGCCGAAGGATTGAGGCGGCGAACGATGGATATAATGGTGCGCGAGCTTTCGCGGTCAGGAATCGTAAGAACAATGCTTGTAGCATTTTTGATGTCAACGGATTCCAGAACCGATTCGCGTGATGCATCACCGAAGGCAATCGGGATTCCTTTTGCTTTTTCTGCGGCTACGGTGCGGGCGTTTGTCTCTAAAACTACATAGTCGATACCCATCTGTGTCAGTGCGCGTACAACCGAGCGGCCCATAAGACCGTAGCCCACAATAATGACATGTTCCCTCCGGACTTTTGCAGTAGCTTCTGCAGGAGCCGTTTCTTTTTCATAACCCGGTCCTAATTTTATACGGGGACCGAGGTATTTTGTCATCAGATTCGGTGCGGCTGAGCAGAGGAACGGGGTAAATACCATGGTTATAATCGAAATCGCAAGAAAAATTTGATAGATCTCGGGAGTAAGAATGCCTGATTCAAGTCCGGTTGAACCGAGGATGAATGAAAATTCCCCTACCTGCGAAAGACCGATTGCGGAAAGAATTGCAGCCCCTGTTCCGATGCCGATTGCTTTGACTGAGACGATGTTAAGCACGGTCTTTCCAAGCAGGAGAACAACTGCAAGTGCGATGATTAACAGGATATTTGATGCAAGACTGCCGATATCAAGCATCATCCCCACAGATACAAAGAAGAATGCTGAAAAAACGTCACGCAACGGTGAAATCTGACCGATTACCTCATGGTTGAACTCTGTTCCGGAAATGGCAACTCCGGCTAAGAATGCGCCGAGTGCAAGACTGACACCGTTCATGGACATGAGCCAGGCAATACCGAAACAGATGGCGATTACGGAGATGATGAATATTTCACGGCTTCTCGTGAGTGCCACCCTGCGCAGGATTTTAGGAACAATAAAGACTGCGGCAAGAAGAATAAGGACTAATATTACCATACCGATAACAAATGAGATTACGGATTCGGTGATATCTCCACCGTTTCCGGCAAGGAGCGGTACCAGCATCATCATTGGTACAACATTCAAATCCTGAAATATTAAGATACCGAGGGCTACTTTTCCATGTTCTTTGTCGATTTCGCCGGATTTCTGGTAGATATTCATGATAATGGCTGTTGAAGAGTGGGCTACCAGAAAGCCGATGAAGAGCGCCACGTTCCAGGCAAAGCCGAAGAGCATCATTATGCCCATGGTCGCTCCGCAGGTGAGCAGGAGCTGAAGAGTGCCTGCAATAAGCACGATTTTTTTCATCTCGATGAGGGTTTTTATGGAAACCTCAAGACCGATGGTAAACATCAGGAATATGACGCCGAATTCAGCAAGCATGGATACCTGTTCGGCTTCAACGAGTCCGAGGGCATAGGGACCCACAATGATTCCCGTGATGAAATATCCGATAAGAAGGGGCAGTTTTATTTTTCTGCCGACAAAGTAAATCAGAATGGCGCAGGCTAGAACAACTACTACAGGAAATATGAAGGAGTCGAGTTCCAGCATCATAGATTGCTTTTTAGAGATTGGATTTTCTTTATTATATATTTATAGGATAGAGGTGAAGAGTATTTCTGGCAGAGATGGATATGATTTAAAGGATAATTATTTCGTCGTACCTGTTAAATTATTATTATACGCTTTTACAAAGTTGATGATGAACTTTGCATCAATCCTAATCATATTGGTGTTGTGTGTGTCAAACAGGCAATTACTCAATATCAGGTGACAGCATGTACTGCAACAGGAACTTGCAAGGAATATGTTTAATTCAAATCTGCAAAGATTGATGACGCAAAACAGCAGCCTGGCCGAAATCGGACTGAAAAAAAAACCGCAGACTATTTTCAACAAAAAAAAACTTACTCGGATTCCGAACCCGCCTCAGCAAGCTCGTTCTCCTTCGCATTATAGTAATAATACTCACCGGCAGACTTCTGCGCACGGTCAAGATACGACCCCGGCTTATTAATCCGCGGCCGCCCCGTCTTATCACGCCTGAACGTAATACCCAGATTCGACAGAAACAGATTCATACCATCCTTCATATCAAACGGACCCCGCGCAGTACCCGACTTACCCGGCACACCGTCAAAGACCAGCAGCCGCTCCGAAATCATATCAATCGTATACATATCATGGTCAATGACTAAGATACCCGCCTCCTTATCCTCTGCCGCCCGCTTGATAACCTTCGTTGCAACAAGCCGCTGCTCAACATCCAGATGCGCACTCGGCTCATCAAGAATATACAAATCCGCATCCCGCGACAGACAAAGTGCTATTGCCACACGCTGCAGCTCACCACCCGACAGATTCTTAATCTCCGACTGCAGAATCGGCAAAATGCCAAGCGGCTCAAGCATCTCATGCTGATAATACGACGTATCAAACTTCTTCGTAGCAGACCTGAGCAGGAACTCGACCGTATCAGACGAATCAGACGTAACATACTGCGGCTTATAAGAAACCTTTACCGTATCATCAAGCTTTCCACCGTCCGGAATTTCCACCCCTGCAAGAAGTTTTGCAAACGTAGATTTACCGATACCGTTTGCACCCACAATCCCTAAGACCTCACCCCGCCGGATTTCGCCGCCGAGAACATCCAGCCTGAAACCCTCAAACGTCTTGGACATCTGCGGAATTTCCATAAGAACCTCCCGCTCCACATCCGACTCATGACCACGGGTCTCAAACACCACCGCATAATCACGGATACGCACATTCTCCTCGTTAACGTATCCTTCAAGATACTGATTCACACCGACACGAACCCCCTTCGGCCGCGTAATGATACCAAAAGCAGCCGGCTTGCCGTATGCGATATGAATCGACTCAGCCACCATATCCAAAATTGCGATATCATGCTCAACCATGACAACAGGCGCCTCGGACGCAAGCTCCTGAATCAGACGGGCCGCAGTCATCCTCTGGAAGATATCCAGAAACGGCGTCACCTCATCAAGGAAATAGAAATCCGCCTTCTTGCATAAAGCCACTGCAAGCGCCACACGCTGCAGCTCGCCGCCGGAAAGAACAGACAGGTCCTTGTCAACAACCGTCTCAAGCGTAAGCTCATGAATATAATAGTCAAGTTTTCCCCGCTCGTCATTTTGTTTCAGTAGGTCAGAGACTTTGCCTTTGAAGACTTTGGGGATGAAATCAATGTACTGAGGTTTGATAGAGGTTTTAACCGATTTGGTGGAAACTTTCTGCAGGTAGTCTAAAAGTTCCGTTCCGGCATAGAATTTGAGAATCTCATCCCACGAGACTTCCCGGTCGAAGATACCTAAGTTCGGCTTAATCTGACCCGAGAGGATTTTGACCGCGGTGGATTTTCCGATACCGTTCGGGCCTAAAATACCGGTGACTTTTCCCGCCACCGGCTGCGGAAGACCGTATAACACAAAGGCATTCGGCCCGTATCTGTTCACCGGGGTATCAAGTTCTTCCGGGAGCTGAATGATATCAAGGGCCTCGAATGCGCATTTTTTCACGCAGATACCGCAGCCGACACATAATTCCTCGGAAATCTGGGCCCGACCGTTTTCACCAATGGTAACAGTTTCGTCACCGGTCCGCACACGAGGACAGTATGCAATACATTCCTGACCGCATTTGCGCGAATGACAGCGTTCTTTATGTACGATTGCTATTCTCATGCTGCTAAGGATGTTACGGCGGAAACAGACATAGTCAGCATCATAGTCCAGGAAAGGAACCAGCAGCAGACGGTCATGAATCCCTGATAGAACCAGTCTTTCTTGCCCATTGCATCAAGGTCGATTCTCTTGATGAGCATAAAGAGGGATTTCTGAATGACGATTGCAATTACCACAACTAAGAGACCGATTACGGCCATCGGCTGAACGAAGTTGTTTAACGGGTCCGGATTGCCTGCAAGATAGAAAGAAGCAATACCCGCAATGATACCAAGGAGACAGGCTATTGCGGTTCTGATAACACGTTCAATATGGCGGCTGCGTTTTCCGGCAAGTTTTTCCTCCGGGGTAAGCTTGCGCTTCGGAGGTGCGGCAGGTTTTGCCGGTTCCGGAGCAGGAGTGGTATTTTCTGCCCGTGATGGTGCAGTCTGTTTGGATGCTGCGGCGCCATCCTCTGCAGCAGGTGCAGATGCTGCAACAGCTGCTGCTTCTTCAGCGCCTTCGGATTTGCCGAGTCCCGGCACAGTCTTTTCCTGAACAAAGACCATTTCAATTGCTTTTTCGCGGCAGATTCTGACGCATTTTCCGCAGCCGTTGCAGAGTTCTTCATTTACGGTTGCTTTTTTATTGCGGCCGATGAAAATAACCGGTTGGGCTTTTGTCGAACGGGGACAGAAGCGGACGCAGCGGTTGCACATCGATGTGTCGCATTTTTCTTTTTTTATTCTTGCTACCTGCATCATAGGGTTTTTACCTCATTTGTAAATGCTGTAAATGTATTGGTTGTATTCAGTATAATAGTATGGTGATTTAAGGGCGCAGGAGAAAAGAGCCTGTCCAATCACCCCCTCAAACTATTGGACATAATTTTACTTGAGAAATTTTCCAAACCCCTTTAAAATAAAACAAAAACCGCTCCGCTATGATAAATATAAAGGAGGGGGGGGGGGA
>DALTWF010000040.1 GCA_029987235.1 Methanocorpusculum sp. | reverse complement strand
TTTCCCCTAACTTTCCCCTAACTTTTCCCCTAACTTTCCCCTAACTTTTCCCCTAACTTTCCCCTGCCTTTTCATTCCGGCTATCGACTAATTTTCAACAAAATTATCGACTAACATTTCACCTCCCGCACCCATAAAAAACTACTGCGGATTTAAAGTATCTTTTTTAACTGCATACCATTCAGAAGACCGCCCTTTGCGTACAGAAAATATGCACCCCTTCTTCCTCATTTCCTTAAGAATATTCTCGATTTTCCTTATTTTCTTCACATCAGAATCATACACATCCGGCAGCTTCTTCCAAAGCAGCTCATTAATATCCCCCCTCGAAAGCGAACCATGCTGCTTAAGCCCCGCAAGAATCAGCTTCTGATAATACTCCTTATCCAGACCCTTATTCAGCGTATAAGCAACCTTTTTACCGGTCTTTTTCGCAACACCCAGCGAAACATAATAATTCGGCTTCGACCCCTCAATTAAACCAAGCGAACGCAAATGCCGCGCCGCCTCAACAGAAATACCCTTCTTTTTAGACACCCGGTCCAAAAGAAGAACATCATCCAAAGACAAATCACCATTCCGCGCCAGCGCCGCCGCATACTCCGCATCAAGAATCTTGCCGTAAATCACAACCTTCACATGATTACCGGAAAAATCATACTCCGGCATCGGGAAAAACCTCTCACGCTGAACACGAAACATCCTCTTAATACCCGACCATGCCGTATCAATCAGATTCAGATTCCGCATAGCAGTATCAAGGAACGGATTACGATACCGCGTACCCGGAATCATAGCAGACAAAACCAACTCAACAGAACCCGGAAGGAAAGAACCCGCATTGGAAAAAATCAGCAAATCAGGACACTCAACCACATACACACGCTCACCCGCTGCATAATCCTGATGCGCAACCGCATTATTCAGCGCCTCACGAATAACATAAGAATCATACATATCCACCTCAGACGGAAACAGCGTCCCCCGGGGAATATACCGGTACTTGAGATTACGAATCCGCCTGGCAATCTCACTTGCCTCTAAAACATACGGACCGTCACCCACATAATAATCAAGCTCAACACCATCCCTGTCCTTTAAAATCCACTGAACCGAAGCCTCAGCACAGGACAAATAAGAAAGCCGTGCCTCCCTCTTCCCCAGAAGAATTAACGCAGCCCGCGTAATTTTACCCTGCACCGTCAGAGGAACAGCCTCAAGAAAATCAGAAACCGACCAGTTTTTAGCAGTCTCTGCCAGACGCGGATTTTTTTCAATGAAAAGTCTGCGCGCCTCCTCCACCGCTGTCAAATCCATATCATCGACAGACGCTTCCGAAACAACCACACGGCTAAAGTCAGGAATTCTCGGCTGCGCAAGGATGATATTTTTCTTGTCCTCCGAAAGAAGAACCACAGAATCATGGTTTCTTCCATAATACAGCCCCTCAAAAGACGTTGGAATTGCCGGCAGCGCACGCGGGATTTCAAAGATAATTACACGCCTGCCCTCGACAAAAACCGGATAAATTCCCCGAAACGACATATCATTTGTCTTCTCATAAATTTCCTGCTTCAGCGAAAAAAGACTGTCCTCGCCAAGACGATATGACGACCCGCAAATAATTCCGTCATTATCAACACCAAAAATTAACCACGCCGAATCAATTTCATCAATACCCGCCTCATTACTCAGCGCAGAAAAACACTTACCCAGCTTCTTAAAATCATAATTATCCTTCGCCTCCTTAAATTCGACAACCTCCGACTCAAGAGGCCGGCCGCTTTTTTTCCGCTCAATCAGCGCATACAGAAACTGCTTTAACTCTTCATCATCGTTTTTCATTTCTCAAGCCTCACCATTAACTCACCCAGAATCTCCTCAATCTTTTTATCATGAAGGGATTTCTGCCGGTGATACTCAGCAAGCAGCTCCCCCGGCGGAAGAATAACCTCAGACTCATGCGGAAAACCACAGAAATCCAGACTGAAATTCTTTGCTCTGATTTCAGCAATCGAAACACGCTTTGCCTTATACGAAACAGAAGCATCATCATCCTCTTTAACATCCTCGATTTCACACCGATTCTTCCACCACACCCGGACCGGCTCAAAATGCTCGCTTGCAATCGGCTTCGTCTTTGAAAAATGCTTATAACCCTCCGGCATATCCAAACGATAAAACCAAGTCTCCTTAGTCGGACCGGTTTTATCGAAGAACAACAGATTCGTAGCGATTGAAGTATAAGGAGAGAAGACACTTTCCGGCAGACGGACAACCGTATGCAGATTGCATTCCTCCAGAAGTTTCTCAATGATTCTCAACTCAGCCGGACTTGACGTCTGCATAAACCCGTCAGAAAGAACAATACCCACACGCCCGTTCTTCTTCAGCCGGTACAAAATCAGAATGACAAACAAAAACGCCGTCTCACTTGTGCGCAAATCAGCCGGGAAATTCTCAAGCGTATTGCGCGAAGTGTTACCCCCGTACGGCGGATTCATCACAATTACATCATACTTCTCAGACTCGGCAAACTCCCTGACATTACGCGAAAGAGAATCCCCATTGATTAAATCAGGAGAATCAAGACCATGTAAAATCATATTCGTCATACACATCTGATACGGCAGCGCCTTCCATTCACAACCGTAAATCGAAGACTGCAGAATAGAAACATCCTTTCCTCCCTTCAGCTGCGGCTCAAGAGCATTCATTGCAGAAACAAGGAACCCGCCCGTACCGCATGCAAAATCAGCAACCCTGTCACCAAGTTTCGGCTTCACCATTTCCACAACAAAATCAGTAACACCCCGGGGCGTATAAAACTCACCAGTCGCCTTAGACCCCTGCATATTCTTCAGAATAGACTCATAAATCTCATTGAAAGCATGCTGCTCATCATAATCCTCAAAATCAATCTCATCAATAGCAGTAATCACCTGACGAAGCAAAACCCCGTCTTTCATGTAATTTTCCGTATCGGCAAACATCTGCGGGACAATTAACTGACGAACCGGAGTTTTCGAAGAAACAGGAATATTCTTTAATCCCGGCAGAAGTTCATTGTTTACGAACGAAATTAACTCATCACCCTTCAAAACAGCCTTGTCTTTGGTATCTTTTGCCCAGTTTCTCCACCGGAGATTTTCAGGAATTATTGACTGGTAATTTCCTTCAAGTTCCCACTCAGACTCACGCTCATCATAAACTTTTAAAAATAAAAGCCAGGAAAGCTGAGGAAGCCGCTGCAGGTCGCTGCTCGCCCCCGAATCTTTCCACATCGTATTTCTCATGCTTTTTACAAATGAATTGATTGACGCCATTTATGCTGCCTCATTTTTGGAATATAACTCACTGCGCAGCTCGGCAACAGCACCTAAGAAATTATCCGTACCGCCGAATTCTGCAATTATTTTCATAGGACTGTTGATTTTACGAAGAGCAGGAATCTTCAGAACGTTGATTGAAGCAATATCCACATCTCCCCCATCCTGATAATTATCAAGAATAGTATTCAAAACCGTTCTGCAGACACCCTGATATTTTTCAAAGAACTTACCGTCACGGACCTTATTTGCACGCTGACCGCGGGTAAGCGGCTTTATTCCATATGCAATATGACAAAGCAAATCAAAATCATCCATATTCGGATTTCCTGCCTTGCGCCTGATTTCATGCAGGAATACATCATGCAGTTCGAGTTCGCCGGCAATGAGTTTTTCCTTGTCTTCTGCGTTCCAGTGTTTCAGGAATTCATCAAGTGTTGCAAATTTACCCCGGATAGTATTTCTGGTGAAATCCGTAAACGATTCGACAACCAGTTTTCCACCCGGTGAATAATACTGTACCGTCTCGGAAAGAACTTCAACAGGGACATCGTTTACCCGATAGACCTTTGCATCTTTCGTATTTCCCGGCCCGTATTTCTTTCTCTCTTTTGAACCCTTGTAAATCTTAATCGGATCACCCATGAAACCAGGGTCGGCAAACAGACTGGTCGCATCTTTGAAATCAAGAATAGTGAAATACATCTTGTTTGAAGGAGGATAAAGACGGGTGCCGCGTCCGATAATCTGTTTGAACTCATTAGCAGAGGCAATAGTCTTGTCAAGGGCGATAAGTTCACAAGTCTTGCAGTTTACACCGGTGGTAAGCAAATCAGAAGTAGTTGCGATAACCGGAAATTCTGAATAAGGGTCATTGAAGTTTTCCAAATCGGCTTTTGCATCAGGACTTTCACCGGTAATATCAACCACATATTTGCTGTTGGACGATGCCTCGCCTCCTATTTCATTGACAAGAGCCTGACGCATCCGCTCGGCATGCTCTATACGGTCGCAAAAGACCATGGTCTTTTTGAATCTGCCCGACGAAAGACGACCGATAGTTTCAAGTTCCTGAACAATCCTGTGGGCAACAAGCTGCGTTCTTTCATCAAGAACAAGTTCCTTGTCAAAATCGGGACGCTTGTAAACCTTATCCGCAATCGGTTTTCCATACCGGTCTTTTTGTCCGTCTCTGGGTCTCCAGCCGAGTAAATCTTTATCAATATCAACCCGGATAACCTTATACGGCGCAAGAAAACCATCCTCTATACCCTGTTTAAGAGAATAAGTATAGAGAGCATTTCCAAAATACTCTGAATTGGAAACATGGTCATTTTCTTTCGGAGTAGCCGTCATACCAATCTGAACAGCACCTGAGAAATATTCAAGGATTCTGCGCCATGCGGAATTTGCATCAGCACTTCCGCGGTGACATTCATCGACAATAATCAGGTCGAAGAAATCCGGTTTAAGATTTTTATAGGTATCAAAATCAGCATCGCATGCAGCCTGCTGCTGATATAATGACATATAGATTTCATATTCGGAGGTCATCTGTTTATGAGAAACTTTGACCATCATCTTGGAAAACGGCTTGAAATCTTCCTTCATCGTCTGGTCAATCAGCACATTGCGGTCAGCAAGGTAAAGAACATTTTTGACGACCTTTGCCTCTTTAAGCCGGTGAATAATCTGGAATGCCGTATAGGTTTTTCCGGAACCCGTTGCCATTACAAGCAGAATTCTTTTATTAATTCCACCCGGATACTGACCCGATACAACCGCATCAACAGTCCTGTCGATTGCAATTCTCTGATAATACCGCGGCTCTTTGAGCTGCGTCAGGTCATAATAATAGGGCGCTGCTATTTTTTCCGCAATATCGGAGGAGTAGTTTTTGTGCCCGCAAAACCTTTTCCAGAGTTCATCCGGCGAAGGAAACTCTGAGAGAGCAAGTTCCCGTTCCGGATTCTTATCTGCAAGACGGTCATGTTCCAGAAATCCCTCACCATTGGAAGAATAGGCAAACGGAATATCAAGAAGTTCTGCATAGGCAAGTGCCTGCTGCATACCGGAACCGACTGAATGTCCTATGTATTTTTTTGCTTCAACAATGGCAAGAGCGTGAGAATTGCGTGCGAGGAGGTAATCAGCTGTTTTTCCCGGTTCATGGGCTGCGACATTGTCACGAACAACGATTAATCCGTCAGTGATTTTAAATTCCATCCAGATGTCATTATCTCCCCAGCCGGCATTCTCAATAGCACGGGTTATGTGGAGGCGTTTTTCGTCCTCTTCAGTCCGCGGCTGGTCTGGCGGGATAATGAGCGGATTCATACAATATAATATGTAGTTTCAATATTAAAAATGTGTATCCATATTCCCTGTCTGTGTCAAAGCAGCGTCAGCGCATCTCAGAGCCGCCCCGACTCCTGTTTGCCCCTCTCTCATTACACCTCTCTTTCGTTTCGGCTCTCCTTCACCCATTTTAAAAACGTCGCATGACTGACACCAAGCCTCTCCCCCGCTTCATTGCAGCAGAAATACCCTCCCGCTGACGTTTTAAAATATACGACCGTTCTGTTTCCGCCGTAAATCCCCATGACGCCTCAAGCTCTATTTCGCTTTCGCCCGGATAAAAAAAGCAGAGGGATATCTCCCCCCTATTGTATAACGGAATCGCTTTGTACTATGTTGCTCCTCACGAGCTGTTTTCCATGGTGTTTATTGATGGATATTAAGTAAACCATCACCTCACTTCTGCATTAACCACTCTTTACAGCGCTCAAGCCGTGCACCTCTGTCACTGTATTCCATATCATATGCAAACGCGTGCAGAGCAGGACAGACAAACTCACTGCATTCCCCGCAGTGAACAAGCCCTTTTTCTTCGCAGCAGGATTTGAGCGGACACGAATCACCCCATACCGGTTTTTCAATATTCAGACATCCCCTGCATCCAAGTTCAATCTGAAAACGACACGAACTGCACAAACAGCCGCACCGTGATTCTACAGCTGATTTTGTCTTCTCAGTCATAATATCCCTAATCCATTAGGAGTGATTGTATTAAGTCCTTTCTGTAAAAACCGGACAAATACGGCGGATTTTTATCATTCTGAAAACGCAGGCGGCAGTTTTTCCCTCAAAAAACTGCCCTTGTATGTATATAATTCATCCACAAAAATAAAGGAACGTCCGGCGGGAAATCTCCTCGCCGCAAAAAATCAGTGACCAGAAACGTGACGAAAAATTACCTGCCGACCCCCGAAAAACCACAAAAAAGTTACCTGCAAAACCCCCTCCCGAAAAAAAAGTCACTCACCATTTTTTCCATTCCCACCCAATAGGAACACCCCCGCACCCCCCGAAAACAGACACTGCGCACCGGAAAAAAACAGAACCCGCAAAAACCCCGAAAAACCACCCCCCGAAATATTGCCCTAGAGGACATTTTGACCGGTAAATTTTTCCCCGTTTCCAAAAGACCCCGAATCCTTGCGATTCAGCAAAACGTGCGCGTGTGAAAAAAGTTCACGAAAGTATGAAACCCCCTTAAAATCCAAAACAGACACCCAAACCGGACGAATTGAAAAAAAGCACACGAGACTTCCCGCCGGACGTTTCAAAAAATTACAAAAAAGAAGCAAGGAAAACGCCCCTTTTGAAAAATTTTACCAAAAGACCCCGTTTCCTTGCCCCGCAGGATATTTTGTCCGGACATTTTTCCGATTTGAAAAACAAAAAAACGCCTCAAAAAATGCTATAAAACTCCCCCGGACGATTAATTATATATGCTGCTGCGGACTACATATTCAACACCCGCCGGATATGCGGAAAACAAATCCTGCGGCAGCCGGACAGGAAAAAGTGCCGGCGACAAAAGGAAAAGCACAGGAAACCACACCCCCTGCCCGCCGCCGCCAAGGCAGCCGGAAAACAGGAAGGGTCATGAACAAAAAAAAGGGAAAAACAATGAAATATATAAAATAAACGGAAAAAGTATGCAAAATGCATCACTGAAAACAACCCTATAAGATAACAGAAAACCAATATGTAAGCAGGGAAGCAGCAACCCGTAAAACTGCAGAGGAAAAAATACCATGTTCATCAACGAACGTGAGATTGATCCCGAAGAAACCCCGTTGATGAGGAAGATACGCGAAGGGCGAAAAAAGTACCCCAACAAAAGCACCTTCTCCTACACCAACGAAATGGCCGAAAACATCATAACAGTGATGGAACAGTACGACCTCGGCGAAGGAGCCGCAATACGATTCCTCGTCAGCGAAGGACTGAAAAAAATCGCCAGGGAACTATGAAGGACAACTCAGGAGATGAACAATAAAAGCGGATGGTCCCATCGATTCCAGCGTCTAAACATGAAAAGAAAGGACCTATCTATTTTATTGTTCCTACTCGGATATGAATGTTGCCCACGTGACACATGTAATATACATTCAATACAGAAAACCCATGCTGCCCCAGGACATTTGAGATAAAAAATGTCCGAATGCGCATGAAATACTGCTCTCACCTACGGTAACGTCTCGAAATCCGATTGTACCGAAATACAGACAGGACCCGGCCGTCCTTAGACCGGAAAACACGTACAAATGGAATCAAACATTAAAACAGCACGACGTCACTCCTACACCTACTTAACAGAAGAGGAGTACGACCAGTTAGACCAGGCAGTCCAGACACTCGGCTTTAACAACCGCTCTGAATTCCAGACCGCCTGCGCACTCACCGTAATCAACGGAGACCTCCCCGGCGACTGGTGCAGAAAATTAAACCGGCGCGTAACCACGACAAACCGTGCACAAAGCACCATCAACAGAATCTTAGACAACATCTACCTGCCGGTACTCGCCATGAAAGGATTTGCCATCCTTGCCGATTCTGATGTTCGAACCGACATCAGACGCGAACTCTTTGATGAAACCGGCTATGTACCAGGCGACGAGGAACTCAACGCCATGTTTGAGAGATACAAGTCTCTCAGGAAAGACCGCCTTGCCGAACACAGAAGATGCGTCTTTGCAGCAAAATACGGTGAACTTCAGAAGGATACGGAAACGGAGGAAAAGCATGACTGAAACAGACACAAACAATTCGTTCATCGAATTTGCCTGTACAGCAGCAGACACAATCGGAAACATCGGAAACCTGCTTCGCTTGCGGCAGGAGGATATCGAGCAGCTGCGGCAGATGCAAAGCGATGCTGAAGCAAGGCACAGAAAGGAACTTTCCGAAGCAAAGAAAATCGCAGACCTTTACAAAATTGACCGCGACGCCTTTGAAGCCGAAAACATCGAACTCAGAAAAGCCGCATGCGTCGAAGAATGCACACAGATGCACTTCCGGCTTTCCGAAATCCGCAAAACCCTTGAACAGCTGAAACAGGACAATAAACGTCTTGCAATCGAAAACCGTGAACTCAAAGCAAAACTTGAAAACTTAGGAGGAAACTACTATGAAACCGAGTGAAAACAACCAGACAACAAAAACAACCGGAACAAAAGAATACCCCGGCGCCCCTGACAACTTTGGATGGACGACAGAAGCCCCGGTACATACTAATCTGACCGCATTAACGAAAAACCTTCCTGCAGAAACCCTGCTCGCACAGCACGCACAAAACTGCCGGATAACCGGACACATCCGCACCGCAGGAGGAATCTGAAATGGGATTCGAAGATTTACCTGAAGGCTATGACGACGAATTCGCACAGATGTGCGGAGAATTCGCCGAACGCGACAAAGAAAACAAGACCGGCGAAAAACGTGCACGCCGCGAAGCGGAAATGCGTGCAAAACAAGCAGCAGAACGGACCATGTCCGCCTCACCGGTGCAAACCGGATCCGCTATGTCATTTTCCGGATTTGAAACCGGTCTGAACACATTCCTTTCAGTCATGGAAAAGTGCGGCTCTGACTGGATATTCGTGAAAAAAGACAGATGCAGATTTGACCCGGGCATCAGAAAACATGAATCTGCTGTTGAATTAAGCAGGGGGATTGTCGAATTCAAAAAACTGCTTGAGACTTACTCTCTGGAAAACTTCTGTGCCGTAAGAAACCACGAAAGCAAATGCTGGATGTGCGGTCACATCATCTTTGGCAAGACGAACAAAGGAGGTGCCTGAAATGGGATTTGCTGACCTTCCCAAAGGCTATGACGACAAAAAAGAGACCGCAAAACAGCTTGCGGTTCTTGAATTTGTTCACTACGCATTCCTTGATGAAAACAGAAACCCGGCCGGCAAATTCTATATGACCAAAGACGGTCATGTTTTAAACAAAAAGGAAGTCGAACACCTCGAAAAGACCGGAACCTTCCGCCGGATGAAAAAATGGGATTTCCTCAGACAGCCGGAGTATGCATACAAGGGGGGAAGAAAATGACCTCCTTTACCCAAAACCCCGAAGACATCCCCAAATTCCGTGAAGGGGTCGAAAAATTCATCGCACACTGCCTCAACCCATGGAGCGTAACCCGGATTTCCTTTGACAAAGACCTCACAAGCGGCAAATGGGACTATGAATGCGATGTCTCCCTCTGCAAGTTTGATTCTGATGATGTAAACGCCTCGCTTGAATGGTTCTGCGATCTCCTTGACCGTTTCAGCATAACAGACTACTGCCTTGAAGACACCGGAACCGCCTGGGAAACTGTATGCATATGGGAAGCAGCGGAGGAGGACTCATGAAATTTCAGAAATCCGACTTTGTCCAGAACACTGATTTCTCGGATGTCGTCTTCCCCAGTCCCTGTACAACCGCAGCAGAAGAACGAAACGGAAATCCGGAAATGTCAGTACTCTGTGCAGACATTGATTCAACTGTATTCAATGTAGCACTTGACATCCTGATTAATCAGGTAATGAAGTCCGGACAGCTTGATGCAGACAAATATCACGGGGTTATTTATAACCCCGTCACCGGAAAAATCCTCAAACCCAGTGAAAAAAAGAACGGATATCTGTATGTGACATTATGGCTGCATCCAAGCAATCATAAAATAAACATCCCGGTTCACCGGTTTGTTTACTACGCGGCACACCCTGAAACACCAATAGGTTCGGAGTTTGACATTCACCACATTGACGGAAACAAGAAAAACAACTGCTGGACCAATCTTGAAAGAGTGCCCAGGAAATATCATTCCCTCATCGGAGCCTGTAAAAATGCATTTGAAGCAGAGGAATGTTATCTCCGCTTTATCCGGATGAACAAGCACGGCTCAAATGTTGATGCTTATTCCATCAAAGCACTGAGAGTATGCGTAAATCAGCTTCCCCGCTGTTCAAACCGCAGAGGGATTATTAATGCGTTTTTTGCGGAAAAAATGAACGTCAGTTACAATTACTGCTTGAAACTCTGCAGCAGTATGCGGGGGACCTCGGTTATGCCCGCAACTCCCGAAGAAGAGGCACAGATTCTCAAAGAATACGCATGGCTCATTGAAAAAGCAAATGCAGGACGCAGAGTCCGCAAAAACAAAAATGCAGCGGAGGAATGCTGAATGTACATCGAACTGACCAAAGACGATATACAGGCGGCCTTAATCGACAGCGACCTCCTTGTCGATTATGAGAAAATGACCGGGGTAAAGGAAGCCGACCTTCCTTTCCTCATTCATCTGCATGCAGAAAATCTCGCCTGCGTTCTGAGCGAACTTGCAAAAGAGTATCAGGCAATTGCAGACGATTACCTGAAAGAGTGTCTGAACACGCCAAACGACAGATTCAGAATCGAAACCGAAATCCGCAGAAAGGTAAACATCGCAAAACTCATTGAACTCAGACCGGATTTGTATGAAAGCTACAGAATTCTTGAACCGTCCTTTGTTGCACGCCGGTTTACTCCGTGGGACTTAATTGAAATGTTCAAAAAAGCGGGTGTAACCGAAGAGGAAATCAGAAGCAAGCCCGGAAACGTCAAGGTACGCATTGACGATATCAAAGACAGAGTAAGTGAAGATGAAGCAGAACAGATTCTTCTGCCTGACAAGTATCATTATACTGTTTGCGAGGTTGAAGAATGACGGAAAAAACCTGGCGGGATTTTCCGGAACTGCAGCGGGAATCCCTGAAGAAAATGATTCTTGAAGACGGTATGAGCAATAATGAAATTGCAAAACGTGTCGGATGCGGCCGGGCATCGGTTATGGCTGCGGTAAAAGCGCAGAAACTTTGCAGCGAACAAATCCGCATGCTCAGGAGTGTTGCGCGCGCTAAGCGGTTTGAACGGGTAAAATCCGCAAAAGCAGGCTGGAATGCGGCAAAATAACCCCTGCCGGGAACGAGGTTTATAGTCCGGTCAGACCAATATAGTA
>DALTWF010000008.1 GCA_029987235.1 Methanocorpusculum sp. | reverse complement strand
GTAGAATCCAGGAAATCAAGAGGAATGCCCATGGATTCAGAAATATGAGGAATTTTATTACAGCTATCTATCACAGACTCGGGGGGTTAGAGTTGGATATCTTGTTTGATGTTTTCTGAGAATTCACATAAAACGTCGAAGAGCCATTTTTTATTTATTGTTTGTTTGTGATTCTGATGATAATGGATGTTGCAAGAAACATCAGAACAATAATTCCGCCCGTAAACACGTAAAACGGCATCATATCATTAATCGATGCGCAGTATTCCTTCAGCGGATTTGAACAGACCAGACCGACTGCAAGTAATACGACATCAATTGCAATTGCAATTACCGTTCCTTTGATATTGTTTTTGCTGTTTTTTGCGGGTTGCTGTTTTGCTGACATCTGCTATTCTCTCCTTACTATTCTGTTTCATGCGGTAATGAGGTTTTGCTAAACCTACAGTACCGGTATCTCTGAAATTCCGCCGCAACGTATTGTCTCTTTGAGATTTTGCACTGCAGAAAGAACCGGGTTGCTTAATTTGCTTCCTTCATCAAGCGACTCGGGCTCGATTCCGAGAAAAATAATTTCCCCTGCATCTTCTTTCAGATATTCTGCAAGAAATGCAAGACTCATCATATGCGTACCTACTGCGGTATCATGTATTTTATCCAAAGGAATACGGCGCACATCCCCCGGGCTGCAGCCCATCAGGGAAGCGTCGGCGATAATCAGTGTCTTTGGATGAAGGCGCCGCACAACACCGGTGAAATTTTCCGGCGCCGTACTGCAGTCAAATGCCTGAATGCCGTCTCCTTCAAGCAGGCGGGCAAGGTATGGTCCTGCGCCGTCATCTGTATGCAGGCTGTTTCCGACACCCAGGAAGACAACGGTCATTTGGATTCGATTTTATGATACGTATAACCGTGTGTATCGGTAAGGACTTTTCCGTCTGCTGATATCGTAAACTGCTCGCCTTTATTGGTTATCTGCGACTTTGGCTCTGTTTTGTAGATATCGTTATGGATAATCCAGGTAAACTCGTCTTCGGAGAATATCTCATCGGTCTTACAGTCGGCAATTACTTCTTTTCCGGTAAGGTCATTATTGAATGTGTATGCATAATAGCGGACAAAGTCACTTGGGGTATCCATCTTCCATGTACCAAGTACCGGGTCGGAAAAACCCGTGGTTGTTGTTGTACTGACACAACCTGCACATACAATTACGGCAATAACTGCGGCTGCCAGCAGACATGCAACTGTTTTTTTCATGCTTAACTGATAGGTTTCTAACCTATATCAACATGTGGATAAAAAAGATGATTAGATTCTGAAGTAGTTTATTTCCAGACCATCGGTGAGCGTTTTGCCGTCCGGCGAGAGGGTAAACCATGCGGCGCCTTCAACTGCCTCATCACCGTTGGAATATGCAATTTTGTACACGCCGTCATTACATGACCATATTCCGTCATATTTCATATCAATATTTTTCGTTCCGGAAATGTACCAGGTTTCCGTGAATGTATTATCTGCATTAAACGTGTAGACAAGGTCATATTCGTCTCCTTCATCATGCTCCCACTGCCAGGTACCGACAACCGGATCAGACGAACCAGAAGTAGTTACACAGCCGGCGCACACAACAGATGCTGCCAGCACAAGGACCAGAAAACCGGTCAGTATTTTTTTCATGCAGAATAGATTGTATGCGGCACTACATAAATTTCCCGTTACGGAGAAAAAAAAGTTAAAGATATTTGTGGGCACGAAGCCAGTCTACCTGCGGTCCCGTGTACCGGTAGACAATATCACATTTGTCGTCCTGGAAATCCCAGGGGATAACAATCAGAATATCTCCTTCGCGAATCCAGATCCGTTTCTTAATCTTGCCCTTAATCCGGCCCAGACGGGTTACACCGTCTGAGCAGCGGACTTTGATGTGGTTTGAACCGAGCATGAGCTCAGCCTGGGCAAACTGTTCCTTCGCACGCTTGTTCGGAAGTTTTACGCGTATAATGCTTCCGTCTTCGGCGACATCTTCGTTTGAACTTTCAATTGTACCCAAGTGTCAGTTACTCCTTGTTCTTATGTATTGGGTGTCAACTTACATAAACACTACTGATAAAATATCTCTAATTTCTCTTTTCTACCACAATCCTTAATCTCAAGGCACACAAAAAATGATACAGCAATTTATGGCGGGAACACCTGAGGCTGAACTTGTGCGGCTTGAAGCAGAATTTGAAAAGCTTGCGGCTTTCCCGCGCGAAGAACTGAAAGAGATTATCCGCAGGATTGGTTTTTCCTGCAGTCTGTGCGGCAGGTGCTGTACAAAAGAATACAACGGTCATGTGTTTTTGTTATCCGCAGATATGGCGCGGGTAAAGGAATTTGCGCCGGAAGCGGTTGAACCTGCGCCGGATTACCCGTATTCGGATTCCGACGGGAATTTTTATGTTTCCGGTTATGCGCTGAAAACAAAGGAAAACGGCGACTGCATTTTTCTTGAAAACAACCGCTGTACCATTTACGACAAACGATTTGCTATCTGCCGGCTGTATCCATACATGCTGCACCGAGAAAAAGATGCACGCGGGCATTTAGACTGGCGCATGATTTCCGGACTCGGCGAGCATGGAACATATGAAAACACCATCGCTGATGAGGAAATAGAAAAAATCGCCGATGAAACATTTGCCTATGAGTCTGCATATCTGAAACAGGAGATTGCATTTCACAGACTTCTGCTTGAAACATTTGCCTCCCGCGGTGAAAAATTCGTCCGGCGCGACCATGACGCGCGGGCGCGTGCTCTGAAAAAAACAGGGCATGCGATTGTTTTCACGTTCGACGGCGAAAAATTCGTCCGGGAGGAAACCGATGCATAAAGCGGCTGCATTATGCATTTTATCTCTGCTTCTTGCTGCTGTTTTTGCAAGTGCGGGCTGTATTGTCGAATCGAATAACAACAGCACGTATTCGTTAAATCCGATGGCAAAGGTCGGAGAACTGCGCGGGCTGTATCTGAATTATGTAGATGATAAAACCGGCGATTCCTGGTGGGCAACCACAAAAACAAAGGTCGGTTCTTCGGTTCTATCATTAAAGGGTCCGGATATCGCTGTGTCGGAGATAGAACTTTCCGATGAAAAACGGGAGATTCTTCAAACCGCGCTTAATCTCTGCGAACTTTCGATGATTTCAGGTCAGGCACTGAATCTCGGAAAATCAAATTTATTCGGATATGAAGAAGCAGGTTCATCGATTTATGATTACTTCCTTCCAAAAACTATTGATGAATCCTCAAATGATGTCCGGATGTGGGTGGAGTATTCCATACAGCGTTATCCGTATGTCGGCATCGGTAAAATTTCAGCAAGCGAACTGAAGAGAATCTGGCCGGTGTTAAAGGATGCGCTTTTGGATGCTGCAGAATAAGCGGGGTGGGAATGCGGATAAAAACATCAGCCGTTTTCGGTTCTCTGAATAATCCGGTGGATTTACATGCGCTTGAAGGGCTGGATACTTTCAGACTGCAGAAAAACAGGTATCTGAAAATGGGTAATGCCACGGCATGCATATACAAATCCGGGAAAGTCCAGATTTACGGTCTGAAGGATTTGTCAGCAGTTCAGGCGGCATGGGAGGATTTTCTCAAGCAAATCAGTACGCGGACTGATGTTTCACAGGCTGATTTATCTCCTTTTGTAAAATACATCACCGCAGAAGAACAGCTTTCATTTATTCCACAGATTCCTGCGCAGATTGTGCGGAAAACCGGTGAGGGTACAATTATTGTGCGCAAAAGCGGAATGGTTGTTCTCGACGGTTTTGATTCTCTGGAAAAAGCAGAGCGGGCGTTTTCCGAAATACAGGAAGAACTGAGGTAAATTTTGGAAATTTATCCCCAGTATCTGTGCGTCTGGACAAATTTGCGCTCGGCCTTTAATATTTCACGGTAAAAATTGTCCCCGACGGCAAATGTACCCAGAATACGTGCGGCCGCTTCCGGTCCGACTCCACGACCGGAGAGTGCCACTATCGCTTTTGTTCCGCTTGAAAGCACCATGTTTGCATTGCGCAGCATGCGCTCTGCTGCTTCTTTTTCCCCGGTTGTTAAGGTTTTTTTCCGCAGTGCAGCATACGCCTGTTCTTCATAGGGTTTTAAAACAGCAATCAGCCGCGCACCGCAGACCGGGCAGACCGGCTGCTCGGTAACGCGGCCGGTTTTTGTATGCGTTTTCCAGCTTTTGCAGTGCATGCATGCAAGAATAATGTCCTGTTCGGAAATCCTGTGCTTTACCGACTCAATAATTGCCTGGTCTTCGCCCGGCGGCGTAACAACATCACGGCCGGTAAAAAGCCCCTGCGCCCCGATAATTGAAAGACGGCTGCATTTCGCCCCCATTTCATGATTTTTGAGGCGTTCAAGAATCCATTTTGCTCCGTCTACGTCCATGTTTGAGAAAAATAGTTCCCGAAATGCCTCGCTTTCAATAACCGTTCCGTCAAAGAGTTCTAAAAGCCGGTTAATGCTGATTTTTTCATAATCAGCATCCGCGTCAATTGCGCCGAATTTTTTCGCCACTTGTACCAGTTTCCACTTGTAAAGAGCCGTTTTCTTTAGTGCAAGCTGTAAAATCCCCTCCACATGTTCTGGTTCAACCGAACAAAGCACTTCTTCCACATCGGGCGCGCCAAGCATTTTGGGGAGCCTGATTAAAATCCGGTACGCATTCGTCTCAATCCCGACGGAAGTTCCGTACCGTGCGGATAGAAGAATCGACAATACGCGCCCGATTGCCTCATTTACCTTGTGTCCGCCGCATACATTCACCACAACTCCTTCGTCGGCGTCTTCAAGAACAATCAGTTTGTCGGTTGCGGTCATCGAGCGGTTTTTCACCATCTCATCAAGAATTTTTCCGGCAAAGCGGACTGAATTTTCATCCGCTTTATATGCATCAAAATTTCTTTCACGGCGAAGACGCCCGACTTCCATGGCAACGGAAAGCGGAACCGGAATTTGTTCTCCTTCCCATGAAGGAAGTTCTCCTTTGGCATTTTTCGCCGGCTCAACCATGATTTTGTTGTCCTCGATTTCAAGAACCCGCCACATCTGCCCGCGGGCAACAAATACAGCGCCGGAGGAAATCCATGAGATGACAAAACTTTCGTCAAGTGTTCCGACCGGTTTTCGCGAAACCACATCGAAAATGAGACTCTTTTTTTCATCGGCAATCATGGAAAGATTCAGCGAAAGATACCTGCGCGCCCGTGCTTTGGTAATTACCATGCCTGATTCTGTTCTGATAAGAAAATGCTTTTCCATGCGCGAAATAACAGAATCAATGAGTTCTCCGGAGTTCTGAAAACAGTAGCACCGTGAGAAAATCGACTTGATTTTCTCAATTGACACTTCGCCGCGCTCAACTGCAAGCGCTGCAATCTGATTGGCCGCGACATCTGCAGGATTTATGTGAAGGCGCACCTCTTCGGGCTCGCTTGCAAGGGATTTGCGCACAATAACCATCGATTCAAGGATATCGTCAAAACCTGTCGCAAGAATAATTCCTTTCGAGGTTGCATTAATCTGATGACCGGCGCGACCCGTTCTCTGCATAAGACGCGCCACTTCGCGCGGCGAATTGAACTGAACCACATGGTCAATCTGACCGATATCAATGCCCAGTTCCATTGAAGACGTGCAGATCATGCAGCGTGTGCGCCCTTCACGGAAAGAATCTTCCGCATCAATGCGCACCTCGCGTGAAAGAGAACCGTGGTGCACATCCACATCGGTTCTGCCCTGTTCTTTTAATGCAACTCCGATAGATTCGGCAACGCTTCTGGTATTGGTGAAAACAAGCGTGGATTTGTGCGCATCAATGCATTTTCCGATAAACTGTGTCTGGTCGCGGAAACTATCGCCCGCAAACCGGACCGACAAATCAAGTGTTTTTGCAACCGGCACCTGTACAATTTCAAACGCCCTCATTCCGCAGAGGAATTTACCGACAACGTCGGGATTGCCAACTGTTGCAGAAATCCCGATGCGCTGGAATTCGCCTGCATACTCGGCAAGCCGCTCAAGCGCCACTTCCAGCTGGCAACCTCGTTTTCCGTCGGCAAGCTCGTGTATTTCATCCACAATTACATATCTGACACCTTCAAGGTGTTTTCGAAGCACCTTGCCCATGAACATCGCCTGCAGACTTTCCGGCGTGGTAATTAATATGTCCGGCGGATGCGTTGTCTGTTTTTTGCGGTCATTCTGTGTTGTATCTCCGTGACGCACGGCAATTCTGAGTCCTAACTCCTTACCCCACCATTCAAGGCGGGTCATCATGTCACGGTTTAACGACCGAAGCGGCGTAATATACAGCGCGGAAAAACCGTCAGGATGCACCTTTGAAAGAAGCTGGTGAAACACCGGAAGCATTGCAGATTCTGTTTTTCCTGTTCCGGTCGGCGCGATTAAAACCGCATTCACTCCTTCAATCAAACGCGGAACGGCTCTGAGCTGAATCTCGGAAAACTCGTCAAAACCTCGCTTTTCAAGAACTTCGCGAATCTTTGGATGAAGCATTGCCTTTACCTCATCAATTATGCTCATTTCTGCACCTCTTCGGGGTCGGGCGGGAGTTCGGAAAACCTGCCCATATATGTTCCGTCTTTTAGGAAAATCTCGGCTGTATCGGTAATTATCTGATTTGCCACCGGTGAAATTTTATTGCCCGGAATTAGCCGCACATCCATGCCGCCTGCAAGTTCATAAAACGCCGGAACCAGAAGAACCCGCGTTTGTGAATCGGGCGCCCCCCAGGGTTTTGTATCGATTTTTGAAAGCAGATAGCCGGGCGTTCCGCGCAGAGCACAGCCTACTTCATCATAGATATTTACAACCGGATGATGATGACCGCATAAAATCAGATGACCGAAAAGTGACGCATCAGGAATGGTATGACCGTGAAAATAGCCGGTCCCGTCAATTAATGCACCCGTTGCCGGCAGAAGTTCACCGGATTTCAGATAATGCTCAAGTCCTGTGTCATGGTTTCCGGGAGCAAGACGGAATTCGGTTTCCCGCCGTATTTTTGCAAGAACCTCCGGCATCTCGGCTTTTTCCTGATGGGTGACATACGGAATCATGTGCTTTAGGTCGCCTAAGACTATCAGATAATCCGGGTCGCTTTCATCGATAATAGATAAAATACGCTTCAGCCGCTCCTGTGTGCGGCTTTCAAAATGCAGCCCGTGACGGTGAAGGTCGGCTTCCACACCGAAATGCGGGTCGGCAATAACAAGACAGCGCTCCTGGCGTTCAATTAAAACGGCAGGTCCGTTTTCATAAAATTCCGGTTGCATTCGATTCAGAGGACTTTAATGGTCTCCTTTGTCGGCGAATACAAATCACCGTCTTCTGCAAGCTGATTTAACCGCGCTTTTGCGGCGGTTTCAGCCATGCCGAGTTTTTTCAGCGCGTCAAGAACAGCCGTAATCTGCGCCCCTTTCTTTTCTGAAAGTTCTTCAATCACCGCAAAAATCTGCTCATCGGAAACATCTGCTTTTTGTGCGGGCGGCTTTACAGCGTTCAGCGCTTTTGCAATATCCTCAATCAGTGCTGCCTTATCCGGATTTTGAAAAAGACGTGCTCCGGCGCCTGATGCCGCATCACAAATCCACGCATCCCGTGCGTCCCGTGTGGTTTCTGTCACGGACTCTGCCGTAAGTTCAAGAAACACTTTTCCTGCATAATTCTGCGCCCGCACACCTGCATAAACCGCCACAAAACACGGCGCCTCGATTTTTTCTGCGGCGAGGCGGACTGCGGTGTTGTTTCTGTTTATTTTCACCGAAAAAACGCCGGTCGGGTCACTTATCCGAAGCGAGTCCCCGGTATTGTCTGTCAAGACCCCGACAATAAAAATCCCGGCAGGGGGTGCGGACCTGATTTTTGCCAGTTCACAGGCAAACATCCGCACTGCAGGACAAAGCGCTGCTGCACGTGTCATTTCTGTCTGATACCGGTGGCGTTTTTGACTTCGATTTCCTCCATTTCGTCCAAAAACGGCAAAAGACATTTCAGATACGGCCGGATTCCGACCGGTGTTTCAATCGTTCCCGTGGAAAGAACCGTTGCCTTAAGCGGCTGTTCTTTTAACATAGTTTCCACATTTGCAGAATTCCCCATAATCTGTTTCATGGTCTTCTGCATATTTTTCAGAAACTCCTCGATTTCAAGGACCGGACGGTGGTCAGGGTCTGCCAACCGGTATTTTTTCAGATCATTCTCAAGTGTCGAGGTTTTCGCAATCTCCTCGTCCATATAGAGATATACATTTATTTTATTGCGGTTGCGAAGTTCACGAAGGTCCAGAAGGTCGACTTCATCACCCGGGTTCGGATATTCACTCATAGTATATTGTTGGTTTTCCTAGGTTAGAATAGTTATGTCTGAGATGCGGGCAACCGAAATCTCCCGTTTGCCTCCGTACGTTGCTGCGATACCGGTAAGTTTCACATGATCTCCCTCCATGAAGATGAGTTCGCTGCCGCCGTTTTGCACAAACACGGTAACGCCTGATACATTCATAAGAAGGTGTCCCCCGGTTGAGGTCGGCTTTGCAGACAGTATAACTCCTTCAAGAGATACCTTTGCCTTGTCAGGCACCTCCTCGGTATACGGAACAACACCCAGGTCAGGGAAAAGGAAGACAAAACCCGCCCACAGAAGTGCAAGTATGCAGACAACTATAACGATGGTTATAACCGCTTCTTTTTCCGGGCGCGTCAGCATAATAATCCCCTCCTCTGCAGCATGTTGTTTGTGCGCGTTCGAACAAAAATCGCAGTTTGTAAAAATTTGTTCGTATTATTACGAACTAATTGAGAAAACTTTATATTCTTACAAGGCGATTTATTAGTATGCAAAGAACAATACTTCCAAATTCCTGCATAAACATCCTTCAACTCCTCGAAGGTGCGCACAGCCTTACGCACAAGGACATAGTGGAAAAATCCGGTCTTGCTCCGCGCACTGTCCGCTATGCTCTCAGACGCCTGAAGGAAGCAGGCCTCATCATTGAAAAGTTCAACTTCCATGATGCAAGACAGAGTTATTTCCAGCTCAAAACACCTCAGAATACTATGGCAGCAGTATAAGCTGCCTGCATTCATTTTTACCAGTCTGTTTTTTATCATCATCTTCTTCTCCTGATTATCAGAATGAGTATCAGTATCAGTACAATTCCTCCTGCAAGAAGGAACCGCAGGTCAAAACCGAGTCCGTAGGACAGGGGTTCTTCGTACTTTTCGCCTTCGAAATCAAGGTCGAAGACTTTGGTGTAATACTTTGCAGCCCTTGTATCTTCGATTATCAATCCTGCTTCACGGTTGTTTACCGGCGAGTTGTAACTCCAGTTGATGGAGGAAATCAGGACACTCCTGCCGTCTGCAATAACTCCTTTGTTATGGAGTTTAAGAACAGTATCTCCCGGATTAATGAGACGTGCAGAAACAGGCAGGTCAAGTCTGTTCAGAGTGGCAACCAGTTCATCATTATCTGCATCATCCTCAGTATTATAATACATTCCATCCAGAATTACTCTGACTGAGATACCCTGTTTCGCCTTTTCAAGAGCAATGGCAAGCCAGGCGTTCTGCACTCCTCCGGGCCATGGGGAGATATATGCTTGTTCGATATCAAGCGAACAATATGCACCCTGCAGCAAATCTTCTATCAGACTGCTTGTGTCTGGCGCGATGACAGGGGTGATTTTTACGTTTTCAAGAGTCAGCGGGTGAAATACGGTCAGGGTGTCCTGACCCGGTTTTTCTTCGGGAAGTGCTGTTTTGGTCGGCTTCCACGGATATATGTCATAGCCCGCAAGGTCGGATTCAAAGACTTTGGTAAAGTATGCGGCAAGTTCTTTGTCCTGTACTAATGCGCCCCAGCCGCGGTTTCCTGCTGTACCGGTTTTTGGGATTCCCGTGTCGCCCAGATTTTCCGAGAGCACCAAAGTTGCGGAACCGTCCGCAATCAGATATTTCGCATGATGATAGCGGTAGCGGGCCGGAAGTTTGTCAACTGATTCAATTGTGTACACGTCCGCACCCGCCGCAGTCAGATAATTCAGAACGCCTTTTTCTTCATCACTCATTCCGCCGACCGGCCCGCCTTCTACGAGTATGGTCACATCCACCCCGCGGGCGGACGCAGCTGCAACATGCCTGGCTATTGCGGGCGACTCAAATTCATAGACTGCGATGCAGAGCGTTGCCTTTGCATCGTCTATTGCTTTTGTCACCACTTCAAAAGAGCAGTCCGGCGAAACAAACAGGGTTGCCGAATCGGCGATAAATGTTTCAGGCGAAAAGCGGCTCTGTCCGATTTTGTACACACGCGTGTCCCAGACGCCGTCATTTAAGACATGCACACGACCGTTTGACGTTGCCACATCGTCAGGCCAGGTCACCGTCTGGATTTCATAACCATTCTTGTACAGTGATAGGGAATCGCCCGAATTTGCCATCTGGAACTTGCCGGCGGTTTTCACATTCGGCACTGATGCTTCGCTTTCGATGATTTCATAGTCAGGATAGGTTTTGTAAATACTGAAATATCCTTCCGCACTGCGTGCAACAGTAACCGGTCCTTGACGGTTTTCAGGAAAAGAAATGGTTCCTTCACCGTCGGAGACCGCATATGACGTTAAGTCTCCTGTTCCGGAAAGGATAAAATATTCGTCCCCGTCGCCTGATGCATAGCCGTCAGGGCAGAATTCAGTGATAAGATATCCCGCACCTGCCGGTGCTGTAAAGAGGACGAGCACGAAAAACAGCACGGGCAGAAGTTTCATACAGTTTCATAGTAGTTGAAGGCTAATAGATGTAACGATTATGCTGGTCGTAAAAATCGGGGGTAGTCTTTTAGATGCCGCAGGGCAGATTCTTGCTGAGATTCCGCGGGACCGTGATATTCTGATTGTTCCGGGAGGCGGGGTTTTTGCGGATTTTGTGCGGGAGAAAGACCCAGACTGTGATACGGCTCATTTTGATGCAATCCTTTCGATGAACCGCTACGGGCGGTTTTTATCCACATTCGGCTTTCCGGTGTCAACCGAGCCAAAAACCGGGGGCAAAGCCGTTATTTTTCTGCCGTACGACTACTGCAGAAAACATGATGTGCTGCCTCATTCTTGGGATGTGACATCGGATTCAATTGCAGCGTGGATTGCAGAAGAGGGGGAATCAGATTTACTGCTGGTGAAATCCGTGTCTGCAGAGTTCGGGCCGGAACTGTCTGGTTCTGATATTGTTGACCCGTATATTTTTTCCATTGTAAAAGAGCATCCGGAAATGACGGTGCGAATTGCAAACGGGCGGATTGCCGGTGAAATCACACGGGCGCTGGACGCCTGAGTCTGTCAAAGACCTATTAAAGGATGTGCGCCTATCTGTATGTACGAAAATAATTCACGCTCTCTGGAATTTCGGCGACCGGCATGCATATGACATGCATGTCCACACAACCGCATCAGACGCTGTCCTGTCGCCGAAAACCCTTGCAAAGGTGCTTGAGGAAAAGCATCTGGGATGCGCAATAACGGACCATAATGTTATTTCCGGCGTGAAAGAAGCCCTGTCGTTTACGGACAATATCATCCCGGGTATTGAGGTTTCAGCACGTGAGGGTCCGCATATCCTTGTCTATTTTGAGCGGTTTTCCGAACTTGAAGCATATTACAATGCGCAAATCCGGGACAGACACACGATGTGTCCGCACCTTGCGGTGCAGCTTGGAACAGAGGAAATTATCTCCGGCGCAAAAGACGCGGGAGGTCTTGTTATTGCAGCACATCCATACGGATACGGTATTGCCGTGCGGGGTGTGATGAAGGGGATTGAAACCGGTGTTCTGCGGTCTGAGGCGGCTGAAAATCTCGACGGGCTTGAGGTAATCTGCAGCGGGCTCAAACAGGCATACAACGAGCGTGCGCAAACGTATGCAGCGTCGCATACCTTATGTATGACGGGAGGCTCTGATGCACATATCGGTCAAAGCGTAGGATATTCGGTCTGTCTTTCCGAAGGATGTGCAAATCCGGCTGAAATGGTTGAGGAAATCCGGATGCGTAAAAATGATGTCTGCGGAACCGAGGTGAATTTCGCCCGCAATGCAAAACAGGGGCTTTGCATGACGCCGGGCTATATTCCGTGGCTTCCGCCTCTTTTATACACACATGCAAAACAGCATGTGACGCGGATTAAAAAAATGATAAAATAGTTAGAGAATCGGCGAGAACAGTCTGCAGATTCCCTCTCTGATTTTTGTCATAAGCGGGCGGTTGTTGTATGCTTCCAGCGTAATTTCCGTGCACTTTTCGTCCAGTTCCTTTAAAAATGCCTTGTCCATTTCGGAGGCGAGAATGTCATCGTAGACAAACGCCTGTGTTTCGAAATTCAGCTTGAAACTGCGCACATCCCAGTTTGCCGTGCCGACTGATGCGACCTGTCCGTCAAAGATACTTGTCTTGGAATGAATAAATCCGTCGTTATATTCGTATCCTCTTGCACCGAGCCGGATTAAATCGCCGAGATAAGAGTGATTCGTCCAGTAGATAAACAGGTGGTCGGCTTTACAGGGGATGACAATACGCACGTCAACGCCGGAACGAATGGCAATTCTGAATGCATTAAGCATCGGCTCATCCGGAACAAAATACGGACTGTGGATATAGACCGTCTTTTTTGCACGGGAAAGCAGGTCCACATAGCCGTTGTAAATCGCTTTTTCCGGCGAATCCGGACCGGATGATGCAATCTGCACGCGGGATGTTCCGATATCTTCCCAGATTTCATCCGGGTAGTACAATTCGGCGTTTTCCTCGTTTACGTCAATTTTTGCGTCCGGCGCGGAGTAATTCCAGTCCATAATGAAACGGCTCTGCAGGCTGCAGACTGCACCGCCTCTGATTTTTAAGTGTGTGTCGCGCCAGTATCCCATCGGTCCTTTGCCGAGATATTCATCACCGATGTTAAATCCGCCTATCATTGCGCATTTTCCATCAACGACAAGGATTTTTCTGTGGTCGCGGAAGTGCAGACGGGTGTTGAAGATTGGAATCTTCAGCGGGAAGAAAATCCGTACATCGCCGCCTGCTTCCTTCAGAGGACCGAAGAACTTCTTTTTCCTGATGGAAAACGTTCCGCCGGCATCAAAGATTACTCTGACAGCAACCCCTTCCTTTGCTTTTTTTGTCAGAAGGGCAATGATATCACGTCCGAGTTCATCGTCGCGGATAATGAAATATTCAAGGTGGATGTATTTTTCAGCAGAATCTATCAGTTTACGGAATGCTGCGAATTTCTCTTCTCCGTCCACAAAGCGTTCAACCTCATTGTTTGCCGTAAGCACTGCATCGTCTGCTGCGGATAAAAAGGCAGCAACCGGGTCAAATCCGTATAATTCGGTCTCGAGGTCGGCAGTTTTGAGTTTTTCCAGCTGACTGTGTGCATAATCTGCAATTGCCTGGTCGGCAAGCGTTTTTCTGTTGAAAATATGGGCTGCATACAGATGGCGCCCTAAGAAGAGGTATGCGATAAATCCCACTACCGGCAGGAAAAACATCAGAAGGATCCAGAGAAGTGCGGTCTGCGGGTTTCTCCGCTCGTAGAAGATGATTATGATGCAGAATACCAGATTCAGCAATACTATTATGAGAAAAACGGATTCTGAAACAATATCAAGAGTCGCTCTGATTATTTGCCATATCATTTAGAGATTATTTGTGTTTTTGAAGATATAAATCAAACGGACAGGCGGAAAAAAAGATCAGAGTCTGTTTTCTCTGATAAAGAAACAGAGGATAATTATGACTATTGCAAGGATTACCGAGATGCAGAAGCAGAAATCCATACCGGTCGCAAGAATCTGCACCTGGATTTCGTGCGGGGGCATTGTAGTAATCCCTTCATGTTTTGCGATGTATTTGACGCCGATGATTAACAGCAGGTTAAACACCGTAACACCAACAGCCATTGGCGCCTGACGTTCAAGGCCGACCAGACTTGAGACCATTCCCTGTTTGTCGGATGAAACGGCCTGCAGAAGAAGGGTGGACATAGGGGTTGTGATAAATCCGATTCCAAGACCTATGAGAACAAGTCCTGCAATAATCAGACCGAATCCGGTCATCGGATGCAGTTCAGTAAGCAGGAAAAAGCCGAAGGCAAGGCATATTCCTCCTGCAATCAGCAAAATTCTGATTTTTCCGATGAGTTTTGAGAAAATCATACCGGAGATGAGGCCTGCAATTACCAGTCCGATGGAAAGGGCGGTAAGCAGCAGTCCCGAGTTAAAGGTGCTGATTCCTTTTACTTCCTGCAGGAAAAAGGGCATAAGATAGTTGGCGCCTGCGAAGATGAAGAATGTCAGGCAGAAGATGATGTTCATTATCAGGAACACCGGGTTTTTGAAGAGGCGGATGTCAAGAATCGGGGATTTGAATCGTAATTCGCGGATGATAAAGCCGCCGATGCCGAGTACTGCAAGAGCTATGGTTATAAGAACCGGTGCAGAAGTCCAGCCGAGTGTTGAGCCTTCCGATACGGCAAAGAGGAGGGAGGCAAGACCGGTGAAGACAAGAGCTGCGCCAACGCCGTCAAATCCTTTCATGGATGCTTCGGCTGCTGTATCTTTGGGCAGAACGAATATGCCTAAAATGACTGCAAAAATGCCTACCGGGATATTTATGAAGAATATCCAGGACCAGGAAAGGGTTTCGGTGATAAGTCCCCCGAGTGTCGGACCCAAAGCCATGCCGATTGAGGCAAACAGCATGGCTACTGACATTCCTTTTGCTTTTGTGTCGCCAGGCATGTAGCGGCCGATTAATGCGGGGGCGATTACGGTCATTATTGCGCCGCCGAATGCCTGAATCACACGAGATATCAGAAGAAGGGGGTATGCATTAAAGAGGGTGGGGAAAAAACCGCAGGAAAACGAGCCGAAGGTAAATACAGCAAATCCTATCAGAAACATCTTTTTGTAGCCGAGGGTGTCTGCTATTTTTCCGATGATTAAGAGCATTCCTGAGGAAACAAGCAGATAGATGGTCGAAACCCAGGCAACGCCTGAGGTCGTCAGACCGAAATCCTGTGCGATTACTGGTAATGAGACGTTGATAATCGTTCCGTCCAGGGCTGCCATAAACATAGCTATGGAACAGGCGACTATCATCAGTATTACTGTTTTTCCTGCTGCGTTCTGCATACTTATTTATCGGATATGATAGGATATAAAATAATTGACAGATTGCGGTACAAACCAATAAGACTACTATATTGCGGCACCAATACTATTAGCAGAGAATATCAATATGTTGTTAATCGCTCTTGCTGGTAAACCGAACTGCGGCAAGTCGACCTTTTTTAAGTCGCTTACGCTCGCAAATGTTGACATTGCTAACTATCCGTTCACGACGATTGATGCGAACAAGGGTGTCGCGTATGTGCGTACTGCGTGCCCGTGTAAGGAGCTGCACATTGAAAACTGTCATAACTGTATTGACGGTATCAGGTTTGTTCCGGTGGAGCTTCTGGATGTTGCGGGGTTAGTGCCTGATGCGCATTTAGGCAAGGGGCTTGGCAATCAGTTCCTTGACAATCTGCGTGAGGCGGATGCTATTATTCAGGTTGTGGATGCATCGGGCAGTACTGATGCGGAGGGAAATCCGGTTGATGTCGGTACGCGTAATCCTGTTGAGGATGTGGAGTTCCTGCGGTATGAGTTTGCTATGTGGATGGCTGGTATTGTGCAGAAGCATCTGCCGACGTTAATCCGCAAGGCGCAGGGAAAAGAGAATGCGTTGATTGAGTTCCTGGGTGATGCGCTTGCGGGGCTTCGGATTAATTCGGTGCAGATTCGTGAGGCGGTTAATGAGTGCGGGATTAATCTTGCGAAGGCATCGGAAGAGGATATTGAGAAGATGTGTGAGATTCTTCTGCGTGTTTCAAAGCCGATGATTATTGCGGCAAACAAGGCGGATCAGGCGCCGGAGGAAAATATTGCGGTGTTAAAGGGTATGGGTGCGGTTCCGACTGTTTCTGCGGGGGAACTTGCGCTTAAGACTGCGTCTGTTTCGAAGCTGATTTCGTATCTGCCGGGTGATGGTAAGTTTGCGCCGGTGGATGGGGCGAAGCTTTCTGCTCCGCAGATTAAGGCGCTTACTATGATTGGAGAGAATATGAAGAAGTTTAACGGTACGGGTGTGCAGGAGGCGTTAAACAAGGTTGTGTTTGATGAACTTGGTATGATTGTGGTGTATCCAGTGGAGGATGAGGGTAAGTGCTGCAATGCAAAGGGTCAGGTTCTGCCTGATGCTTTCCTTATGCCGAAGGGTTCTACGCCGAAGGATCTTGCGTTCCGTGTGCATACGGAGATTGCGAAGGGTTTTTTGTATGCGGTTGATGTGCGGACGAAGATGCGGATTAAGGATACGACTGAGTTGAAGACGGGCGATGTTATTAAAATCGTGAGTACGGCAAAATAATTTTTATTTTTTTTTTTCGGTGTCTGTTTTTCCGGTCTGAATCCAAGTCAGTTACCATAATATACAACATGCAAAAATACCCTCATCTTCTGCAGCAAAAATGCATACCTGACACAACATTTACGCAAAAATTCAGTGACCCGTGGTACAACTGCCGGAAAAACCCAAAAAAAAGAAAAAAGCCCCTGCCCTTATCCAAACAACGACTTAACCCAGTTCACAAACATCGCAATCAGATCATAACTCTGCGGCTCAGACACGGCAGGAACATCAGAAACCCCTGACGGAACCTCCGTCTGCACAACCGTCGGAACACCGGACTGCATATCTGTACCTGCATTTGTATCAGACATCGGAGAAACAACCGGCTCCTTTGCAGCAATCACCTCTACAGGCGACACAAAAGACCCATGCTCACCCGCATCAACCGACAGAAGCGAAAACTCCTCTCCCGCAAGCTTCTCCGGCACCGTACCTGTAAACGAAATCACCAGATTATACCCCTCATCAACATACACCGTAGATGCAGGAACAACATACGGCGAACCATTCCCCTGCAGATACGCAAGCCTCCTCCCGTCCGAACAAACCTGCGACACCGAGAAATGCACATTCTCAAGTGGAGACGAAAGCACAACCTCAGCACGCAACTTCTCCGGAACCCTGGCAACCATCTCACCCTGAACATACTTCCCAACCGAAAGCTTCGACGGAGACACAGAAAACGCCTTCTTATCAAAAGAAATCCGCGCAACAGGCACATAAGTCTGAGTCGCCGCCGGATTTTCTGAAGGAGACTTCGTCGGCGTAACATAAACCGAACCAACGACTCTCTGAACCGGCGAAGCATACTTGCTTCCGTCTTTTGCTGCAATTTCAAGCATAGATACAGAATGACCCGACATCTTCATCGGAACCGTACCTGTCAGGGAAAGAACAACAGAAACCTCCATATCCTCCCTGTTCGGCCACACCGGAAGCTCAAACGAACTGCCATTAGGCGTGTAGTTAAACACACGTTTATTTCCGTTATAGAAATTTAAAACCCAGTCGGTCTTTTCCAGAGGCGTGGAAAACGAAAGACCTGTCAGCTCGCTACCGACCGCCGTAAAAGTCATATCAACGGAAACCTTGTCACCGAACTTTAAATCACCCGACGGATTTACAACCGCATCAGAATAAAACTCAATCGCCGCACCCGCCCCAAAGAAGAGAGAGCCCGCAAGCAGAAGAATGCATAATACTGCACCAAATATTTTCATAATACAATTAATGTGTCAGCATCTTATAAATCAATTACTGAAAATACCCGGGGTCTCCATCCTTCTACCCCTTCGTAATCAGCCCCGCATCAACCTCAGCAGATACAATCCGCGGCAAAACCCCCCATTTCCCAATCCAGTCACCGGCAACCGCATAAACTCCGGAAATATCCGCATCAGAAGGCGTAACAAAATTCTCCGGCGTAATAACATTGCAAAGCCCCGTAGCCCACGCATCCGCCTTCGCCGGATTTGCCGAAAAACAGACCACCGCATCCGCAATACCAAACGAAACCGAAGGACCGACCGTTGCAGAACTCGTACAAACACCCGCAATATCCCTCTGCGGCGGAAGAACAAACGCATACTTCGAAGAAGACGGCGCATTCCCCGCAAAAATACCTATAGAAACATCCCGGTCGGAAAAAACCGCAATATCCCCCCCGTTATCGATTAAACCAAACAAAGCACCCGAATCCTTCATCGCCTCAACACCCGCCCACGCGATTGAAGCCGCAACAGAAGCCATCGGCCCCACATTTGCAGAAAGCGACGCCTCACTCATCCTCCGCACGATTTCAGGCGCAGACTCCCGTGCAGCATATGCATCATACGTCATCGAAAAAAACGGGTCCGACGCGATATACCCCTCCAAATCCGCACGGGCGCAAAGCATCGCCGATTTTGCCGCATCAATATCCTCCGCACAATCTGCTAAAATCGTAGTAATTGTCTGCTTATAAGCAAAATGTTGTCGCAGCATAAAAAAAAAGATTACGCGTCTCTTTCAACAGAAAGAGCGCGCTGCGGACAAAACGCCGCACAGCGCCCGCATAAAACACACCGGTCCGCATCAAGACACAGCTTCCAGTCCTTGTCAAAAGAAAAAACCTCCTTCTGACAGATGCTTATGCAAAGACCGCAGTCCACACACTCGTCCGGATTGTACACGACCGCATTCTTCTGGATTTTGATAGTAATACCCGGCGCCTCAAGCGCGGAAATAAACTTCTCTGCATCCTTTTCCTCAACAAAAAGAAGCGTCCACCCGTAATCACCCTCAATCTGCGCCCGCTCGATATCCACCGCAACACCGGACTTCAGGATTGCCTCCGCAATACTCGGCTTCTGGGTTGCCTCACCGGAAAACTCCGCAAGAAGCTTCACTGCGCCCCCCTCCTTCCGACAAGGTCGCCCAGCGCATACGAATGAAGCAGACCAAGCACTTTGTTTGCCGTATCAACAACAACAAGAGCACCGATATTGTTTTTCTGAAGCGTACGTGCGGCAACATCAACCGGAACATCAGCCCCGGTCGTAATAACCCGTTTTGTCATGATATCAGTCACATTCTTGTCCTGATTGTCGTTTGCAAACGCCTTTGACACGTCATACGTCGTAACAATGCCGCAGAGGCGGTTTTCACGGTCAATAACCGGCAGATGGTTCGTTTCACCCTTCAAAAGCCGGCGGGCTGCCTCTTTTACACTGTCCTCTCCACCGATAGTAATAACCTTGCGCTCCATCAGTTCACTGACACGCACCGTTGTTCCTTTTTCAATCATGACGTGATTGACCTTCTTTCCATTAATCGGCCGCGTCGGAAGGGCTACGGTAAACGCACCCGACTCTATTCTCTTCGTAAGCTCCTGCGCAACCTCGCACGCTTTTCTGTAACTGGAAAGAGACGACGTTCTGATTTCCTCGCCGTTTATCTCGACTTTGCCGGATTTAAGCTCGGCATACGTCACTTCCCGGATAGTCGGCCGGTCGCGGCACGGCGTTCCGTAATCAACGATTTCGGTAACAAGGTCTTCATCGCGTACTGCCGTGTTTTTGACAATCTGCTCGTTAATTACCGGAATCGGCACACCGACACCCACATACATGGTAACACCGTACCCGGTCATGGTCGCTGCCCGCAGATAATCGGTTGACATATCCTTCATGTTGCCGCAGGTCATTAACGTTCCAAAGCCCTTTGCAGGAGAAGACTGGGTTCCTTCCCCGACCACGATTCCATTCGCACCGGCAAGGAAAATCGGCGTTCCCGAACCGATAATGGAAAATCCCGGGTCGTTTGAGACCGGAGAAAGCGCTCCCGCTCCGGAATAGGTGACATTTTTGTGGTTAGGAAGAAGGCATCCCATATATGTTCTGATTGCACGGCTGCCCATATTTGTTGCTGCATCGTAACACTGGTACGAATTGCGCGGATTGACCATGATTGCCTGGTTTAAATCATCAAGGGTGAAATCATTTGTGATTGCGCGGCGCGGATAACAGTCTGTTCCTTTGGAAGTTGCACGCAGTTCCACTGATTTTCCGGCAATAAAGTCCTCAATAACATGCGCTCCGCCATAGACATCGCGTACGGTGGTTGATTCCTGTGTTGCACCGAGATAGCAGTCAACTGCAGCAAGTCCGGCATGAGCTTCGACGTTATTTAAGTACATGTGGTCCATTCTGATGGGGATTTCCGCATGACCGAAGTTAAAGAATGCGCCCGATGAACACATCGCCCCAAACGTTCCGGTAGTGACTACGTCAACCTCTTTGAGCGCGCCGGAAATACCTAATTCGTCTACAATATCAGGCATTTTGTCAGCGGTAACTACACGAACGCTTCCATCGCGTATCCGTTCATTTATTTCTTCGATGGATTTTTGCATAGTAAATAAGTATTCCACTCCATTCTATATAAAGGGAAGGGTATGTGCCGGAAAAAAAAGTTATTCGAGTTTTGCGCCGCACATGCCGCAGAACTTCATGCCTTCACCGGCTTGCGCCCCGCACTGGGTGCAGAATTTCTTTGCCGGCGCTTCAGCCTTTGTTTCCCCATCCGCCGCCGCATCAGGCTTTTTCTCAAGGGATGCAAGTTCGTTTTTCCTTGTTTCGATTTCGGACTGCAGTTTCATGAGCGTGCTGCCTTTTTCGCCGAACTTGTCAGGACCGTCTAATGCGACTGCTTCACGTCCGATTTCAGCATAGGTCTCGTTTTCCCTGCGCTCAAGGTCACGAATCTGACTTTTAAGTTCTTCGGAGCGGACCGTGTTTTTTATATCGGCTGCACTTTCTTTTGCAGCACTTTTCAGATCATCTAAAAATCCCATACCTACTAATTGGCAGTAAAAGAGGATAAGGTTTCTCCATGTTTAAATAGGGGGGGGCAGGGTGATTTAACACACTTGACAGATGCGAGAGGAGGGATTCGAACCCGCGAACATCTGCATGAGCTGATCTTGAGTCAGCCTCCTTTGGCCGCTCGGATACTCTCGCAAAAATACGACTATACTATTAGCGCAGATAAATTATGAACTTTACCGTTTCAGTCATCTTCCACCGGTTCCGGATGACTGAAAATCACCACACAATACGGCTGCTCATCCATCAGACTGAAATGCACAATCCGGATATCTGAAACATACGTTTTCCCCTGCAAAATAATAGAATCCGTTATTTCCGAAAGACCATTGCCTGCAAACATTTCTGCAAGTTTGGCAGAACCCACAGCCGATGCAAATTCATCTGCAGAAAGCAGCGTCAGCTGCTCTTCAGGATAACCGATTTCCTCCTCAAGCCGCTCGTTTACATACACAACCCTCCTCTCCTTTTCATCAATAACAGCAATCAGAGAAGGAATATTGTCAATCACCGCATCAAGGAAAAATTTCCAGCGTCGTGCGGAAAGCTCCGCATTATGCTGCGCAGACACATCATGCAGCGCCCCGCTGTAACCTAAAAACACATCCGCCTCACCTTCGATAATCACCGGCGTTGCACAGAACTCACAATGTATTTTCCGCCCGTCACTCCTTGTCAGCGGAAAATCATGCAGAACAAACCCGTTTTCCTGCGAAACACAGGACTCAAGCTCCCAGGAGAAACGCTTTCCGGCATCAGAAGGCATCAGATCCGAAAACCTGCGGCCGATAAGCTCTTCCGCAGAATAACCAAGCAGCTTTTCAATCTGCGGACTTATGTACTGAATGGCAAACGACTCATCCACCTCCCACATCACATCCTGCACAGTCTCCACAAGCCGGCGAAACAATGACTCGCTCTGCTCAAGCGCGGACTTTGCCTGCACTTCCGCCGTAATATCATCCAAAATCAGGGTGACACCCGGTCTTCCGTCCGAAAGAACCATAGGTGAAATCCGCTCTTCAAGATAACATTCTCCACCCTCCAGATACAGCCGCAGCTCGCTTTTAATCATCTCACCTGCAAGGGCGCGCCGGATCTGCTCGGTAAGGATATCGCTGCAGAACGCCCGGCACGCACCCTCATAGATAGGACACCCCGCAATATCTTCTGCATCCGCATGCAGAAAAGAAAGCAGCGGGTCATTGACCTGAATAACCTTCAGGTCTGAATCGATTAAAAGCACCATCTCCGATGAGAGATTGAGCATTGCCGAAACCGGCACACGCTTTGAGAGGAAAAAGACCTTCGCCTTGCCGAAGGACCGCATCTCAACACGCCCGGAGACCAGCAGCGTATCCAGATACCGTGCGGCCGTATTTCTGTTCGTATGCACAGCCCCGGCTATTTCCGTCACAGACATGCCTCGCGGATTTGCCTTTAAGAGCTCAAGGATATCGGAAAAACCGGACTCTGCATCACTCATACATGAATGTTGGTTGCGGCAGAATATTAATGCATCGCGACAATGCACAACACTAATGCTGTGCATTAGCAGATATTTTTAAATACTATAATGACATATATGTAATTAACAGACAGAAAACCAGTTGCCTTTGGGTTTTCAGTCTGACAATACAATACCCTGATGACACGTACTTTTTGTTTCCGGAAAGGAAACACCCCAATATATTAAAAAAAGTTATTCGGTTTTTATCGTCGTCAGTTTCACCGACTCGACACCCTTAAGTGACATCAGACGCTCCGCAAGCCCTTTCAGTTTCTTTCCGTCTCCCCTGACAAGAACCACCTCAAGACACCGCTCATCATTTACATGCGAATGAATCGTAGACTGAATCAGTTCACGGTTGGAATGCTGAATCTCCGTAATAGCCTCCGTAAGCCCCCGCTGGTCATGGTCATACACCATTGTTATTACGCCCTGACGCTCGCCTGCAACATCATTCATCCATTCGTAATACGTAATATACGAACGGATTGCATCACGGATTCCTTCCGACCGCGAAGAATAACCCCTGCCCCCAATGATAGTATCGAATTTGGTCAGCAGATTTTCCGGAAGCGAAACACCGATTCTTGATAGTTCATTGTCACCTGGCATGATGAAATATTTGCTTTCAAAGTATATCAGGGTTGTTACAGAGTCTGAAAAAAGTTATGCGGAATGCATACGGATGACTACTTATGGTCGGCAACCATCTCAAGCAGGTCTTCACCGTCTTCCATTTTCTTCAGCCGCTCCTCACCAATTACAATGGTCTTGCCGATTTTCTTCTCCTTGCTGTAGTCGCTTACTACACAAAGCGAATGCGTCCCGGAAATCTGCGAAATATTTCCGACCAGCTCCGCCCTGTTTACCGTCTTCTGCTGCGTGCCGTAGCAGGTTAAAATCGTTTCATCCTCAAAGACCGCAAAAGCGTGGAACGGCGACCTGCGCAGCTCATGTACATTGATGCCTATAGACCGCATGTGGTCCTCAGGCCGTGCGGCGGCTTCTCCTTCGGTATGCGCAGAAGCAAGGGCAGCCGGAATGCGCTCGTCTTCTGCCGGCGTGTACTTGAACAAATCAATCGGCTGCACAATATCTTCATCGAAAAACTCCTCAAGCCGCATAGCCATGTCAAGTGTTGTGCCCATGCCGTCTTCATATTTGGAAATCGTCCTGCGGGATACGCCGAGCGCGTGGGCAAGGTCACCCAAAGACATGGCAAGCTCTTCCCTGCGTCTGCGGATTTTTTCCGAGTCAATATTTACATACAGTCCGCCGGATGAGGCATACACAAGCGGCAGTTCGCCTTCGGCAAGATAATCATACAGTGTTGAAGACGAGACCGCGTTGATTCCGTAACGCAGATAAATCGCCCCGCGTTCAAGCGGCATGTCACGCGCGCGCTCACCGATGATGAGGGGGACTGCTTTGAGATGTTTTGCTATTTTGTCCAGGTCCCAGGCAACATCTTCGTTAACCGAATCAATCTGCGAAACAACCTTGATTACGAGCAGATTCTCGCCGTTTGACGTCATAAGGTCGAAACTGCGCGGGCGTATTTCGCACCGTTCCGAGACATTGTAGCCGCACATGAGCAGTATGCTGACTACGTTTGCGAGAAGTCTGTCGTTTGACATAATCTATAATTCTAATAGTATTGCGGTTCAATAAATTCTTATCGATATGTATCTCGGTATGGATGATACGGATTCGCCTGAGGGTATGTGTACTACGTACTTAGGTGCTCTTGTCGTACGAAAACTCATAAGCGACGGCTATTTCGTGCAGAATGCGCGGCTTATCCGGCTCAATCCGAATGTCATCTGGAAAACGCGCGGCAATGCGGGGGTGTGTATTGAGACGAATGCTCCAAAGGAGTATCTGTTTGAGCTTGCCTGTGAGTATGTTGAGCGGTATGCGATGTTTGACTGCGAGAATACCAATCCGGGTGTTGTGGTGATGGAGAGGCGGCCGGTGCCGGATTTTTATTATCAGGCGCTGCAGCGGTTTTGTACGGTGGAGGAGGCGGAAGCTTTGCTGAAAGCAGAGGGGGCGCTGTATCGGGGGTGGAAAAACCGCCGGGGTCTGATTGGCGCAACTGCGTCAGTATGTGCTGTTCTGCCGGATTATACGTTTGAGTATCTTGCGTACCGGCGCCCGGAAAATTTCGGTACTCCGCGTCAGTTCGAAGAACCGGGTTTTTTTGCTTCGGAAAAGGAAACGGCGCCTCATACGTGGGACACGGTTGATTTTGTCCGGCAGACGGTTATCTGCATTCCGCATGGAAAAGACCCTGTCCTTTACGGCATACGCGGTGACGCGCCCGATTCTGTTACGAAGGCGGTTTCTTTCCTGAAAACCGAGTCGCCTGATTTCCATCAGATATGGCAGACTAACCAGGGTACTGATGCGCATATTCTGGATGAGCCGCTTTTTGATGGGGGGTCGTTTACGTTCACCGGTACGGTGGAATCAAATCCTGTATCACAGAGGGGAGGGCATGTGTGTGTCACTGTTTCGGGTGTGCAGTGTTTTGCTTTTGAGCCGACGAAGTATTTCAGAAATTATGTGCGGGCTTTGGTTCCTGGTGATGAAATCAGGGTGTACGGCAGTTTTACAGGCGGTGTGCTGCACATGGAGAAATTCCACGTGGAGCGGCTTGCAGATGTCGAGCGGCGGGTTTCGCCGAGGTGTCCGTTGTGCGGAGGAAGAATGACTTCGGCCGGTACGAAGAAGGGCTGGAAGTGCAGGGAGTGTGAGGGGCGGATTCGGGAGGCGGAGCTGGTTGTGCGGGGGCTTTCGGAGGGGGCATGGTATGAGGTGCCGCCCGGTTCAAGAAGGCATCTGGCTAAGCCGGTGGTGCGTTTTTCGGTGTGAAATTTCGTATCGGTTTTTTTTTGGGTTTTGAAAATGCTGCTTCTTTTTTTGAGATGCTGCTTCGGTGCTGCTTGCTGAATCGTGCTCTAACGGGCTTATTTCGGCTGTTTGAGGGGGTTTGATTTTGAGAAGCAGCAGAAGCAGCATTTTGGGTTGTTTGGGTGCTGGTGAGATTTTTTGGAAGGTGCGGGGGGTGAGTGACTTGGTTTTGAGATGAATTCAGACCGGTGATTTTTTTTTGGTGATGTGATGGGTTAGGTCCTTGTGTTTTCTGGTCATATCTGAAAAATGCTGCACTGCTGCACCAGAACCGCTGCATATTTTAATAAGAACACATAATACAAAATCCATCCGGACCTGCTTACCTGCTTCAAACCAAAACAAAAAAGACAATGCATTCATAACCGGTAACTGCCAATATACAATTACTAAATGTATATTTACATTGACGAATCAGGCGTAGTAACAAAAGGACAGGGCGATTACTTTATAGTGACCGCTCTTTGTACCCCTGATAAAAACACTGCAGACCGGTGTATCAAAAATATTCGTCAGAACCACCTCAAAAAACACTACAAAAACCTCGGAGAAATAAAATTCAGTAACTCAACACCTGAAATCATCCGCAGAATCCTTCAGTGTATAACACGACACGACATAAAAATATACTACTGCGCATATAAAAAAGAACTGACCGAAAAAAGCCAGATAGAACTGAAAATCAACCTGTTTTCCCGCCTTATAAAAATGACCGCAGAAGATGAAAACGAACCTGCCCGCATAATTATTGACAATTTCCTGAAAAAAACACAACAAAACCTATTCTCTGAACAAATCCAGCCGGCAAATAAAAACTATCCCGTAACATACTCAGATTCAATATCCTGCCCCGGAATTCAATTGGCTGACTTCCTTTGCGGAACGATTGGAAGATATTACAACTATCCCGGATTCGAAGAAAACATTGAGCATTACAACATAATCAAAAACAAAATTAAAAACTACAGGTGACCCCCTCCCTACTTTGTAGGTTCCCTAAAAGGTGACTGTCATCCGTTTCAGGAAGGACTTACTCACTTGTAATTACTACTTAAACCTCTGAGATAATATACTTTTTCCAGAATAACATACCCAAAACAAAAACGACCTTACCCCCCACATCACGAAAAAAAGTTACTCACTTTTTTCATTACGAAAAATCGCCAGTCACTCACTTCGTTCGCTCGACTGGCTCACCTCTTCGGCTAAAAGCCTCAGACAAGTTACCGACTTTTTTTCAACGGCGAATACGCCGGTTTAATGCAAATTATTGATAATAATACTATTTGATATAACCTCTGAAAAATCATTCATTTTTTCTAAGAGAATTTTAATCCCCCAGCAAAACCAATACATACTCACAAACCCATGGAAAAAACAGTCTGCGAATTATTTGCTGGAGTCGGAGGATTCAGACTCGGTCTTGAAAATGCCTCAAAAGAGTGGAAAACCGTCTGGTTTTCACAGTGGGAACCCGGGGCAAAAAAACAATGGGCACACGACTGCTATGTAAAACACTGGGGCGATATAGATAATAACACAGGCATCGACATAGGATTAGTTGACAAAAATAATATCCCAGACCATAATCTTCTTGTTGGGGGATTCCCCTGTCAGGATTACTCAGTTGCCAGACCCCTTCCGGGAGCAACAGGAATTGAAGGAAAGAAAGGAGTTCTCTGGTGGCAGATTGTTGAAACTCTTGAAAAGAAACAAACTCCCTTTGTCCTTCTTGAAAATGTTGACCGGCTTCTTAAATCCCCTGCAAAACAGAGGGGAAGAGATTTTGGGGTGATGCTTGCCTGTCTCGATAAACTCGGTTATTCTGTTGAATGGAGAGTAATTAATGCAGCTGATTACGGAGCGGCACAGAGAAGAAGACGTACCTTCATTTTTGCTTACAAAAATACTACTGAATTTGCTAAAAGATATCTAAATAAAAATCCGATTTATACCATAAATCTTACCGGATTTTTTGCAAAGACATTTCCAATAGAACCAGTTAAACAGGAAGAACTTAGCACTTGGTCATTCGATTCTGACGATATTTTCGCGATATCTGAGAACTTTAAATTCAATTTTGAAAACGCCGGATTTATGAGTCAGGGGGCAATTATCACAGCAAAAACGACCCCGAAATTTGAAGAACCTACACCCCTGAAGAAAATTGTTCAGAAGAACGTACCTGAAGAATTCTACCTTGGCAGCGATTTGGAAAAATGGGAGTACATGAAAGGGGCAAAGAAAATACTGAGAACTTCAAAGACCGGATATCAGTATAATTTTGCAGAAGGTCCGATTGCTTTCCCTGATTCGATTGATAAACCTGCACGAACAATGCTGACTTCTGAGGCGACCAAAAACAGAAGCACACACGTTATCAAAGACCCGCAGACAAAGAAACTCAGGCTCATTACTCCGCTTGAAGCAGAACGTATCCAGGGTTTTGAAGATGAATGGACTAATACCGGTATGCCGAAAAGCATGAGATATTTCTGCATGGGTAATGCTTTGGTGGTTCCAATGGTTACCCGCATGGGTAAAACTCTGAACGAAATTTTCAAAAATGAATAATCTCAGTCAAAAAATTCTTTTTTCAACTGAGACTGGATATAAGTATTGTTCAACCAGAAACATTGTTTCTGGTAAAATCTTCCATCGGGAAGTTCATACGCATCGTCCCTATTTTGACCATGAGGTCGGACATGACAAACTGGATTTTCAGATGCCTTAGGCAAATTATTAGTTATTTTATTTCCTTTCTCCTCAAGAATTAATCCATCTTGTAGTACAAATTTCGTTTTTAACCAAACCTTTCGGACATTTTCTTCTAAATCATCATAAGGCATATTCCAGAACTGACACCCTATTAGTCTGTAAATTGGATGTTTTTTATCCAGATAATTTTCTTCTGCTCTGTAAACGACAAATAAGAATCGAGTATCACGCAAGTAATTACCAAATGTACTCTCATCCCAGTCTTCTAAAATCAATTCCTTGAATTTAAATGTAGGGAATGACATACTTTCCTTTATTTTTCCATTCAGACTGATACGGATTGTTTTCACAACAATGTTTGCTTTTACAAATTCTTCTGCATTGTTTCCGCCAATCCCTAATATACGGAAAACTAACATTGATTCGAGATTTTTAGGTTTTTTGTTAAATTTAACGTCAAATTCAGAACACAACTGCTCAACTGAATAACCGATATATTTCTGTATTTTTTCAGTGACAAATTCTTCCAAGGGTTTAATATTGAAAATATGTTCTCTCTGGTATGTAGCAGTTCCATCAGCTGCAGTTGTTTGATTTGCAGGGTTGATACTAATCGTATAATTGCCTATTGCTTTTTGGTAAATTGATTCATACTTTGGTTTATTTGGTACGATATAAGTATTGAGTACATAAGTCATGTATGCGTTCTTGAAAGCAAAGGCACGTGGTTTTGCAGGTTCATCGCTAAATGGCTGTGTCCGAGTAATAGAAGAATTAGATGCTTTTGGGCAGGCTTCAAGATAAACAGTATTTGAGCATGATATTTCATGAGCTTTACCTGCTTTAATCATTTCAACAATTTTCTTAAAATCACTAATAATTGTTGATAAATCTTCATCTGGTGGAGAGAATAATTTGGAATAATGAATAGGATATGCAAGGCGGTTGGTTATTTCCTGTTCATAAAGATAGTAAACTAAAAGAAGTAGATTTGCTTTGTGCCAGAAATGACTTTCAAAAAATGTTTCTTTGTATACTGTGTCATAATCAATCATAGTAAGAACAAGGCGTTCTTTTGCTGAAATTTCTCCTGTTTTTTTATTTATTCTGTATGGAGATACTTTAAGTTCTACGCCTGCCTCAGGAAAATCCGGTTCTGGAGATGAATTGGGTTCATATTCAAAGAAATATTTTTCAATTATCTCTCCCAGACCACCTTTTCTTTTTTTGTTTTCAAACTGAGTTATGGCTTCATTTAATGACTCACCAGTTATTCCATGACGTTTCAGATAGTCTTCATAAACGTCACCAAATGTTTTATTGATAAGTTTCTGGGAGTATTCTTCAATACTTCCAGGTTTCTTTTTATCGTACTCCAATTGAATTTCAGTCATTTGTCATCCTCTGTTTTGTATAATTTAATGGATGAATTTAATGATGAGTATTTAGTTGTTTATGGATTATATAGGTTCGTTTTGGTCGGCGTATTTCGCCGACCTGCCCCGCAGGGTATCGTCTGAGGCTTGCCGAAGACTTGAGCCAGTCGAGCGTAGCGACTGGCGATGCGCGTCACCAAAGCCGAAGCGAAAAAAAGTCACTCACTATTTTCACACACAAAAACAAGTCACCCACCCCCTGCACCATCCAAAAAATCTCACCACATCCCAAACAACCCGAAATGCTGCTTCTGCTGCTTCTCAAATTCAAACACCCTCAAACAGCCGAAATAAGCCCGTTAGAGCCCGATTCAGCAAGCAGCACAGAAGCAGCATTTACAAAAACACAAGCAGCATTTTAACAGACCGAAGAAAAACAGAAACAAAATAAAAAAAAACAGACAACGAAAAAAGGCAATCGAACAGAATTCATCCATCAAATTCTGAACAATCTACTTCTGATGCATACCCTTAAACCCTCTTATCCCCCCTGTTGTGGAACCTTCCCTATACCCGAGCATCACACACGCCCCATACAGCTTTCTTGCCTCCTTATCCGAAAGCACAAGCCCGTTAGGCGACTTCTTCGTCTGATACTCAATACCGTTTGCCTCACAATACTCCTGATACAGCGAAACAACCTCCCTCCTCGGCACGAAATACGACTCATCAGCCGGCTCAAACTTCTCACGCAGGAACCTAAGCATATCAGACCCGATTAAGAACTCAAGCTGAGCCCCCCTCATACAAACCGGCACCTCAGGCAGACACCCCGCCTTCAGATACATCAAAAGATAATCCACCGCAGTCGAAAAGATAGCATCCGCCTCACCCGCAAGCACATCCTTGATATTCACATCATCCTCCGTAAACTCATGCGCAAACTCCACCGCAACAATCCGGTCAAGATCCGCCTTTGCAAGAGGCCGGTCAAACTCAGGCAGCACATTCGTAACCGCAACCGGAAGACAATTAATCCTCACCCTCCTGTTGTCCTGATGAAGCATCCTAAACCGCATCGTCTCCCGCTCACCCGACGCAATATCCTTCAATGCAGACGAACTAAGCCTGCCCGACTCACCGTCAGCCTCCGGAAAGACCAAAAACCGCTTCGGAAGCGCCTGCACAAGCGTAGGAGCCGCACGATCAGAAGCACCGCTGTAAATCTGCGACAAAGCAGCCCGGGCAAACTGGTCGCCGAAGACCGCCGAAAGCACATCCGAAATCACCGACTTACCGTTTCTACCCCTCCCGTAGAAAAACACAAACTTCCTTGCAGGATTGCCCGCATAAAGCGAATACCCGATAAGCCATTTCAGAAACTCGGCCTTTTCTGCCGCCTGCTTTTCCCGCACACCCGAAGAGACACGGTCATCAGTCATAAGAAGCACAAGTTCAGTATCCCACTTCCCCGACCTCCTCCCCTTCCGGTAGGAAACCGGCATATACACCGTTGGATACCGCTCTTTCAGAGAATCATACTCCCACGGCTCATAGATTTTTCCGGTCTTCGTGTCAAGCACACCGTTTTTAAAAGCAATCAGGTCATAATCCGACTCAGTGGAAAAATCCACCGACATCGCAGGAGCCGCAAATTTCAGCATCGCATTCGCACCCGCAAGACTTGCGGAATATTTTGCATGCCGGTAAAACTCCTGCGGAATCGCACCATCATGGTCCATCCAGTTGTTTTCCTCGGAAGCAACCGACCGGCCGACAAACCGTGCAGCAAGAATCTCTTTGTTTTGCGCCGGCTCGAAATGGTTTTCATTCCAGACAAACCACTGTTTCGAAGACGTGTCAAAAACAAAGCAGCCGCCGCATTCGTCCTGAAACCGGAAGGCGTTTCCATCATCGGTAAATGTGTGCAGGGCCCTGTTTACTTTCCTGCAGGCAACTTCCCGTTCCCAGGGGGGTAAAACCTCCTGGCTTACGCTCACCGATTTCTGCAGATAGGCAAAATGTTCTTCGCTTCCGTTTAACTCTTTCAGCAGTTCCGGTTTAAAGAACTCCTGAAGTCCGGCAGCGGTTTTCTCAAAGAGTTCCCCGTCTTTTGGGTCGTTCTTCGTACATACCACAGTATCGCCGTTCATCAGCTGATACGTCCTTGAAAGAGGTGTCGGGCCGAATTCAGGCATTACTGCATCGCCGTACTCCGCTTCGGTCTGTACGGCGTAAAAGTCCTCACCGAGATGAAACATCTCAGGTTCGGCTGTTTCTGTTACTGTATTACTTATCATAAGAATTTCCGCCTGTTCCGTCCGCCGAACAGGCAAGGGCGATTTGTTCATAAATGATATGCCAGAGGCAGCAGTCTTTTACTTCTGAAAGAGGGAGACTGTTGAGTGTGCATATCCTGTGCTTTTTATCCGACTTACTGCAGCGTATGCAGCAATCAGGCGTGAAATGTTGTTGTGGCGTCATTTTACACCGTATAATTATTTGCTGTTATTATTAATAAATATTTTTGTTGAATGATACCAAAATTAATTTTTGATGCAAAAATAAAATAATGATGTAAAATGGTATAATTTTAAATATTTTGCCGCCCAATGTATATGTATGACATCTGCGCTCACTTTGCGGCTTCCTGACGACCTGAAAGAAAAATGCAGTGATGCTTCAGCGCGCGAAAAAAAGACCTTAAACAAGTGGTTTATCACGGTCCTTGAAGACTATTTCGCGCAGAAGAATCTGGATGTAAAAGACGCCGAACTTGAAAAAGCGATACAGAAATGGTATGACGATGAGTTTGTGCTTACCGGAACAACCGCTGAGTATCTTCTTCCAACAGTAAACGAATTCCTCCGCGAGGCAGCACGTGAAAAAATGCTGACAAGCTGCTGCCCGGAATGCGGTAATTTTACCCGTGCTGATGCAAAGTACTGCAGTTTCTGCGGAGAAAAGTTAAAAGATATCCCGCATCCGGATGATGAGGCAGCATCTGTGATTTACGACCGGTTCTGTGCAAAACACAAAGGAACAGGTGACAAAAATCACATCCGGTTTGTTCTGGTCGCAACTTCGTTCGGTTTTCAGAGAAGAGAGTATGCGATTACGGAACAGATTGACAAAACCCGATCCAAAGTGGTGCTTGCAATTACACGGGAAATGCTTGATGCGGTTAAATGCGAACTGGAAAAAGATGAGTGAGTTTTTTTCAGAGGTAAAATAAGTCACTGACTTTTTTCAAGCGCAAAAAACCGCCGGTCAAAAAAAAAAGATAAAAAAATTTATGCCGCCTTTTCCTTGTTCTCACCAAACCAGGAAAGAAGAATTGCAGCAATCAAAACCACAATGGATGCGATAATAGTACCATGCAGCATATTCAGGAACTCCGGCGCATAGGTTTCCACAGCCCCCGTGATAAACAGCGTCTCAAGAATCGCAACAATACCGAATGAAAGAGCCATACCAAGCATCCGCACAGTTGAAAGCGTACCTGACGCCATACTGTACTCCTTTTCCGAGACCGAATTCATAATAGCAGTTGAATTCGGCGTAACAAAGATTGAGATACCGATACCAAACAAAGCTTCAACCGCAATCAGCGACCACAGATTCATTTCCATGCCCGAGGTAAGGAAAATCGCCATACCTGCAATAATAATCAGAAGACCAAGACAGGTTGCATATTTCGGCGGAGCATTCTTAACCGCACGGTCGACAATACCAAGAATGATTGAACCGACACCAAACGCAGCAATACTTGCAAAAATAATCGCGCCCGTAAGCCATAAGGCATCAGCCTGCTGCGCACCCATAATAAATGCCCCCGCAAGACCTACAACTGCAAATACAGCACCGAGTATAAGCATAAACTTCGGCAGCATATGGTCGAAGAATCTTCCCGCAATGATGGTAAACAGCACCAGAATCAGACCTTCGGTAGTAATAATCAGCGCACGCAGGAACGGGTCATCAATACCCCACAGTTCTGCCATGTAAGTGGAAATCAGAGCATCCATAGAATAGATTGCAACATAGTAAAGCAGGTTTGCACAGTTGTTAAACGAAAAACCCCTGTTTTTGAGGATTAAGTTCACCGGCATCAGCGGATTTGCATTGCGCTTTTCCCAGACAAAGAAAAACACCATGAGAATGATACCTGCTGCCATGGAAAGTATTGCTGTCATATCCGGCAGCTTGGAAAAACCATAGACCGCGAATGCCATGCCGATGATGAAAATGATGCTGCCAAACCAGTCGAACTTTCCGGAGTCAACCGGCTCGTCTTTGGGGATGCAGATTATGCCCGTGATGAAAGAAACAAGTGCGACCGGCAGAAGCACGACATAGACCGCATACCAGCCGATTAAGTTCGTTAAGGCACCTGCGGTAAGCGGTGCTGCAAGCTGACCAAGGAAAACACCCGTCATCGCAATACCGATTGCAGTACCGCGAATCTTCGCAGGTACAGCATTTGCAACCAGTGCGATTGCAGTACCAAACATCAGAGCATTGCCGATACCCTGAATTACACGCATCACAAGAAGCATTTCCATAGTAGTGGAAAATCCTATGCCGAGTGATGCTCCCCCGAGAAGCAGAACACCGATGAGGAAGAAGATTTTCTTATTGAATTTATCCGCCAGACGCGCAGCCGGAATCAGGAAGATGGTTGATGCAAGAGTATACGTGGTAAAGACCCAGGGGAACAGACCTGAACCGAATGCGGCTTCATAACCGAAAAAGCCGATAATGTCTGCTGCTATCAGACCTGTTGCCGAACCGATGAACGGAGGCAGAAAACAGGCGATGGCGACAGTAACAGATATCATAATCTGTTTTGCAGTCAGTCGTATTTTTTCCATGCAGATATATTCGTCAGGGAATATATTAAACTGTATCTGTTTTGGTTTGTTACTCAAAAATGAGATTATTGAGCGAGAACCTCACCATGTATGTTCATAACCGCGGGCAGGAAGTTCGCGGTCCTGATAAACTACACCGCATCCCTCCATCACACGACCGATGACTCTATAGGAAACATCAGGTTTTACACCCGCAGGAAGAGTAAACAGCAGCCCGTAATCACCGCCGCCGAAAAAGAAGTACTCTTCCGGATTTCCGGTCACGTCCGGCAGGTCAATGCCGGATAAATCCAGTTCGATTTTTACTCCGGATGCCTCTGCCAAATCCCATAAGGATATGGCAAGTCCGTCTGAAACATCCATCATAGCCGTTGCGCCCAAACGGGCAATCGCACAGCCTTCAAAAACCTGCGGTACTGGCTGCACGAGATTTTTCCAGTACCGCATGTCTCCGTTAAGAGCAGCCTGCGCTAAGCCGGGCATTCTGGTGATGCAGACCAAATCACCGGCTTTTGCCCCGCCTCTTCTGCACAGGTACTTTTTTTCCACGATGCCCAACGCGGTTGTAACAACCGTCAGTTCATCATGTGAGTCTATATCACCGCCCGAAACCGCGCATCCGAAGGATTTTGCGCAGGCACAAGCCCCCTCCATAAAGGATACAAACCGGTCAGGTTCGTCAAGACCTATTGCGACCAGAACCTGTATCGGTTTTGCCCCGCAGGAGGCAATATCGGACAAAGTAACCGCAACACTTTGCCAGCCGTTTTCAAAATCCGTCGAGCCTGTCGGAAAATCGGTTTTCCGGTGCAGCATGTCGGTACTTGAAACAAGAACTCTTCCGTCACCCAGGTCAAATGCGGCACAATCGTCTGAGGTTTCGTCTTTTCCAATAAGAGGAATTATTTTTTGCAGAAGTTCTCTGTCATTCATCGGTTTTCAGCTCCTTTTTGCGCTCGGCTTTGTATTCATTTAAGACGCCGAGAAGAATTGCAGAGGTGTTTTTCTCAGGCGGTTTTGTTTCCTCTTTTTTCGGCTGGACTTTAGGCGGCTCAGGCATGGTGGAAAATTCCAAAACCGGCTCCTTTTGCGGCACGGATTTCGGTTTTGGCACCGGAACATCTTTTTTCACCGGGGTCTGTTTTGCAGGGCGTTTTTCCACCTTGAAAATATAGGATTGCGGGTCGATTCCCAGAACTGCGACTTCTTTGCGCCGTTCTACCTGATATTCCTGCACCATGCCGTTTAATTCGCCGGTCTTTTTCTCTTTCAGATATGCCGTCTGCGAAAGTTTCCAGGCCTCCATCGAGAGATTGAAGGATTTTTCATCAACCACGCCGATTTTTCCTTTTACACGGGGCGATAAATCCGCACCGGACAGCAGCGCAACTCCCGCATCACGGAATTCTTCTATAAGATGCTGCTCTTTTGCCCGGTCAAACGTAAGACGCGGGAGAATTACGGCTTTGATTTTTGCATCAGAAAGGTCGCGCACGACCGATTTTCCCCAGCCGTCGATTTTGAGCACATACAGGATATCGTCTTCGTTTACGCCCATTTCAGAATCAATCGCCTTCAAATCCTCACGCGAGAGCTGCTGCAGAACTTTTAACGCAAGATGACCTTCGCCTGCCTGAAGTGCCACGTAGCGTTTCATGCGTTCGAGTTTTTCGCGGACGTTTTTCGAACGGCGCTCTTCTTTTCTCAGCGCTTTTTTCACCTGGGCAAGTTCTTTGTCGCGCGATTCGATCTCTTCTGTGTAAAGCATTGCAGTGCTTCGTACATCGCGCTCGGATTCAAGCCGCTTTTGCAGCGTTATTGCTGCTTTACTCTTTGCTTCAAGTTCTTCGGAAAGCGTCCGCACCAGTTCGCGCAGTTTCTGTACCTCGTCTTCGAGGGCGGAAATCTTTACATCCCGCTCGTCTATGACTTTTTCCTCCAATGCTTGCACATCCGGGGTTTTTGCCTTTGGTTTTGGTCCGGCAAGTATCTGCTCAACTGTTTTTCCCTGAACAATGCCCGCTTTTACGAGTTCCAGGTCGGTTCCCGCCGGAAGACGGCGTGTCAGGTTGTCAAATTTCCGGCTGTAAGACTGGTATGCGTACACAGCTGCTGAAAGCGAGTCGCGTTCATGGTCGTTTTTGAACGCAAATCCTTCGACCGCTTCATATTTTTCACGGATGAGGATGTCTTTTTTCGGAGACCATACAGTAGCAGAAAATGTTCTTTTGACCTTGTCCACGCCGCCGGGGATTTCTGCTTTGTCGGTTGCAACAAGCACGGGTCGGCCGAGTTTTGTGATTTCCGAGACGATTTCCGCATGTGTCGGATTTCGCAGACTCACAAGACCTGCGAGGCGGCCGTTTAAGTCAAGGGCTGCAATTCCCACGCTTGTTCCCGGGTCAAATCCCACAATAATAAAGGGCGGCCGTTTCGTGAGCGGCGCAAATTCAAGGCGGTCTTTGCGCATGCCTTCGACTTTTACGCACACATCGCCCGCTTTTGCAGAACTCACCGGAACAAGGCGCCGCGGGGCCGAAACGGTGTAAACAATGCGTGATTCTCCGCCGAAGGCACGGCGCGAGGATGTGGAAAAAGAAAGCCCCGCATCTTTGAGATGTTCTTCGATTTCACGGGCGCGAACTTTTACCGCGCCGTGAACTTTGCGCACATATCTGTTCTGCGACCAGCCGCCCCGACCAAGAGAGCGGCCGCGGCTTATAGTTACGGTTGTCACGGGTTCAAAGGCAATTACCTCAAATCCCCCGCCGAACGAGGCAACAAGTCCGGAGGCTTTTGCCTCTTCCATCGGATTTGTCTTGTCAAATTTCAGATTGTATTTTGCCGCAACGACCGGGAGCGACTCCATTTTTATCCCGTCACCGGTTACCTGCACCAGTTTTGTTTCCGCAGGAAGAGCAGACAGAAATTCATATAATTCCTTAGTATCTGCCGCAATTTCCTGAACTGAGTCGACTGCAACAATCTGCGGCCGCTCGGATTCAATATATCTGAGCAGGCGGAAAAGCGATATGCCGCGCTCTTCTGAGTCGATTTTACCGTCTGATACGCGGACAAACGCATATTTCGGCCGGACTGTGCCGGACCGTATTGAGCCCTTGTAAATATCAATGCCGAAAACAAGCCCGTTCATGATTTTACATATGCGACTGCATCATCGGCAGAATAGGATTTCCGGTATTTTTTGGCGAAAAATGCGCAGACCGTTTCCATATCATGTCGAAGCGCTGCCTCTGCATTCGGGTGATCTGGTGCGACCCACTGGGGCCAGTCGATAATCCAGAGGTTTTCGTCATCAACCATAATGTTGTATTCGGACAAATCGCCGTGAATATAACCGACACGGTACGCAGCACGTATTTCATCAAGGATTTTCTGATAGGTTTCATCCGGATTTGCAAGCGTACAGCGGAATAAATTGACACCGTCAATAAATGACATTACTATTACGTGGCGGTCGAGTGCAATCGGAACGGGAACGCTTACATGACCGTTTAAGGCTTTCAGCGCTTCATATTCGCGGGATGCGGATTTTGCCGAGGCAAAAATCCACGGGCAGTGCCCTGATTCGGGCATGTATTCCCTGTTCGTTCTGACGGTCTGAAACGACCGCTGACCTATTTTATGGAATTTCAGAATAACCTCGCCGAATCCGAGTGCTTTATAGATTTCCGACTCTTTTCCGACGCCGATAAAAGCACCAAGCGCGGAAATATGCTGTTTGTCGACAAGACTGCGCAGGGCAATGGTGTCGTATCCGGCAAAAACAAGCGCATAGCCGCGGTAGGGAACTGATTCTGCTCTGACAAAGTCTTTTTCCATCAGGGTTCCGCAGCGGTATTTGAGTTCTTCCTTGGATAGATGTGTTGCTGCGCGAAGGTCGTCTTCAGGAACCCAGGAATACCTTCTCATCATGCGTTCGAGGGCGAGCAGGATTTTTATTTCATAGCGGTGAAGGCCTTTGATATTTTCGGCGGTGAGTGTCATTTGTCAGAATAGTTTTTGTTCTATTGAGTGATATAGTTTCGCCGGACGGTGAATAATTATGCAAAAAAAGAGAGTTATTCCAGAATTTTCAGTTGTGCGTCGCCTTTGGCAACCCCGTTGCACAGATTGAAGAATTCTTCCTGCATACCGGCAGGAATTGTGACAACGCAAATCCATGAGCCGTCGTTCTGCCACTCGTTTTTATCCATTTTAACATATGCTGCACCGGAAACCGCACCATAGGCTTTTGCTGCGAAATCAAGCGGGAATTTTGCAGCAATCTTGCGCTCTTCAAAGCGGATGGGAAGAATCGGGCGGAGGGCTTTGACCGTGTCCTTGACCAGATCATCGACTGATCTGAACGGGTCGAAGTTTACCCTGACCTGTTCAAGCGCAAGTTCGATTCTTGTTACCGGGTGCGGAAGACCTGACTGCGGATTGACGGCGTTTCTTGCGATATAGTTGATTACCCGGCGGCGCTTTTCCTCGGTTAAGTGTCTGCGCTGTTCGGTGGTTAAGTGGATTTCGCCCTTGAGGATGATTTCTTTTGCAATATCCTCGAATTTCGTGGTCTTGAAAACCTTCTGCAGGTCGTCATCTGCGGATTTGTCACCGTGGGATGCGTTTTCATAGACGTTAAGCGCCGCAACAGCATCTTCAAGGTCTATATCTTCTGCGCCGTGACGCATTTTGTCTGCGAGTTCCGGATCTACTAAAATCTCAAATTTCAGACCATGGGTTTCAAGTCTGGCGACAACTGCATCATCAAGGGAAATCATTTATTTCGCCTCTTTCTTTTTCTCTGCGTCGGCGGTTTTACTGAATTTTGCAACAGCCGCCTTAACCTCTTCGGCATTGAGTTTTCTAAAGGAGATAATCGACATGCCAACGCCGCCTGCCGGAGACTCGGTTCTGCGGGTAGGTGCCTTCTTCTTTGAATAATCTCCTGCAATGCCTATTTCAACGGTGTTCATATCGAATTTGCCTTCCGTTGCGGTATAAAGAGCTTTTAAGCCGAGCTGGACCGCATCTTCTGCGGAACAGCCTTCCTTGTACTCCTTTTCAAAGAGCTTCATTACCGCCTGGCGTCCGATGCCGATACCGGTTGCATAGTATTCAAGAAGGGTACCGGACGGGTCGGTTTCAAACAGGTGGTATTTTGCGCCTTCCGGTGTGGTTTCAACGCCTGCAATTAACAGTGCGGTACCGTACGGGCGTGCTCCTCCAAAGAGAGTGTAGGTCTGCATATGGTCGCAGAGTTTTTTGGCAAGGGTTTCGACATCAATCGGTTCACCGTAGGAGACACGGTTAATCTGCGCCTCGATTCTTGCACGGTCGACTAATGCGCGTGCATCACCGACAAGTCCGGATGAAGCAACACCGATATGGTCATCAATTTTGAAGATTTTTTCAATAGACGAGGGTTCCAGAAGTCTGGAAGATACGCGTTTGTCTACCAGAAGAACAACGCCGCTCTTGCATTTAATGCCAACTGCGGTTGTTCCGCGTTTTACCGCTTCGCGTGCGTATTCAACCTGATATAAGCGTCCGTCGGGCGAAAACATCGTAATTGCACGATCGTATCCGCCCATCTGATATTGCTGGGGCTGCATAATTATACTATATGTATGTAACTTATCATTAGATAGTTTTGTGATTTGAGACGCAGGTCTTACTCTGCTTTTTCCAGATAGTTTAAGAATGCCTCAAAGACTACCTGCATAATCACCATCATTTCCTGTTCCAGGTACATTACCGAACCGGAGATTTTACCATCATGCAGATTTATGTTTAACACGGCTTTGCGGTCGGCAACAACATGCATAGCCGTATCTTCAAGAGGGACAGGCAGCTGTTCTGCCTCAAAGCGTTTCAGAAATCCTTTGTTGAACTGATAGCAGGAAACATTCAGTTTTTCCGCAATTTCAGGAGACATGGCAATCACATACAGGTCCAGTTTTTTTGCATACCGTCTGAGTTGTGCATCGGTAAATTTTGAGGTGAAATAATCCGCATCGCCTGCAATTAAAATCAGTTCCGACTTTGCACGGCGTAATATATTCTGCAGATGGTTTTCCACCGCCCACGAGGTCTGCAGTTCGTATGCGAGAGGCCCGGTATTTTCCAGTTTGCGTTTTTCAAAACCGTCAAGATACTGTTCCACCCGGGCAATTTTTTCCATTTCCGCCTTGCGGATAGAGGCAAAGGTTTTGTCAAGGTCGGTTGCCGCATACCGCAGGGGCTTGTCGCCGGTTTTTTTCACAAACCCTTTTTTTTCAAGGGAAACTAACTCGCCGTATATTTTATTGCGCGGAACACGGCTGATTTCATAGATGTCGCGGATTGCCGCAGACTTGAGCTGAAACACAGTATAGAAAACCTTTGCCTCGTTTTCAGTGAGACCAATCTGCATCACCTGCCGGACAAATTCCTCTGGTTCTTCCATGCATATGTGTGGTACTTTTGAAGGTAATTATTTTTCCAAAAGAAATGCAGTTTTTTGCGTAATCAGGGCTGTTTTATTCATCACTTATTTCGTCCCCCGGGCAGATATTCCAATTGCATAAATGCTTTGTGCGGTTTCTCATCATATTGTCTTGATATTACCGGTATTTTTAGTACTCATATTCGTAACATCACTTATATATTATCTCATGAAAAATATATACAGCAGTTCTATGAAAATGAACACTCAGTCAAGAAAAGCAGGTGTTGTATGTGCACTTGCAGTATGCGCAGTACTTCTGGTCTGTGCGATTTGTCCGGCGTCAGCAGCAACTCTGCCGTCGATTGCAGACAATCCGGCATCCATGATAGTAACCGATTACAAATGTGTTCCGGCGGTGTTAATGCCCGGCGATACCGGAACGGTAGCAGTAACACTTACCAATAATGGAGGAACTACGGCATCAATTAACAAAGCCGTAATTCAGGATTCCGAGGGTATTGAAATGACGGTTACCGATTACTATAATGATTTCGGAGGGGTTGCACCCGGAAACTCCATTACTATTGTCATGCCGATTAAGGCAGGTACCAAAACCGGAACATTCTACCCTGTATTCTACGTGGACTTCAACCGCGGAATGACCTACTTAAAGCAGCCGCTTGCAGTCACCATTGACGATGCAGGTATCGATATTGTAAAAACAGATGTTCCTGACCGGCTTTCGGCAACCGGTTCTGAGTATATCACTGTCACCCTTGCAAACAGAATGAACACAGACCTTTCCTCTGTATCACTTACTGCTGAAGGAAACGGCGTATCCTGCAAGGAAGGAAGCGTCTTTGTCGGAACCATTCCGGCAGGCGAATCCCGCCCCGCATCCCTTACTGTAAAGACCAGTGATGCAGCAGATGTAAAACTTGTGGTTTCTTTCAGCAACGGTGACAACAAGCACACAAAGACCATTACTATTCCGGCAGGAGCACAAACAACCCAGTCCGCAAGCAATCCGGACCTGGTCTTTGCAAACCTCCGTGTTATTGAAGGAGACAACTACAACACCCTGAAAGCAGATATCAACAACATGGGTTTCACCACCGCAAACTCTGTCAGAATCACCACTCTTGAAGGTTCCGACATCGGTACCTATCCGATGTATCCGATTGGAAATCTTGATGCGGATGACCTTGCAGGATTTGAACTTACCTTTGACAAGAGCATCAAAGATAATCTTACCCTGGTCATTACTTATAAGAATGACAGCGGCGAATCTGTCACCGAATACTATACCCTGAATGTTGCAAACCATATTCAGACGGAGCCGGTTGACTATACCCCGGTTGTTGTTCTGATTGTATTTGTTGTCATCATTGCAGTTGTTGTTGCAGTTGTTGTTATCAGAAAGAAGAAGGCAGAAAAGAAGAACTGATGCGGAGGTAAAATATGGGAGATATTCCTGTAGTGGAGCTTGAAGACGTGTCCAAGGTCTATCACATGGCCGCAGGAGATGTCCATGCATTAAACCACGTTAACTTCTCAGTGAAGAAAGGCGAGTTCGTTGCTATAATGGGACCGTCGGGTTCGGGAAAATCAACGCTGATGAATATGATAGGCTGTCTTGATGTTCCCACATCGGGCGTAATCAGAATCAACGGTGTCTCGACCAAGGAAATGTCGGATGATGAACTGACAATTCACCGGCGTGATACCGTAGGGTTCATTTTCCAGAAGTTCAATCTTATCAGTCTCCTGACGGCATACGAAAATGTCGAATACCCGATGCTTCTGCGTTACGGAAAAGGCGACTACAAAGAGTGGATTACGAAACTCCTGACCATGGTCGGATTTACCGAAGACCGCATGCAGCATACGCCGTTTGAACTTTCCGGCGGTCAGCAGCAGCGTGTTTCAATTGCACGCGCTCTTGCAAACGACCCGACTTTCCTGTTATGTGATGAGCCGACAGGCAACCTTGATTCCAAGATGAGTACGCAGATTATGGAGATTATCAGCGGTCTGCACAAACAGGGCAGAACGGTTTTGATGGTCACGCACAACCCTGAGACCGCAGTCTATGCCGACCGGACGATTATTATTCGTGACGGCGAGATTGTTGACGATGGTCTCGGCAATAAAAAGGAGAACGCCTGATGGGGGCATCTGACGAGCATAAAACTCTCTGGTCGATGATTTATTCGCCGATGGTTCTGTCGCTTGCAATGCGCAACCTGAAGCTGAATAAGTTCAGAACGGCACTTTCGATGATAGGTATCGTCATCGGTGTGTTTGCAATATGCGGTCTTGGCATGGTGGGTGCTGCGTTTACGGTCGAAATCAACAATATGGTCGCCGACCAGGCAAATACGCTTACTATTTCCTCTATTGAGGAAAAGTCCATCGACGGCAGAATTGTAACCGGTCTGTCGGAAAAAGATATCAACGATATTGAAAACGCGGTAAAGTCGGTGAGTTCCGACTACCAGGTCATTAAGGCCCTGATGGGGACCAAAATGATTACGGTCGGCAGTGATTCATCATATGCCATGGTGATGGGTGAGGATCTGGATGGTCTGAAATCCTATATGGATGGAAATCTCAAAGACGGATCTGTGCCGAAGGGTTCCGGCGGAGTTATTATTCTTGAGGAGTATGCAGAAAAGCATGACCTGCATGTAAACAGCCGTCTTTCTGCAAAAGGCGTGAATGGAGAGTCAATCACGCTTCGTGTTACCGGAATCATGAAATCCACTGCAATGACGAAGATGATTGCGCAGTCGAGAGATGTGTGTATCCTCTTTGGTACGCTTGACATGTATCACAATCTGCTTGGTACAAATGATTATCTGTACACGTATGCGATTGTGAAGGTCAAAGACCCGCTGCTTCTTACCCCTATGGAGAATGCGGTCGAGCGTGAGATGAACGGCAAGAGTTACAAGGATTCTGATGATACGGTCAAGATTACGAACAGTTATGACAATGTGGAAAGTCTGAATGATGTCCTGAACATGACGGCTATCTTCCGGTGGGCTATCAGCAGTGTTTCTCTTGTGGTTGCCGCGGTTGCAATTGTGAATGTGATGCTGATGTCAGTAAAGGAGCGTACACGTGAGATTGGTATTCTCAGAAGTATCGGAACAAAGAGGGTTCAGATTCTGCAGATGTTCTTATATGAGGCGGGGATTATCGGCGTAATCGGTTCAATGGCAGGTATCATTCTTTCGGGAATTGCAATTCCGCCGGTATTAATTGCACTGATGGACAATCTCAATGCCCTGCTTGATCCGAGTGTGTTTATGTATATTCCGGGCGGTATTGCCATCGGTGTCGGGGTTTGTATTATTGCGGGTCTGTATCCTGCAATGCATGCGGCAAATCTCAATCCGGTTGAGGCAATGGCAACGGATTAATTTTTTTTTTTTATTTTTTTTTTGAAAAATCCAGGTGACTTTTTTTCACACACAAAAACAGTCACCTGTTTTTTACAACCCGGTAAATTACCACCGGTCTCTTTTCAACCGGAAAATGTGTCGCCTGCCTGTCCCAATATAAAAAAAGTGGACAACTTCAAGACAACTTTTTCTAAAAACCCGAACCAAAAAAAATAAAAAAAGAGAACTTACGTTCTCTTGTCGCCGATTTCTTTCACATACTCATCATAGAGATCTGTGACTTCCTTAGACGGCGGCGTGGTGAGTTTTGTAACAATAAAGATACAAAGGAGAGATACAATAACACCCGGCACCATCTCATAAAGCGGATTGCCGAACATCTGCTCTGCAATGAAGTACCAAAGACATGCAGTAATACCTCCGCCAAGGACACCTGCTAAAGCACCCTGCCAGTTCATACGCTTCCAGAACAGACCAACCAGGATAATCGAACCAAACGAAGCACCGAAACCTGCCCATGCAAACGACACAATACCAAACACAGAACTCTTCGGATCAAGAGCAATCGTAAACGCAGCAGCAGCGACAATTAAAACCGCAATCTTAGACACAAGAAGCACAGCCTTGTCTGATGCATCCTTCTTGAAAATGGACTTGAACAAATCCTGGGATACCGAAGAAGATGCTGCAAGCATCTGGGAAGATGCTGTACTCATAATTGCACCAAGAATACCGCAGTAGACAATACCTGCAATAAACGGAATGACACCAAACGTACCGGTAGTCATATCAATAAACACCGTTTCACTGTCGGCAAGAGCCGTAACAATACCGTTCGGACCAAAGAAGACCTGACCTACGAGACCAATGAAAATTGCTGCAGCCATTGAAACAATGACCCAGACCATAGCAATACGGCGTGCTCTTGGAATCTCATCAGGGTTTTCAATACCCATGAATCTCGGCAGAATATGCGGCTGACCGAAGTAACCGAAAGCCCATGCAAGACCGGAAACAATAGTAAACACAGAAATAAACTCAAAAGTCTGGTTTGCCGGGTTGTACTCAAGGAACAGGTTGAACATGCCCGGATCAATTGCAGAAAGACCCGTTCCGGTTCCGCCCATGATAACCAGGGCCACAATCGGCACAAGAATTAACGCAAAGAACATCAGACATGCCTGAATCGTATCAGTGACACATACTGCTTTGAAACCACCGACAAACGTGTAAATAACCACAATCGCAGCACCGATTAACATTGCAACCGTATAATCAATACCAAAGACTGACTGGAACAGCTTGCCTCCTGCAGCAAACTGGGATGCAGTGTAAACAACGAAGAAGACGATAATGAAAATCGAAGAAATGGCAGAAGTAATACCCTTCTTGTCGCCGAATCTGTTCTTAAAGAACTCCGGAATAGTAATGGAATCCTTTGCTTTATGGGTGTAGACACGAAGTCTCTTTGCAACCAGTTTCCAGTTCAGATAAGTACCGATTGCAAGACCGATTGCAGTCCATCCTGCAGAAGATAAACCGGTTAAATATGCTACACCGGGCAGTCCTAAAAGAAGCCAACCGCTCATATCGGAAGCTTCTGCTGACATTGCTGACACGAAATAGTGCAGCTTGCGGCCGCCAAGCATATATTCGCTTGCGGTCTTGTTTTTATTCATGAAGAAGAAACCGACTGCAAGCATTACTATGAAATAAACAATAAATGCAGCGATAATCCCCACAAGTGTCATCGGATTTGAGATATCCATGTGTAATTCTCCTGAACTGAAGACGGCTCACCACAGCCGTCTGCAGTTAGTTATTAAATAGTTTCTCCTTATTCCGTAATATTTATTTTGACTTACATCAGACTATGTTGTATGTTAGAGCCAATGACAGAAGAGCGTGCATATCAGATTTTGGGCGTCGAACCGGGCACGGATTTTTCCACAATCTCAAAGCGGTTTGCAGAACTGCGCAGAAAATATCACCCGGACGTAAATCCGTACAAAAGAAAAGAGTATACCGAAGCGCTCGCGGCGTTTGAACTGCTGTCGTTTAACACCTCAAAAAAATAATTATTCTTTTTTCTCAACAGATTCTTTTTCGTCTTCCTTCTTCACCTCTGCAGATTCGGTCACCTCATCTTTAGCCTCATCTTTCGGAACTTCAGGTTCTTCCTCTTCTTCGATTGTATCGATTACCGGCGGATATGCTCTGTAATACAGTTTTTCTGCAAGTTCTGCAAAAATACCGGCACGCTCCAGTTCCGGCAGCAGATTTTCCGGCAGCGCGCGCATGCCGTAAAGCATTCCGCATACTGCGCCGCATATCATCGAAATCGTTCCGCAGTTGCCGCCGACTGAAGACGATATCGCCAGAAGTTCGGACGGCCGCGCAATATACCGTTTGCATAAGAAAACAGCCATCGGCAGCGTGTGATAAACAGAAGACGTGCTGCCGATGATATTTACCGCATATTCCACCGGTGTTCCGCGGCGCTCTTCCAAAACAGCCTCATCGATTTTGGCGGCAAGATTCGGTTCCATATTCTGTGCTGCAAGGCGCAGGTCTTTTATTCCTTCATCAAGGCTGCCGGATTCTGCAATCTTTTTAAGACAAAGGGCAAGGCCTAACGCTCCGGCGTGCGCTGCCGGATGTGTCTGGGTCAGAATACATGCTGAAACAAGTTCCTGCGCCATTTCCTTTTTGTCTGCATATCCAAGGGCAAATGGAACAGCAAGACAAAGACACCCTGCCGAATCGGAAAACACACCGCAGTCAGCGATTTTTTTTGCGGTCTCCATTTTTTTGCATGCTGAAAGAGTGGCTCCGTCCGGGTATCTGAATTTATTGAGGGTATTGGTGCGGAGCAGTTCCTTTGCATAATTTTCGCGGCTGAACTTTCCTTCGACAAGGTTTCGTGCAGCGATTAAAATAATCTGACCGTCATCAGTATATTGCCCGGCAAGCAGGTCCTGATTCGGATGTCCCCGGTACGCTTTGCCGAACGAGGGAGTGTGCGAAATCCTGCAGGGTGCGGATTCGTTCGGCATTGCAAGAGCATCACCCATTACAGCGCCTAACATGCAGCCCTGGTATTTACTAAGCATACCTAATTATTAGCGCTCGTATTTTAATTCTTTGCCGGTGTAACTTATATCCCCCATCACACCAAATACATAAAGCATGAACTGGTACGGCGAGCCAAACCACATCTCAATACAATACGAAGACGCAAAATCCCGCATAGATGCCAAAAAAATCCCCGAAACACTCTGCGACTGGCGTGAAGTCAAAGCAGCAGGTCTTGTTTCCGACCGCATGGAATATCTGCAGGCGCTGCGCAGTATTACTATGAAAATGGCAGAAGAAGGCATCTCTGCATCACTTTCCCGCAAAGACAACGCCCTTTTGCAAATGGTTCGCATGCTTGATGAAATAGATAATGTCATCAATCTCCTGACCGAAAGAATAACCGAGTGGTATTCGTCAACCACGCCTTCCTACTCCCGGAAATATACCAGGTCAAATCCGGCACGGCTTTTGCAGACACTTGCCAAATCCGACAATCCTTCAATGAAACGGGCCGCACGCGAAATCCAGTCGCTTTCCGAAACACGCCTTGCCATGATGAAAGAAGTATCCCACGAGGCAGACTCGGTTCTGCCCAACATGTCTGTCCTCGTCGGAGGACTTGTTGCTGCAAGAATCGTGTCACGGGCGGGAGGGCTTGAAGAACTCTCACGGCGTGCAAGCTCGTCCATTCAGGTCTTAGGTGCTGAATCTGCACTCTTTTCGCACATCAGAACCGGCTCAACCTCGCCGAAACATGGCATTATTTTCCAGCACCGAAGAGTGCACAACGCACCAAAAGAAGTCCGGGGAAAAACAGCACGCCTTCTTGCCGCAAAACTTGCAATAGCCGCCCGCCTTGATTTATACCGCGGGGTCCTTGACGAGAAATTCATTGCGGATGCCAATGCAAAAATTGACGCCGCGTGCGGAGGTGAAAAATGATTGACGTAAACGGAACCCTTGTATCCCCCGGCAAAGGGGGCGTGTACGGCGAAAAAATGCTCGGCGACTATCGCGTCTGGGACCCATACAGGAGTAAACTTGCGGCCCTGTGGTATCTTGACCGCACGTCCGCAGAACTTGCCAAATCAGATAAAGTACTCTATTTAGGGGCCGCAAACGGCACAACAGTATCCCATGTCGCAGACTATACGGACTGCGTGTATGCAGTGGAATTCGCCCCCCGCCCGATGCAGGACCTGCTTGCCGTAGCCGTACGGCGAAAAAATATCATCCCGATTTACGGCGATGCAACACAACCGCAGGAATATGCGGCAGTTTTAGAAGAATGCGACCTGCTCTATCAGGACGTAGCCCAGCCTGCCCAGGCAAAAATCGCCTGCAAACATCTTCCGTTCCTGAAAAAAGGCGGACGGCTTCTTCTGATGCTGAAAACAAGGTCGGTTGATATCAGAAAATCGCCCGAAGAGGTTTTTGCGGATTCCTGCGCAGAACTTGAAGCAGACGGATTTACCGTCGAAAAATCTGTCTGGCTCAACCCGTATCATCTTGACCATGCCTGCATTATTGCAGTGAAAAAGTAAGTATAAAAATATTTTTTTATTCGGCTGCTGCTTCTTCCGGCACGGTTTCATTACCTGCAGGTTCTTCAAGTGCTGTTTCATACATATTTGCAATAAAACGCGACTGAACAAGCAGGATAAATCCTAAAACAACCGGGAATAACAGCATACCTGCAAACGGAATCAGCACCAGAATCATTTCAACAGCAAAGATAATCAGACCGATAAGACAGAGATTGCCGATATAGCGAAGAACACCTATTTTCAGAATGATTTCATAGATTTCCTTAAACTGAAATGCCGAAGCAAACGTGCCGTTCTTTGCAAAATGCACCAGAGCAGTCAGTTCAAAGAGCAGGGATGCAATAATAATCAGCGTCGGAATAATTACACAGACGAAAATGAAATAGACAGGATTTGCAACCGGACCGAGTGCTGTAAGAATAGTTACCAGAATGTAGGGAACCATGTAAAGGAACGCGATAACAAATCCGAAGAAACCGTCACGCAGAAACCGACCGAAATTTGCAAAATTCAGTTCGCCGCCGCGGAAGACGCGAATCTGAAGTCCCATAAGCAGAATACCCATTATAAGTACAATAATCAGACCAAGAAGAAGTGCCGAACCCCCTGTACCGAAAAGAATCGCCCATGTCTGAAAATCAGTGCTTGGATTGTCAAATGACTGGGACAGTCCGCCCAGAATCATGAATACAGTACCAACGCAGACAGCCATGACACCTATAAACATCAGAGTGTTTAAGAGAATTAGGATAAACCAGTTGCCGAATCCTTTTAATGCAGTGTTTGCATACTGGATAGATGCGTCAATGTTTTCACCGAAATGAATTACCATAACAATACATAGGTATTGAAAGAATATAATAGTACGTGAAAGAGAAGAGAAAAATTGGATTGTCTTACTCGACAATCTTGAAAGATGCTCCGGGGATACCACAGATAGGGCACTTGTCGGAGGTCTTGTTGATTTCAATGTTGCCGCAGACCGGACATAAGTAAACAGTCTTTGCGTCAATGTCTTTTCCTGCTTTTACAGCCTCAATTGCTGCTGCATAGAGTTTTGCATGGTCTTCTTCTGCGAGTTTTGCATGGTTGAAAGTGATAAGTGCATCCTGTCTGCCTTCCTTGGCTGCAACCTCGATGAATCCAGGGTACATCTTGGTGTACTCCTCGGTCTCGCCGTCAAAACCTGCCTTGAGGTTTGCTGCGGTGTTTCCGATGTAGCCGCCGACCCTCATAAGTCTGCGTGCGTGGATTTCTTCTGCAAGAGACCCTGCACGGAAGAGTTTTGCAACGTGCGGGAATCCTTCATCTTCTGCTGCCTCGGCAAATGCCTTGTACTTGTTTCTTGCCTGTGACTCGCCTGCAAAGGCGCCTGCAATACAATCCTGTGTGTTCATAGTACCTATTATATTATATTCCGATTTAGATAAAGGTTTTTTATGAGGTAAATTTATCTGTTTGCATATTCTATTCTTAGTATATGCGATTACTTGCAGAACTGGCAGACGAGGACAAGCCGCGTGAAAAACTCTTAAAAGAAGGCAATGCAAAACGCCTGCGTCTGGAAGAGCTGATTGCTATTTTAATCGGCAGCGGAACGCAGGAGTGTGATGCCATAAAACTCGGCGGCTATATCGGCGAGGTTTTAATGGAACATGCCTACAAAACCTCAAAAGACCACCTTGTCTATAACGAAAAGAAAAACACCGGGGTAAAAGGCGTGGGTCCTGCAAAAGCATGCGTCATTCTTGCAGCGCTTGAACTTGCAAGGCGGTTTCCCCCGGAAGACGAGCGGCGTGCAGTTCTGCATTCCACCGATGATATTCTGCCTTTCCTCGGTCAGTACCGCTTTGACAATCAGGAAAATGTTATCGTTGCCACTCTTTCGGGGGCAAACGAGGTAATCAGAGTTCATCCGATTACCCGCGGAACGGTAAACCAGTCGCAGATTCACCCGCGCGAGGTATTTGCCCCGGCAATCGAAGACCGTGCCGCATCAATCATTCTTATCCATAACCACCCGTCAGGAAATCTTACTCCGTCACCGCAGGATGTTTTGATTACCGAACGAATCAAACAGGCGGGAGAACTTCTTGGAATAACCCTTTTGGACCATCTCATAATCGGTCCGCGCGAGCCGTGCAGAAGCATACTCTGACCTCTTTTTTACCCTCCTTCAATACGTATCTATTATCATCTTTCACAACCCATAAGTATAGCAATATCTATGGACGAAAAACCACGTGAAATAATCCACTGGGCTGATGCAAAAGCCGCCCAGGTACCGGAAGGAAGACAGCTTGTCGCAACCGGAATTACTCCGTCTGGTCCGATTCATCTCGGAAATATGCGTGAGGTTATGACCGGTGATATGATTTACAAGGCCCTCCTGAAAAAAGGAACCGAGGCCGAACTGGTCTACATCGCTGACGATTTTGACCCTCTTCGAAAAGTCTATCCGTTCCTGCCCGATGAATACCAGAAATATATCGGCTGGCCGGTCTGTGATATCCCGTGTCCCTGCGGAAAACACAAGAGCTATGCGGAACACTTCCTTGAGCCGTTCCTTTCAGCAATCGAGGAACTTGACATCCACCCGAGAGTTATCAGAACGTCTGAAGCATACCGCAGCGGCAAATTCACCGAATCCATCTGCCAGGCATTAATCCACGCAGAAGAGATTAAGAAAATCCTCGAAGACGTCTCCGGCAGAACCCTTGAGGAAGGCTGGACTCCGTATTATCCAATCTGCGAGAAATGCGGACAGATTTCCCGTGCTACAATTCTATCCCACGACATTGAAAACCATAAGGTTACCTACCGCTGCTCATGCGGACACGAAGGTGTATCCGACTATTCAAAAGGCGAAGGAAAATTAGTCTGGCGTGTCGACTGGCCGATGCGCTGGGCAGCACACGGTGTAACGGTTGAGCCGTTTGGAAAAGACCATGCATCACCGGGAGGTTCTTACGACACCGGAAAAATCATCACCGACAAAATCTTCGGCTACCATGCGCCGGTACCAGTAACTTATGAGTGGATTTCCTTAAAAGGCAAGGGCGAAATGCACTCATCCAAGGGTGTTGTCTTAACCATCCGCGACATGCTTGACATTGTTCCGCCTGAGGTGCTCCGCTACTTAATTGCAAGAACCAAGCCGGACAAGACGATTGCATTCGACCCGGGAATGGGACTATTGAAATTAATCGATGACTATGACAGAGCAGTCAAACTCGGCGATTCCCGTGAACTCGAGTTATCAAAGATTAACTCCCCGCAGACCACGATTCCGTTCCGCCACATGATAACGGTTGTTCAGATTGCAAGAAACGACGAAGCGGTCTTTGACATTCTGAAACGCAGCGGTTATGAAATCGTTGACAAGGCAGCAGTTCTTGACCAGGCACACCGTGCAAAGACCTGGCTTGAACGCTATGCACCTGACGATGCAAAATTCGCTGTTGCAGAAGAATTACCGGCTGTTGCACGTGCGGAATCCGAAAGCGTGAAAAAAGCAGTCTTCAACTATGTAAAACTCGTTACCGACAAGGAATGGACCGCAGATGTGCTGCACAACGCGGTTTATGATGCGGCAACCGCCGCAGGTGTTTCCGGAAAAGAACTTTTCACCGGCATTTACCGTGCATTCCTTGGAGCCGACCGCGGTCCGAGACTCGGCTGGTTCCTTGAAGCACTCGGTCGCGAGGAGTCTATCAAACGCCTGCTTGAAATGACAATGTAACATGGCAAAAATCAAACTGCCGAAAAATCTCTCTGAGGGCTGCAAACTCTGCTATCAGGGAGCAAAACTTGTCCTTTTTATTACCGGACGCTGCGACCGCGACTGCTGGTACTGCCCGCTTTCGGAAGAGCGCAAAGATGTTGATGTAATCTTTGCAAACGACCGCAAGGTCACAACTCCAAAAGAAGCAATCGATGAGGCACATATCATGGATGCCCTTGGTACCGGCGTTACCGGCGGAGAGCCGCTGCTTGAACTCGAACGTGTCGTTGAGTTCTGTACCGCGCTCAAAAAGGAGTTTGGAAAAGAACACCAGATTCACCTGTATACCGGTCATGCTCCGACGATTGAAGACCTTGCAGCCCTTCAGGGCTGTGTCGATGAAATCCGTATGCATCCGCCCCATGAAATCTGGCCGCAGATTCTGGAGTCCCCTTATATTCAGTCGATAAAGGATGCAAAAAAACTCGGGTTTGACGTCGGATTTGAGGTCCCGTCGCTTCAGGGGTTGCGTCACTTTTTCCCGGTGCTTGACATGGTTGACTTTTTCAACATCAACCAGTTGGAATGGGGGGATGCAAACGCAGAACATATGCGTGAGCGCAAACTTGAGCCGGAAAACCCGCTTTGCAATGCAATCAAGGGCTCAACAAAGTGGGCAGGTGAAATCAACGGTCATCCGAAAGTGCATTACTGCACGTCAACCTTCAAAGACTCGGTTCAGCTGCGCGAAAGACTGAAAAGAATCGCCATGAACTCGGCACGTCCGTTTGACATGATTACCGATGACGGAACAATTATGTACGGCTCCATGGACCCCGGAAACGACCTGGAAATGATTTTATCGCTGATGAAACCGGGAAGTTTTTATGAGGAAATGCAGAACGGCACGATTGAACTTGACTGGCAGCAGATGCGCAAAATCCCCAAAAAATTCGGCGGCGAACGCAACATTATCGAACGGTACCCAAACGACGGGATGATTGTCGAGGTTATTCCCCAATGAGCCTTCGAAGCATAGCGGAGGATGTTTATTCCCAGCATCTTTTAGCCGGATTAAAGCATATTCCAAACCATATTGCAGTAATTCAGGACGGAAACCGCCGCTATGCAAAAGCTCACGACATCAGTACGGCAGAAGGCCACAGAGTCGGGGCAGACACAACACTCAAAGTAATCGACTGGATGGGGCAGATCGGGATAAAACACGTTACTTTGTACGCTTTTTCCACGGAAAACTTCCAGCGGAGTTCGGACGAAGTAACGGCTCTGATGCAGCTGTTTATTGAAAAATTCACCGATATGCTTTCCGACAAGCGGATTTCCGACAAAAAAATCAATGTATCGGTAATCGGAGACCGTTCTTTAATTCCTGCATCGGTTCTTTCGTCCATAGAAAAAATCGAGAACGCGACAAAGAAAAACGACAATTATTTTATTCATATCGCCATTGCGTATGGCGGCAGAAATGAGATTACCGAGGCCGCACGGCACATAATCTGCGATGTGCGCGAGGGAAAACTTTCCGCAGATGAAATTACGGCAGGATGCATTACCAATGCAATGTATCCTGAGCATGACATGCCTCCGGTTGATCTAATCATCAGAACAGCAAACGACCGCAGAACAAGCAATTTCCTTCCGTGGCTTGCCAATGGAAACGAAGCTGCAGTCTGTTTCTGCTCGCCCACCTGGCCTGAATTCAGATATGTTGACCTGATTCGTGCACTGCGTGTTTATGACGAGCGTTTCAAATAACGCTTCATTTTCTGCAGCCTGATTTTATCTTCATCGCTTACGCGGTACGATTCTTTAATCTTCTGAACCGATTTATCAACGGTCCAGTCGTCAAGAGTACAGTTTTTCAAAAACCGTTCGGTTTTTTCCGGGAATTTTACGTAACAGACTGAAACAAGCCATGCAAGCGCCATTTTTGCATAATAACCGTCAGGGTTGAAATCAGATTTTGCAAGAACAGCATCAATATATTCCGGTACAAGAAAATGGTCTAAAAACATAACCAGTGCAAACCGGATTTCAAATTCCGTGCCGGATAAATAAGGAATCAGGAAATTCCAAAACTCCTGCGGATATTTTTTCGCAGGTTTCAGCCCTGCAGCGGTCGAATCACAGACCGACCAGTTGTCTATTTTCGGAATAAAGGCATGAAGTGCAGAAAACATTTCTTCAGCCGGGGCTTTGACATAACCTATAGTCAACCCCTGCAGCATGATTTCTTCAAAGGTATCGTCTGATGCGTGCGATAGATATGTTTTCCAGTCGCCTTTTGCAAGTTCCTTTGCGATTTCGCGCAGAGCAGGAAGACGTACACCCATAACGTTTTTGGTACCGGGCAGCAGTTTCTGATTGAATTTGCAGAACTTTGTATCGGAAAGACGCAGTAATTCTGATTTTATCCGGGTGTTTACATCAGCTGCGGGCAAGTTCTTCCCCGAGTTTTTTTCCTTTTTCAAATGCTGTTTCGCATAATCCCGGTTTATTTTCGATTCTGCCGATAGTATCCATATCGTTTTGCAGAAGTTCATCGAAGTACTCTGATGAAACAATGCTGCACCATGCTTTTACGGTTGCTTTTGCGCCGTCAAAAACATCTCCGGTGCCCATGCCGGATATGCTGATAAAAAGCGTGCGCCGTCTCTTTGCAAGTTCAGGTTTAACAAGGGGCGCACCATTTTTTTGGGCAAAATAAAATGCCTGGCACCGGTCCATGAAACATTTAAGCGAGCCGGGGATGCCGTAGGTCATAATCGGACTTGCGATAATAATTCCGTCACAGGTCTTTAATTTCTGAATAATAGTATTTGCATCGTCATCAATCATGCAGCGGTTTTCAAACATACAGCCGTATGACTGAACACAGGGAGAGATATTCATCTTCGGAATGCAGAATGTTTCAACGAAACATCCCGCTCCTTCCGCTCCGCAAACAACCTGCTGCAGGAGACGTTCAGTATTCCCCTCTGCAACTCCGCTTCCAAGAAGGGCAACTATTTTTCTCATGCAGGTTAGTTTGTTTTCTAAAGAATATAAGGGTGTGTATCCGGGATATTTTGCACATCTGAATATTTCTGCCGCATATCAGAGACGACCTGTTTTTCCGGCGTTTAATTACAAAGACTTAATATATATAAAGATAATATGTAGCATATTTATAGATGAGTCCTATGAGAAACCTTTTAACCATCCTGTTCGGCCGCAAGAAAAAGCAGGATACAGAAGATACAAAGGAAAACAACAGCAAACAGACCGCGGAAAATAATCAGACCACTGAACAGGTCAAAGAAACCGCGTCAGTTCCTGTCAGTATTCCCGCATCCAATCCGGAACCAGAAAAGCCGGTCTTTGACGCACATAAATATTCGGCCGACAATCTCTTAAAACAACTGAATATCGGGACTCATAACGAAACAAAGCCGGAACCGGAAACAATAAAAGAACCTGCAATAGTTGAACCGCAGAAACCAGCAGAAGAAGCAAAGCCGGAA
>DALTWF010000039.1 GCA_029987235.1 Methanocorpusculum sp. | reverse complement strand
ATAAGGAATAACCTTCTTTTTTACTTTCAAAACAACAAAAGAAAAGTGGACCCGGAGGAATTCGAATCCTCGACCTCCGCCATGTCAAGGCGACGTCATAGCCAGCTAGACCACGAGTCCAAGTTCGCACCTATGTGCTCTAATATATTGAACCTTCTGGAATATAAAGATTGTTACATCCTCCCTGCCTGATGAGCCGCAATAACTGCCTGACCGCAGGAGATACAGCCGTCGCCGAACGGATACCTCTGGTTGAGAATACAGTCGATTCCGGACGATTTGAGCGTTTCAATAATCGTTTCACGAATGGAACGATTGATTGCAACCCCGCCGGAAAGCGCGGCGGATTTCAGTCCGCGGCGCCCGCACGAAAGAACGGCAAGTTCTGCAATTCCCCTGGAAAGAGTGGTCTGTACCGAGGCTGCGATATCAGCAATCTGCAAACCATCTGCCACCATCTCCCGCGCCTCGCGCAGAAGGGCGGAAGTCATCAGAACATCCGCTTCGCCGGATGAATCAATGCAGATTTCCATCGGCTGCGCAACACCGCGCGCGGCATATGCCTCAAGTATCATCGAAGGCTCGCCGTCATAGGTTTTTTCGCGGCAGATGCCAAGAAGCGCTGCTGCCGCATCAAGTACGCGGCCGGTGGAAGAAGTCAGCGGAGAGTTAAAGCGCTTTGCAGTCATCTGCGACAGAATTTTGAGCGAGCCCTCATCCCAGCCCCGCTCAAAAAGAAGTGCGCGGGTTTCTTCATCGGGAAGGATGCCGTAAAGCATCCGCTCCGGGAATTTTCCCGCAAGGTCCCCGCCTGGCATAACAACAGCTTCGAGATGACCTGACCGCTCGTAGCCGAGCGCAGGCGAACCGCACAATATTTCACCGCCCCAGATAGTTTTGTCATCACCATAACCGACACCGTCAATCGCTATACCCGCGACCTCATCACATGTCACTGACGCGATATGCGCCCGGTGGTGTTGAACCGCGACCAGCTGCGCGCCCGACTCTTCAGCCATTTCATGCGCAAGACGCGTACTCAGAAACTGCGGATGCAGGTCGTGTGCGATAATCTCCGGCTTTGCACCGGTAAGGCAAACCAGTTTGTCAATTGTCTCCTTAAGATAAGCAACCGTAGGCGGATTGCGCACGTTTCCTACATGCGGGGATGTTATCAGAAAACCATCCTTGTAAATGGTTGCATTCGCGTTCAGTTCCGGACCGACCGCAAGAATCTGGCGCGCACCAAGGTCAAATTTCGTTCTGAGGGGCGCAAATCCGCGGGAAAGGCGGATAAGGTATCCGTCACGGACCACCGAATCATCACACCGGTTCACAATTTCCCGGTTGTGCGTCAGAATATAATCCACTGTCCCCGCCATTTTTTCGATGATAACCTCAGTTGAGGTTATCATAGGAGTCCCCGGCACATTTGCACTTGTCATAACTAAAAGCGGGCTTTTCAGCACGGAAAACAACAGATGGTGCAGCGCGGTGTAGGGAAGCATGACACCTAAATTATGCAGTTGCGACAGTTCAAAATGCGAATCCGGGTCAAGTTTGTCCAGAATGGTAATAGGGTGAACCGGTCCTTTCAGAAGTTCCCACTCCTTTTCGCTTGGTTCGACCACGAAATCTTTAAGGGTTTCCGGCTGCATCATTACCGCCAAAGACTGATTCGGCCGTCCGAGCTGGTCTTTCAAACGTTTTGCCGCGGATTCGATGCAGCAGATATGAAATCCCCCTACGCCGCGAATCGCAAGGATTTTTCCGGCGTCCAAGAGTTCCGCCGCCTTTTTTATGATGTTTGCCTGCGGTATGCCGCAATCGGTTCCGTCTCCTTTCAAGAGCGAAAGTTGCGGCCCGCAGTGCTCACATGCGATGGTCTGCGCATGGTGGCGGCGGTCAAGCGGATTAGTATAATCCGCTTCACACGCGGCGCATTTGGGAAACTCATTCATCGCAGTACGTTCGCGGTCATAAGGCACCGCATGAATAACCGAATAGCGCGGCCCGCAGTCTGTACATGAAGTGGCCCAGTAGCCGAAATACCTGCTCTTTGGATTCATCACATCTGCAAGACAGTACTCGCAGGTAGCAATATCTGCAGGAATAAAACCCGAACGCGCCCCGTCTTTGCTTGGCAGAATAGTAAAATCCGATGGCGAAGCCCAGTTTTCAGGTACGCAATCCACAGTCACGGAATCGATGACAGACATTTTCGGTCCTTTGGAAACGGCTTCAACGAATTCATCAAACCGCGCGCCGGTGGCAAAAATCTCCACCTCGCTTCCGTGATTAATCACGCTTCCGCATATTTCGCACCGTTTTGCCGCGGCATAGACAAACGGGCGGAATCCCACCCCCTGTACAATACCGCGTATCACTATCCTGCCAGACTTCATTTAGATAACTAAAAAATTATAGACTTACAAATAATATAAGTATAGGTATTTGTATCATGCCCGAAGACCCACTCACCAATATCCTCAGAAGCAAACGGGAAACCACCAGATTTCAGGTTCTCGTGGAAATTGCCGAACATCAGCCGTCCGTGCGCCAGCAGGAAATCGCCGATAAACTGGGAGTAACCCCTCAGGCCATCTCGGAATATGTGCGCGTTTTAGCAGAAGACGGTTTCATCAGCGCAGAAGGCCGCGGGAGATACTACATCACCCACAAAGGCGTGGAATGGGTGTTAAACAACTCCGAACTCCTTGAAAGCTACGCGCGCCATGTTCGCCGCGACATTATCCATCAGGTTGTAACCTGGGCGGCAATTGCCGACTGTGACCTGAAAAAAGGAGATTCCGTCGGTGTATATATGAAAGACGGCTGGCTTTACGCCGGACGCAAACCCCAGACCGCAATGGGCATGGTTGCAGAAGACGCAAAAGCAGGCGATGACGTAGGCGTTGCGCGCCTGGCGGGCATAATTGAACACACAGAAGGTTCCGTTGATGTTGCAAAAGTGCCGAGAATCGAGCGCGGAGGTTCCCGCGCGGTTGTAACAGAGAAAGTCATTGAACTTGCAAAACACGCAGATATTGTCGCCGCAGTCGGTCTTGAGGCTTATCTTGCCTTAAAGCACGCAGGAGTAAAAACGGACATGTTCTTCGGCGCGCGCGAAGGAGTAATCGAAGCGGCTTTCCACGGGGTTCATTGTCTGATTCTCGTTGTCGACGAGGAGTTTACCGATTTCCTGAAACGGCTTGAAACCGCAGGATTGTCCTATGCAATACACGATTTGGTGAAAGAATAAGTGGCAACAATAGTACAGCCCTGGAAAAAGGGGTACAAAGTCTTTTTTTGCGATGATTCAAAACAGGGCAAAATAAAGCACGTCGGAACAGTGGAGCTCGAACAGACGTCCAAAGGCATGAGGCCGTCTGAATTTTTCGTGCGCCGCCCGGGGACTTCGCACGTCCAGAAAACACCGACCAAGGAGTTTATTACTGTTCTGCGCGCAAACGGCACGGTAAAATTAACCGAGACACTGCCGGAATTTCAGGATTTCCTGCGGTCAATGCAGATTCCGTGGGAAAAAATAACCCTGTGCCGCACCTGTATGTTTGACGACCGGCTGACGGAGTTAAACGAACAGACACGTGTTCGCTGCGGCAAGGAATTTGTCTGTCTTGACTGCGCAAAACGCGAACTGCGCCGTGAACTTGCGCATATCAAGCGGCTTGGCAAACGCACGCAGGGACACATTGAAGCACTTCTTGAAGAATACCGCGACCTTGACATGGTTCTTGCCATTCTGCAGCCGGATTCGCTTGATACAAATAAAACCATGTTCGACTGTCTGGAAGCAGACGAAGTCGTACCGACCGAACGGATTGAAAATCTCGCGCTGCCGCGTGAGTTTGTTGATGTCTGCGGCGTTGAAACCCTTATGCCCGCACAGCAGCGCGCGGTCGAATCAGGCCTTCTTTACGGCAAAAACCTCCTGATTGTTGCGGCAACCGCATCAGGTAAAACCTTCATCGGCGAGATGGCGGGTCTTAAAAACTATCTCGAAAAACGCGGCCGCATGCTCTTTTTAGTTCCGCTGGTAGCACTTGCAAACCAGAAATACGAGCGGTTTTCTGAAAAATATGAAAAAATCACCACTACCTCCGTAATGACAGGTGTGTCGCGTCTGAATCTGCCGGAAACGCGACCGGTCGGCAACCGCGGAAGCGGAGGGGGAATAGTTGTTGGTACGTACGAGGGTGTGGACAATCTCATGCGCAAGGGAACCAATCTGAAAAATATCGGCACGGTGGTTATCGATGAGGTTCAGATGCTTGAAGACCCTGACCGCGGTCATCGTCTGGACGGGTTAATTGCCCGCCTCAAATACGCAGCACCCAAAGCGCAGTTCCTTTACCTTTCAGCAACAATCGGTTCGCCTCATATGCTTGCCAAAAAACTCGGTGCTACACTTGTTTCGTACACAGAGCGGCCGGTCGCGCTGGAACGCCACTTAATCTTCACCGAGCATGATTCAAAGGTACCGTATATCAAAAAACTGGTCTTTGAAGAGTTTAATAAGGTTTCGTCCAAGGGTTACAAGGGTCAGACGATTGTTTTCACAAACGCCCGGAGCAGATGTCACACAATTGCTGAGGCAATCGGCAAAACCGCAGCACCGTATCACGCGGGTCTAACGTCTCAGGAACGGCGCGCTGTGGAAAAACAGTTCGAAGAAGGAAAACTTGCCTGCGTAGTAACAACGGCTGCTCTTGCCGCCGGTGTTGATTTCCCGGCAAGCCAGGTCATTTTCGATGCGCTTGCCATGGGTATCAACTGGCTTTCCGTGCAGGAGTTTCATCAGATGATGGGCCGCGCCGGAAGACCGGATTTCCATGATATCGGACGTGTGGTGATTTTAGCAGAACCGGGCGCATCATACTCACGCGACACAAAACTCACCGAGGAGGAAATTGCCCTTCAGATCCTGAAAGGTGAAATGGAAGAAGTGGCACCGGTTTATGAAATCGAGGAGACTTCCGAGGAGTTTGCGGCTAATGCTGTAGTTGCCCGCGGACGCGAGGCGGATATTGTAAAAATAGGCAGTCTTATGGTTGGTGCCGGTGCAGACCCTCTGGAAGACCTGCAAAAGGCAAGGCTTGTGAAAAAGAACCAGAATACGCTGGAACTGTCCCCGCTCGGAAAAGTCATGGCAGAGCATTTCATCGGCATGGAACGCCTGCTTGAAATCGATAAACTGGTGCGCGTGATGGATGAGCCGCTTGAAATCATCGCCGAACTTGCCGCCCTTGATGAAGAGCGCAGCAAGGAAAAGCGCCGCGAAGAGCGTAAATCATCCGAAAAGAAAGAGGGAGTGTGGATTAAAGACAACAAGCCGAAGGCGGACAAAGAACCCGCCTGGGTTGCAAAACGCAAAGCGGAACATGCCGAGTCAAAGCATGAGACAGACCGCAGGCGCCGGGAATCCGCAAAACCGGAGCGGGTCGAGCCGAAACGGGCGACACGCGAAATGGAGGAACGTATTGAGCGTAAAAAGCAGGAGGCAAACAAATACATCCCGCCGCCGAAACGCCGGCCGGCAAACGACTGGGACGCGGTCGAATACGGTATTGACCTGCGCAGGAGCGGTAAATACGATGAAGCGCTCAAAATTCTGTCCGGTCATCTTGAAACATCACCCAAAGACAGCCGCGCCCTTGTCGAACTGGGCAAAGTCCATGATTTGCGCGGCGACCGGGACACGGCATATTCCTGTTATCAGCAGGCGGTCATGGCTGATACGCAGAACCGCGAGGCAATCGACCGCATGAACGCATATCTTATCGGGACAACGGTGGAAATCGATAATGACAATCCGAAACCGGTCGGCATTGTGAAAAAGAAGAGGGAGTAAGTGTAACTATTCACCCCTCTTTTTTCTCTGGTGGAAGTGAAGTATCTCCCCCACGAAAATCACCACGAAAACCACGAAAAAATGTAAATCACGAAAATCAGCGAAATACACGAAAGATTCGGTGTGATTCTACAACATCATTTTGAATAGCAAGGAGTATCTGAAACTATTTTTTCGTGGTTTTCGTGGTATTTTTCGTGGTGGCTTTCGTGGGGGAGATAATTAAACAAAAAAGAGAGAGAATAATCACCGGGGTGAATAGTTACGTATTTTTTTTTTTATATTTTTCTTGCGAACGTGAGATAACCGGTATGCCCGACACGTGTCGAAGGCCGTGTGCCGCGTTTGCTTCTGGTTAATTCCCGTTCCATGCACTCAACCGTCTGCACAGCCTCTTCACCGAACAGCCGCGAAGCCGCGTCAATAACGGTAAAAGTCTGCTCAAGAAACGGTGTATAGGTTGCGAAATAGCCGCCGAACTTAAGCAGATTATAGGCATGTTCCACATGCTGCGGCTCAATCTGCATATCAAGATGCACAATGTCAAACGGACCATCACTGACTTCCAGTACATCACATGCGCGGCACTCGACATTGTCAAGCCCCGCATCGGCTACGTTTTTTGCCGCAATTTTCGAAAACTCCTCCCGCGCCTCGCAGGAAACAACGCTTCCCGCACACCCGCCGAAGAAAATTGCCGCAATACCTGAACCGGTTCCCGCATCAAGCACACGGTCGCGGCGGCACATTCCCGTATAGGCCATAACTGTACCGATATCCTTTGGCACCATTGGTGCTCCGGTACGCTTGCCGTGACTGAAGAAATCCGTTGCTTTGGGAACAATTACGCGAAACGGCTTTCCAAGATGCGTTAATACCTCATCACCGTCTTCTGCCTGTGCTACTGCCGTAAGGTCTACCATGCCAAGGTCGGTGGAAAGTTTTCCCTCGCCTGCCGTAACATAATATTCACGGGAGTTTCCAACGAGAATAACGCGACGCGGACCAATCATACTGCGGTTAATTTCAGAATTGCTTCAGCAATGTCGCCTTTGCACTCTTTTAAGGCTGCGCGTGCTGCATCTGCGGATACAGAAGTCTGGGATGCAACTAATTCCACATCGGACTCGGGAATTTCAACCTCAACAACCTTTTCCTCAAAGTGCATGTCGCCTGTAAGCTGATAGGAAGTCTGACCCTGCATGGTCACCCCTACAACCTGGGCATTTTCGAAGATGTAGTTCCCGTCTGCGGTATAGACAATTACTTTTTCTACATTTTCGATTTCGTTCATGGACATTCCCATCTTGCGCATTGCTGCTTTCATCTGTCTTGGATTTACACCGGGCATCATTTTTTATCACCTTTGTTTTTACCTTGTCTTGTTTTTACTGCGGTACCGTAATTGAATCCTGCCATCTCGCAGCCGGAAAGCATTGCCATTCCGGTCGCAATGAGATTGTCGTTTTGATCAACGATGAATACCTCGTCTTCTGCTAATATATCTTGGTCGCATGAGATAACATGCTTTGCCATTGCATTCTTTCCGTCGGCAACAAACGGGACTGCATCGTCAATAATGACAACACGCCCTGTCAGTGCGGGAAAATGCGCATGCAGCCGTTTTGCACCGGCATACGCAAGCGTCAGCCGTCCGTCGTTTGCGCGCACGGTAACAAGCCGTTCTTTTCCGAGATTGACAAAGCGCACACGTTTGGTATTGGAGTACGCAAATGTCACCTCATCAGGAAACAACGCAAGTCCTGCGCCGCGCCCGAACTGGAAATCAGCGATCCGCCGCACCCGCGGCAAGCTGGTCTTCGATAAGTTCGTTAACTCTTCTGGTGAAATCATTTTCACAACCTTTGGGTATATATGCGCCGGCTGCAATATTATGTCCTCCGCCCGCACCCCCGAAATCAGCCGCAGCAGCAACAAGTGCCTGCTGCAAATCAACACCGCGGCGCAGAACTTTTTCATAGGTGCGCATCGAGACTTTGATTAAATCCGGTTCGCCGACAACTTCGCACATAACCAGAATCGGTTTGTCGGTATCAAGTTTGGACAGCGCCATTCCAGCACCGATTCCAACAATGGTGTCAGGATATTTGTCTCCTGTGTGTATCGACTGAATGAAACCAAGGTCTTCAACACCGGTTTCAAGGATATGTTCGCATAATTCGCGGATAATTGTTCTGTGATGGCGAAGCATATGCTCTGCTTCGCGGTATTTCTGTCCGCGGTCACCGCGGCAGACCGCTTCGCCGATTTCCGGTTTTGCCCAGCGCCCGCATGCATTTAAGAGCGTGGCGTATTCCGATGCATTCCGAAGAGGGGTTTTTTCCTGTTCGCGCGGGAAGAAATACTGTTCGGCAAAGAGCCGTTCGGTGGATTCGCCGTTTGCAATCATCTGTTCGGCAACAAGACTTGAAAGTGTGCGTACTTCGTCCGCGGATAATTCCTCGAAAATCCGCGCATCATTCGGATTTGCATAAATGCCTGATTTTACGAGAAGTGCAGCCGCTCCGGCCGGATTTTGGGAAATTCCCGGGATTATCGGATCATCGGAATTTGCAAGGCACTGATGCAGGGGGCGCGTGGAAAGTCCGTAACAGTTGATGCAGGACCTGATTTCCACATCGCCTGCATTTTCACCGTCTTCTGCAATCCAGCGGGCGATGCCGGTAAGCCGGCATTTTTCCCGTGCCATCATGTCGCCGATATTGCCCACAACAGCTAATTTTGCAAGGTCCCGGTTTTCTGTGCTCATTTTACGCGCAACAAGATAGGCGATTCCCGCAGCGCTGCATTTCGCATAATCTTGTCCATAAAACTGGGAGTTTACCTGGAAATAAGGAGTTCCGCCCGGCGCTGGCTGGCTTATGTGATGGTCAAGAATGAGAACTTTGTCTGTCGGCATCTTTGCCTCTTCCATGAGGTTCTGTTGTCCGCCGCCGAGGTCGGTAAAGACTTTGAGACTGTCGTCTGTCGGGACGTGTTTCATGGTAAGCGGTTCAAGCTGGCGGATGAAGACCGGTTTTACCGGAATTTCCATGCGGCGGATGGCTTCACATATTACTGATGCGCTGCTTACTCCGTCGGCGTCAATATGTGAAATGACGGTAATATTTTCCGCACTGGAAATCTGTTCGGCTGCCTGTGCTATGTCCTCGACTACTCCCATATACTATCTTGTTTGATTTAAGAGTAAATAATATTCCTCTATCGAACGCATATTAGTATAATGAGGGAGTTGAAACTATTTGCCCCGCAGGGTGTGGTATCATCAGATACTATGCGGGTGATTGATAAAAATGCGGACGCTTTTGTTTCTGCAGCGCAGAGAATGGAGGCGGCAGGTGCTGCGCTTGCTGATGAAATCCGCGCCGAAAATCCTGAGTCAGTCCTTTTTGTCTGCGGCGCGGGAAACAACGGAGGCGACGGATTATGCGCCGCCCGTCACCTCACAGGTGAGATGGATGTATGCGTCCTTCTGCCGCTTGCGCCGAAAACTGCGGATGCTTTAGAGCAGCTTCGCGCACTCCGCGGAACAGAGGTGACTGTTCTTTATGAATTTCCGGAAAATGCGCCCGCAATTATTGCTGACTGTCTGCTTGGAACAGGCGCCCGCCTGCCTCTTGCAAAACCGTATTCCTCCCTTGTAGAAAAAATAAACGCATCGGGCGCCCGGATTATTTCATGCGACATACCAACTCCGGGCGTAAATGCAAATAAAGTTGTGGCATTCCACCTCGCAAAAACACCGGGCGCAACCGTCCGGAGCATAGGTATTCCTCTTGCGGCTGAAATATTCTGCGGCGACGGCGATTTGCTTCTTGTTCCGAAAAAACCGGCCGAATCACACAAGGGAGCCGGAGGTTCGGTCCTGATAATCGGAGGAGGACCTTATCAGGGGGCGCCGTATTTGGCAGGCATGGCTGCACTTCGGGCCGGCGCCGACCTGGTGCGTGTTGCAACACCTGCTGAAGGGCTGTTCGCCCCGGACCTGATTGTCGAAAAAATAAGCGGCGCTACAATAGGGCGCGAACATGAAGAAAAACTCTGCGCACTTTCAAAAGCAGCGGACTGTGTTGTTGCAGGGCCGGGGCTTGGAAGTGCGCCTGAATCACTTACTGCGACCGCGTCAGCAGTCTCCTGTGCAAAACGTGCCGTTGTTGATGCAGACCTGCTGCGTACACCTCTGCCGCACGCGATGGAAACAACGCTTTACACCCCGCACGCAGGCGAATTTTCCCGCTGCTTTGGTGTCGTACCGCCGGAACTTTCCAAGCGTGGTCTTGCAGTGCGTGCCGCCGCATCTGATTCTGTCATTCTTCTGAAGGGAAAAGAAGACGTAATCTCTGACGGCGTACGGGTAAAATTCAACACAAGCGGGTGTTCAGCAATGACCACCGGCGGCACGGGCGATGTACTGTCCGGACTTTGCGGAGGCCTTATGTGCCGCATGCCTGCATTTGAAGCAGCCTGCGCAGCGTCCTATGCTTTAGGCAAAGCGGGCGAGAAAATCTCCGGTAAAATCGGCGAAGGACTTGCCGCATCTGACCTGCTTTATGAGATAGCAAATACCCTCTGGTCAGCCTAACTTATTTATACAATAGACGCCCAATAATATAGAGTTTACAGACCTTCGGGTCTGTACACGTAAAAGGAATGTGGCAGATATATCTATAACTGCTGAACCTCGAGGTGAAAACCAAAATGTCAAAATCAATGTACGGATATGTCAGAGATGCCTGGAAGAAACCGGCTGACTCTGGTGTAAAGAAGCTCCTTTGGGAGAGAATGCAAGCTTGGCGCCGTCAGGGCGCAGTTGTTCGTGTCGAACGCCCAACCCGTATCGACAGAGCACGGGCATTAGGTTACAAAGCAAAGCAGGGCATCATTGTTGTCCGTGCATCCGTCCACCGCGGTGGCCGCAGAAAGTCACGGTATGTTCGCGGACGCAGAACCAACAGAATGGGTATGCGCAAGACCACTATGAAGCAGAACCTTCAGGGCATTGCAGAACAGCGTGCAGCTGACCGCTACCCAAACATGGAAGTACTCAACTCCTACTGGGTCGGAGAAGACGGCAGAAAGAAGTACTACGAGGTTATCCTTGTAGACCGTGCATCCCCGGCAGTTCTTGCAGACAAGAACCTTGCATGGGTTGCAAATGAGAAGGGAAGAGTTTACCGCGGAAAGACTTCTGCAGGTAGACGCGGACGCGGTCTTCAGCACCGTGGAATCGGTACTGAAAAGTGCCGCCCGAGCATCCGCTCCAACAAGTCCCAGGGTAACTAACCCTCTTCTTTTTATCAATGATTACAGACGTCTGTATTTTTGCAGAGAATTCAGATACAAGTGTCCGTCGTTTTGCATTAAATGCGGCGTCATGTAAATTTAATCGTATTATCGTTGCGGGTCAGACCATCTGTAATACTTACGCAGGTGTTGAAATCCTGCAGGGAACGCTAATTCCTGCCGAAAGCAAATGTTTTTCCGAGTCGCTCAAAAAAGCGCGGGGAACAGTTGTGCTTGTTGAGGCTGGAGAGAACAGTTTTAACCGTATAGCAGTAACGGCAAAAAATGTCCGATTCCTGACCGGTCTTTCGGCTTTACCCAAACATTCGTTTGATGATGTGATTGCACGAAGCATGAGCAGCAGAAATGTGGCGGCAGTCTTTGATTTGTCAAAGATTATCGATGCAAAAACCCGGCGTCATGCGCTTTCACATTATGCAGAGGTGCTGAAGTTTGCACGCAAGTTCGATTTTCCATGTGCTATTGCATCAGGTGCTTCGTCTTGGCTCGGTCAGCGTACGGTTTCAGAAACGGTAACTCTATGTTCGCTTTTCGGCATGGAACGCTCTGAAGTCTATCAGGCGATGGATGTGGACAAGGTTCTGTTTCCAAATGACGCAGTGGAGGTAATTGAATGAAACCACTGCCGCCGACGCTGCGTGAAAAACGCCGGTATGTGTTAATCAGGATTCTAGGCGGTCCAAATGAACCTGTGCAGAAGGACATTTACCGTGCGGTTTCAGACACGGTTTCAGGCGTGTTCGGTGATTTCGGTGCGGCAAAAATTCATCCGGCAGTTGTCTGGTCAGAAGGCGAATATGCTATAGTCCGCTGCATTCGGGGAACTGAAAAGGATTTGTGCGCCGCCCTTGCGTGTGTGTCTAAATGCGGCGGAGAGTCTGCGGCGTTTCGTGCTGTGGTAACATCAGGTACCATCACAGGAGCAAAAGATAAGATTGGCCATGAAGTCCCTGACCTTGCGGCGCATCCGGGATATGTTGTCCGCGGAAAAAAAGCGGAGGGCATCTGCGGGGCAAAGCCGCGGTATATTACGGTAGACGAATGTCTTCCTGCTGATGAATAGATAATCAGTGTTTTTTATATCCTGCATAAAAACCTGTGCTATCCCGTAATTATTATAAACTCTCATGTTTCTTCCAACTCCCGCGCGAA
>DALTWF010000038.1 GCA_029987235.1 Methanocorpusculum sp. | reverse complement strand
AACGAAAGAATCTGAATCGTAAGCGATTTGGAAGAAACTGAAAGGGAAGGGGAAAACCCCTTCCCCTATTCATTCTGAAACGGCTTTTTTCCTGTTTATTATTTTATTACCGGTTTCCTGACTCACCTATCCAAAGCACTTATCTCATCGGCCGGCAAATACAATAGTAATGGAATTACCCCTCCTTCTCCTTACAATCTCCGCAACAGTTGTCCTTATCACCTTCCTTATCGCCTCATACCAGGACCTGCGCACAAGGACCGTATACACCGTAACATGGTATCCGGCCGCAATAATCTGTGCCATATGCATAATCTGGTTCTGGATACTGAAATTCAGTCCTGAAGCCCTGCCCGTTCTCATATTATCCTTACTGACAGCAGCACTAATGGCGACCTTTACCTTCTTCGGTCTCTTTGGCAAAGCAGACGCAAAAGCGATGATACTTCTCTCCCTTGCAGTTCCCGTAACACCATTTGCAGCATATTATTTCCCCTCGCTTGCAGTATCCTCCATAATAAATGCCGGCGTCCTTGTTCTTTTGGTATCTCTGGTTCTTCTGCTTCGCAACCTCATTGCAAAAAACAAAGCCCCCTTCTGGCTCATGATATCCGGTATGCCCGTTTCCGGTGAAAAAATTACGAAGTATTTCGGCTTTATCTCGGAAAAAATCGGTCGTGACAAGGACGGAACGATTACCCGTGAATTTGTCCGGGTAACAGACACCGTAACAGCACTCAAAAACGGACAGTCTATCCGCGCCCTGCGGGAAAAACCGGAGGATTATACAAAAGAGCTCGCTTTGTATGCATCGGCCGGCAAAATCTGGATATCCTACGGCATCCCGTTTATGATACCGCTTACCATCGGTTACATATTCGCTTTATTCGGCTTTTCACTGGTCGACATAGTGCTCTCACTCATTCTATAGGCACCAACATAAAACCATAAATAATTATCAACCCAATAATGATGGCATGAATACCTTAGATGGTGAAGACTCACTCAGTCTCCGCAAACTTGCACTCCTTGGAGCCTGTTTGGGACCGGTAAAAATCTCCTCCCAGGTCCTTGGTGAAATGCTCGGCACATCACAGCAGACCGCTGCAAGACGCATTCTCTCTCTTGAAAAAGAAGGCATGATAAGCAGAACAATCGAATCATCCGGCCAGTATATTCTCATCACCAGAGAAGGCGAAGAGCACCTGCGCCGCGAATTCAGCGAATACTGTAAGATATTTGAGCAGGGTCGCGAAAAATATGTGCTGAGCGGAACACTTGTTTCCGGCGTGGGTGAGGGCAGATACTATGTCTCAATCCCGCACTATCTCGACACATTTTCAAAACTCTGCGGATTTAAACCTTATCTGGGAACATTAAACGTCCGCTTAAATCCCCAGAGCATGCAGATAAGAAACCGCATGGAAGCAATGGAATGGACCATTGTTCCCGGATTCAAGGACGAAAACCGCCAGTTCGGCGAAGCACGGCTCTTAAAATGCAAAATAAGCGGTTATGAGTGTGCTATTGTAGCGCCCGGCAGAACACATCATCCGCCGGAGATTACCGAAATTATCTGCGCCGAGCGCCTGCGGGACAAACTGAAAATAAACGACGGCGATGCAGTTGAAATCGTAATTGAATAAACAGAAACCTGCGCCGGATTTGGTGCAGCTGTTCTTTTTTGAAAAAAATTATTCCGAATTCATCATGGATGCAGTAATCATGGTTCCGACACCGTCATCCGTGAATAATTCAAGAAGCAGATTGTGCTCTGCATTGCCGTTTAACACATGAGCGCCCTCAACACCGTGACGGACCGCATTCACACTTGCCTCAAGCTTTGGAATCATACCGCCCGAAATTGTTCCGTCCGCCATTAACGCATCCACATTCTTGAGCGTCAGACGGTGGTAGATATTAACCCTGTCCTTATCCATAACGCCGTCCACATCCGTTAAGGAAATCAGCTTGTATGCTTTGAGAGCAATGGCGATTTCACCCGCCATTGTATCTGCATTGATGTTTAAGTAATTACCCTTCTTGTCAAGAGCAAGCGGGGAAACCACCGGAATAAAACCGGAATCAAGGAGATTATCCAGCAGTTCCGGATGAATCTCGCGGATATCGCCGACATAACCGATATCGACCTCGATTTCCTTGTCGCCGACCATGACCTTTTTCAGACCGGTCTTTTCGGCAATTACCAATCCTCCGTCATTTCCGGAAACACCCACACCTTTTGCCCCGGTTTTGGCAATCATCGAGACAATCAGGGAACTGATTTTGCCTGCAAGAACCTCCTGAGCGATTTCGAGCGTATCTTTGTCGGTAACACGCAGACCGCCGACGAAATTCGGCTCTTTACCCTCCGCCTTCATCTTTGCGGTGATTTCAGGTCCTCCCCCGTGAACGAGAACTACACGCATACCGACATAATGCAGAAGCACTGCATCCTGGATTACCGTGTTCATAATTGCATGGTCGGACATTGCATGACCGCCTAATTTGATTACAATCGTCTTTTTGTGGAACTTCCTGATGTAAGGAAGAGCTTCCATTAAAACCTGCTGTCTTGAATTCATGTTGTGTACTTCCCGTTGATTTCTACATACTTTTCGGTTAAATCACAGCCCCATGCAGTCGCGGATTTCTTTCCGGACTCAAGCGTGAGCGTAAAGACAACTTTGTCGCCCTTCATCGCTTCTTTTGCTTTGACTAAATCTGCAGTAATTTCTCCGTTTCTGACTAACGGTGTTTCACCAGCACCCTCGCCGATGGAAAGCGAGAGTTCTTCTACGCCAAACTCGACCCCGGAGTATCCCGCGGCACATACTACTCTGCCCCAGTTCGGGTCTTCGCCGTATACCGCCGCTTTTACAAGCGGCGACTGAACCACGGCACGGGCGATTTTTTCCGCATCCGCTTCGCGTCTGCAGCCGTTTACAGTCACTTCAAGCATTTTGGTCGCGCCTTCGCCGTCGCGTGCAATCTGTTTTGCAAGCGAGATGCAGACTGCCTCCAGTCCTTTGTAAAACTCGGCGTTTGGTACTTTTCCGGCTTCGCCTGTTGCGGTGCAGAACAGTGAGTCATTGGTGCTTTCGTCACCATCGACAACAACCCTGTTCAGCGAACGTCTGACCGCGGAACGCAGGTTTTCCTGTAAAAGACCGGCGGGGACTTCCGCATCGGTGTAGACAAAGGAAAGCATAGTACCCATGTTTGGTGCTATCATGCCTGAGCCTTTGCAGATGCCTCCGACGGTAAATCCTTCACCCTGATAGAGTGCGTGTTTCGGCACGGTATCGGTGGTCATTATGGCTTTTGCTGCCGCGTCTTCTGCTGCATTTGAGTGGGAGAGGAGGGGGGCGACTTCTTTTGCCTGCCGGGTGATTAGTTCCAGGTCAAGATAGCGGCCGATTACACCCGTTGAGGCAACTCCGCAGTTCATTTCGTCAATGCCGAGTGCGTCTGCACCGATGGCGGCCATTTTTGCTGCGTCTTCGGTGCCGCGTTTTCCGGTATAGGCGTTTGCACAGCCGGAATTGACGATTACGCCCTCAAGCCGTCCGCGTTTTACGCGTTCGGCCATGAGGTTTACTACGGGGGCGCGTACTTTGTTTTTCGTAAATACGGCCGCTCCGGTTCCTGATGCCTGTATTAAGGCAAGTCCGAACTTGCCTTCCTTGACGCCCCAGGCTTTGACGCCTTCTACTGCGCAGATGCTTTTCATGGGAACATTCCCGGCATTCTCAGGCCTTCGGTTTCTTCAAAGCCGCACATAATGTTCATATTCTGTACTGCCTGTCCTGCGGCGCCTTTGACAAGGTTGTCGATTGCAGAGACTGCTACCAGGCGGCGTCCGTCTGCTTCGAGTTCCCAGTTTATGTCACAGAAGTTGCTTCCGCGTACGCCGCCGAGTTTGGCTTTCTGGAGTCTGATGAAGTGTTCGTCTTTGTAGAAATCGGCGTAGAGTTTTGCAATTGTTTCGGGATTCTGAGGCTCTTTGAAGAGTATGTGTGCGGTTGTGATAATGCCGCGGATTGCGGGCAGGAGGTGGGGTGTGAAGTAGACGTTTGCTTTTGAGCCGAGGAATGATGCTTCCTGGCGCATTTCGGGTATGTGGCGGTGTACGGTTATTTTATAGGGTGAGATGTTTTCGTCTACGTTCGGGTAGTGGGTGGTTTCGGATACGGAGTCTCCTGCGCCTGATACGCCGGATTTTGAGTCGTATATGATTGTTTCTGCTAGTTTTGCAACGGGGGCTGCAGAGAGTGTCGCGCCTGTCGGGAAGCATCCGGGGTTTGCGGTGAATTCGGCGTTTCTGATCTCTTTTCTGTGGAGTTCGGGAAGACCGTAGGGGGCCTTGAAGTAGGCCGTATGCTTAACGCCATAGGTTTTTTCGTAGACGTCCTGCGGCAGGCGGTAGTCTGCCGAGAGGTCAACTGCTTTGATTCCGCGGCTTTTCAGTGCTCCTGCATACTGCATGGCTGCGGTGTGGGGTACTGCGAGGAATGCAAAGTCTGCATCGATGTTGTCGATGTCGGGGTTAGTGTATTCCAGGTCGATTAAGTGATTTAACTGAACGTGGTCTTCAGCTACTTTTTTGCCGCAGAGTTTGCGGGAGGTGGCGCAGACTATGTTTACTTCTTTGTGGGTTAGGAGCAGTCTGATGAGGTCGCCGCCGGTATAGCCTGAGGCTCCGATTATAGCTATGTCCATAGTGATAATATATTTGTATTTACTTGATGATTAAAGATAGGGTAGGTGTGAGGCGGGTGACTTGTTTTTTTCAGGTGGAAAAGCCGATGACTTTATTTGTGCTAACGTAAAATTACTTTTCACAGTTACGTGACATCTGATGTTTGGTGCAGTATCCTTTCTTGCCGGTCTGATTCTTGACCGTATAATCGGTGACCCCCGCAGCCGTTTTCATCCGGTAGCCCTGTTAGGCAGTTTTATCGGTCTCTGGGGAAAGACCGGGCGGTATCCGAAAAAAGCAGAACGTCTGCTTGGCGTCATATTCTGGTTTGCTACCGTTGGAATCTGTCTTGTTCCGGTATATCTGATTATGCGGTTTGCCCCGTGGCAGACCGGAGTTATTTTTTCTGCAGTACTGTTTTCCTTCTGCATCGGCTGGAGGTCGCTTGAAGAGCACGTTTTTTCGGTGGAAAAAGCACTTACCCTCAGTGATACCGAAGGGCGTAAAGCCGTTTCTTTTATGGTATCGCGTGACACCGCAAAACTTTCGCATGAACAGATTCGCTCAGCCGCCTATGAATCTGCGGCGGAAAACCTTGTTGACAGTATAATCGCGCCAATGTTCTGGTTTGTCGTCTTTGAACTGCTGTTCGGTATGGGTATTTTGGGTGCCGTTCTTTTCCGGGCGGCAAACACAATGGATGCTATGCTCGGTTATAAAGATGAAAGAATCCGTCTCGGCTGGTTTTCTGCACGTGCGGACGATGTTCTTGCATTTCTTCCGGCACGGATAACAGGTATTTTTCTTCTGCTGTATTTCCTTGCTGCCGGAAAAGTCCGCAGCGCATGGCGGGTTTTTTTGCGCGACCGCAAAAAACGACCGGGTTTCAACGGGGGTATTCCGATGTCGCTGATTGCAGGGGGATGCGGTATTCAGTTTGACAAGCCGGGGGTGTATCAGATAGGAAATCCGGAAAAATCTCTGGAGGGTGGGGGAAAATTGATTATTTCTGCAATGCGTTGGACGACTGTGTATGCTGCTGTTTTCGCAACAGCTCTGATGATTATTCCTGCAGTACTTCAGTTATTGCGTCTGTAACGCGGTTGTTAATTTCCGGTGTCATTACAGCAATACGGATGCAGTCAGGCAGTCCGAAGGATGTGCAGTCGCGTACGAGTATTCCTTTTTTCAGGAGTTTGCCGGTGATTTCGTCCGCGGGTTTGGGAAGGTGTATGGTGAGGTAGTTTACATGGCTTTCGAAGCAGGTGAGGTTGATTTCGTGCAGTTTTTTGGTTAGCCGTTCACGTTCCCGGGTGATTTTTTCGCGTGTATGTTCCAGTTCTGAAAAATGGTCGAGTGCGGCAAGTGCATATTTTTCTGCAAAGGAATTGACGGACCAGGGTGTTCGTGCGGTTTCGATTTTTTCGATGAGGTCTTTTGGTCCGAAGCCGAAGCCGAAGCGGATTCCGGGGACGGAAAAGGATTTGGTGAGTGAGCGCAGAACGAAAAGGTTGCTGTCGCGAATGTCGGATACTGATTCATTCTGTTTTGCAAGCATCATAAATGCTTCATCAACAAAAAGTTCGTTTTCTTCTTCCAGTATCTGAATTACTTCATTTCGTGTGAGGAGTGTGCCTGTGGGGTTGTTTGGGTTGCAGAGAAATCTGATGTCTGCTTTCTGGCTGCTGATTATCTGTTTTCCTGCAAGTTGTGCTGCAAGACTGTATTCGCCGAAGGTTGGCGTGTCAATTCTGCAGGTTGTTCCCGGTATTACTGTGCAGTAGGCGCGGATTAGTTCTCCGGAGCCGTTTCCGACGCAGATTTCGGCAGGGCTGCGGTGAAAGATGCTGCTGATTTTTTCTTTGAGGCAGGTGTAGGTGTCGTCCGGATAGTTTCTCAGGTCTTCTATTGAAAATGTGCAGTCGACATTCGGGGGATACGGGTTAAGGCTTGCGCTGACATCAAGGATGTCTTTTCGGCACATCCTTTGGATTTCCTGTATTCGTCCTCCGTGTTCTGCTTTTTTCGGGAATCCGGTCATGGTAAACAGCAATATATTTGTCTGCGGCGCTTATAGGTTTGCCGAAGGGTGGGAAAAACCGGGTAATTTTCAGAAAAGGTAGTAGGATTCAGGAAGGGGATTTTCCCCTTCCGTGTGTGGATACTGCGTTTTAGAGCGGGTTTTTAGTTCAGGCAAACTTATGGAACTACAAAATTACCAGTTGCAATCTTGTTTCCGCTTGCATTGTCGATAATCGACCATGTTATTGGCGTTCCTGACTGAAGATAATCGGATATGGTGTTTGCAACAATATCGTCACCAGGATTTATTGCCAATCCTGCCGGTGCATCAAGATTTCCTTTAACCAGAGTAAAGTGCTTGGTTTCACCATAGGCCTGCAGCTGGAGTTCAATTTCCGGCAGAGAAAGAGTGTCCCCTCCTTTGTGGGTAAGTATTACTTCATCAAGGAATCCCCCTGCACTTTGCGGGTTTACGCTGAATGTTGCTGAGGGTGTACTCTGCATACCTCCGCCAAGACCTCCTGCAAAAGCAGCTACTACTGCAGCGATAATAATCGTTACTGTGAGCATCAGCATAACTCCGACAACCGGAGATACTGCATCATCTTTTCCGGATTCGAGTTTCATTGTACCATAACCTCCTTGTCAAAGATTGCTTTATTGCTTGGGGTATGTGTAATCACGACATGAACTGAAGTTCCTTTGGGCAGGAGCTCCATAATTCCTTCATCCGAAGTTTCTGCAGATTTTCCAGTACCATCAGCAAGTCTGGTATAGTCACCTGTATCCTTAATCTTGTTGTCACTGTCAAAGAGTTCATCCATGAAAACGCTTCCTTTATGAACTATTACTGTTCCAGTACCATACGGGGGTAAGTAATCCTGCTTAAGGTTGTTTCCTCCAGTCTGCATGTGTGCACCGGTCGAAATTGTAACATTACGGAAACCTGCTTTTCCTGACGGCAGCGTCTGATCATTAACATATAATGCTGCATCTCCTCCGTTGTAATACGCAAAGGCACTGAAATCAGCGTTTCCCTGTGGTCCGGTATAAGAACTCTTATAGGTTTTTCCGTCATGTTCCCATGTAAAGGAGAGTTTCAAATCAGCGGTGTTCAGAGAATCACCTGAAATATGATCAATAGTAAAGTCTGGGGCAAAGGTTTTGCTCATAGTGCCCCCGACATTCGCAGCCGTATAGATATGCACATCAAACACTGCGTTTGGAGCTTTTTCGGTTGTATTTGCCATTCCACCTGCAAAAGCCGCAATAACTCCGGCGATAATAATCGTTACCACGAGCATCAGCATCACACCGACAACCGGAGATACTGCACTCTCTTTTTTCGTTCGTTTCATTACTGATTTCATTTGAATCATCCGGACAAACACTCCCGCACCGCAGTGTGGATGAAATTAAATTTTCAGTAGCACAGGTTTTGTTTGCGTAATAACAATATTGTTTGTTGAACTATATAAAATTAATTTGAGTTAAGAAAATTAAGTTGCGAATTACAACTAATTTTATAATGGTTCGGACCAAACATACTAAGGATGAAAAACCCCTCCATGGAATGTGCAATATTTTTTGACACCTTCGGCAGAAATATCGCCTTTGCCGTAACCCAGGAGGAATTTCTTGCGCGCGGATTTCTGCCCGGAGACGGGGTAAATGTTGTATTTTCCGGCGGGACCTCCTTTTTTGACATCCTGTACTGTACTGGTATGCTCGTCAAAGACGGCAGTGTTTATCTCTCATCGCTCGGTCCTGACGAGCCGCTGAAACTGGTCAGGTCAAATGCAAACGGCATGTGGGGGGAAGCAGGCGTTTTTGAACAGGAAACCGTGCAAATAACCCGCGCAACCCCGCAGAAATACCGCGCTGTGCAGAAACTCAATGAATTAGTGTATACGGACAATCGTGCGGATTATCCATCGGACGAGGCATTTGTGAACTTCCGCGCCGTATCAGGCGGCCGGATGCAAAATAATTTCCTGTATCGCGGGGCGTCACCGTGGGATGAGCGGTTAGGTCGGCATAAAATCGTTGACGCACTCATAAAAAAAGCCGGCATTCAGACGGTACTTTCCATTCCCGACTCGGAAGAAGGGATTGCCGGGAGGCTTGCATCCAATAATTTTGACGCCCCTTATTATTCTGCGCTGTACAAATCCGGCCGCGTAATTCCTCTTGCAAAAGAAGGACGCGAATACCGTTCGGCGGATTTCGCAAAACGCACGGCAGACGGTCTGCGCTGCATGATTTCAGCAGAAGGGCCGTTTTACATCCACTGTCTTGAAGGAAAAACACGGACCGGATTTATCTGCATGCTGCTTGAGATACTTGCCGGATTTTCGTATGAAGAACTTGTCACTGACTATATGCAGAGTTATGTGAATTATTACCGGATTACGATGGAATCAGACCCTGAGGATTATTCACTGATTAAGGAACTGAAATTCGATGAAATGCTCTCGTTTATTGCAGGGGGCGGTCATGATTTTATCTCCGGCGTGAGGAAGTATCTGAGGTCAGGCGGGATGACTGATAAAGAAATAGATGCCCTTGTTCTGCGGATAACGGGGTAAGCGAATACAAATTATTTTACCTTAGTGAAATAAATTACTGAGTATTATGAAACTGAAACTATTCTGTGCCGCACTTTTAGCCCTGCTCATTTGCAGCGGGGCTGCATGTGCAGCATTTCCCGTAACTGTTACGGATTCTGCGGGATATACTGTTACGGTAACCGAACAGCCGAAAACTATCATCTCTCTTGCCCCGGCAAATACGGAAATTGTCTATGCTCTTGGCGCCGGAGACAAAGTAGTTGGCGACACGGATTACTGCAATTATCCGGAAGAAGCGAAATCGGTTGCGAAAATCGGCGGCTTTTCAACTATCTCGGTAGAAAAAATCACTTCGCTCAACCCGGATATCATTTTTGCCAATGACAATAACGGACTTGCAAATATTGAACAGCTGAAAAATCTCGGGTTCACGGTTGTTGTGATTAATCCGACTAGCATTGATGCGATTTATTCATCCATCGACCTTGTCGGAAAATGCATTGGCGAAACCGATGCGGCAAAGCAGGTAATTGCCGATATGAAAACCCGCATCAAAGCGGTTTCTGAAAAAGCTGCAGCGGCAAAAACAACTCCTTCGGTTACTCATGTTATGAGCGTGAACCCCTACTGGATTTCCGGTAAAAATACTTTCCAGGATGAACTGATTACTCTTGCCGGTGGTAAAAATGCGTTCCCTGATATTGACGGATGGAATGCAGTTACGCTTGAAAAATTCATTGTTGCAAATCCGGATTTCATATTAACCGACCCGGGAGCGGAAATGGGTGATTTCGGAACCAACTCGCTGCGTGATTCATTCTATGAGGATTCACGGCTTGCCACAGTCAGCGCAGTGAAAAGCAGGCAGGTTGTTGTCATTGATGCGGATACTTTTGACCGCGGAGGACCGCGCGCGGCAGATGCTTTAGAAGAACTTGCAAAGGTTCTGCATCCGGAGATTTTCGGAGAACATGCCGAATCAACCAAAGCTGCTGCCTCGCCCGGATTCGGCGCCGAACTTCTCTTCGCCGGACTTGGCGCCGCCCTTCTTCTCCGCAGAAAATGAAGTGCGGCATTTCCACCAACTGTCTCATGGACCTCCCCTTAAGGGAGGTGCTTGAGAGGCTTTCACCTCTTTCGGACACGGTGGAAATCCAGTGTGATGCGGACCATTCCCTTTTTACGCATCTGGAGGATACACAATCTTTTGACCTGCACTATACTATACACGCTCCCACTTCGGACGGAAACCTTGCATGTACGTTTGAGCCGCTGAGGAGAGCCGCGGTTGAGGTGTTAGAAGATGTGGCAAAAGCTGCAGGGGAGATTAATGCGGAAAAAATCGTGGTACATGCGGGGTATTGTCTTGAAAAAAATCTCTGGGATGAATCATCGCGGGCTGTCAGGCGGTCGCTTGCGGAGCTTGGGAAAATTCAGAAAGAGTATTCAGCGAAATTTGTCATCGAAAATTTCGGCGGCTGGGAGATTTGTCATTTCCGTTTTCCCGACTGGCTGCCTTACATTCGTTCCTGCGGCCTCGGGTTCTGTCTGGATGTGGGACATGCAAATCTGAATGGAGTATTGGATGAATTTCTGCAGGCAGGTCCCGACCATATGCATCTGCACGATAATCATGGAATTCAGGACGAGCATGCGGCGTGCGGAAGCGGAAATATCGACTTTGCAAAAATCATGCAGTTTCCGGCAAGCAAAACTGTTGAGGTGCTCACATTTGATGATGTACTTACCTCCTTTAAATACCTGCAAAATTTCAGTGTATAACCTTTTTATCTCATAACACCCAAATAGTAGGTTATCGATCAGTGCTGTATCGAGGGTACCCAATTCTACGGTACAGCCAATCGAGGTAATAGTCATGGCTATGAGTACTATGTTTCCAAAATTCTCCAAGAGGGTTGAGGGCAACACTGTTGTCATGGAGCAGCGTCTTTTAAAGAAGACCTCTCAGCTCATCCTGGATGCATCCAAATGTGTTGGATGCGGTATCTGTGTGGAAGTTTGTCCGCGCGATGCTGTCAAGATTGGAATGGTCGGTGCCGCAAACCGTGGAGCGACCAATGAGGCAGCAGTCTTTGTTGACCCGTCGGTCTGTTCCTACTGTGGTGTCTGTACCATTATGTGCCCGTTCAACTCTCTTGAACTGAGAATTGACGGAGAGAAGTCCCTGCCTATCAGAGAGCAGGAAGGTTTCCCTGAGTATGATTATACTACGGAAATCGATGAAAAGAAATGCGACAGATGTACTATCTGTTCCGAGGCATGCCCGCACGATGCAATTGTGCGTGATGTTCCGGAGTACGAGGGTACTGTTGAAGGCGGTGTCGACCGTCATGTTGCATTAGCCGATGCAAAGGTTGAATTTGTTAACGACAAAGAAAAGTGCACACTTTGCGGTATCTGTTCTTCCCTGTGTCCGGCTCTTCACGAAGAGAAAGACCCGCTTGATGCAAAGCACACCAAAGTCACCGGAGAACTTGTGTGGGACGAATCCAAGTGCGATGCATGTAATGTCTGTGTTGATGCATGCCCGAACAAGGCATTAAAGGTTACCAGAAAACTTCCGAAAGACCTTAAGCTCGCAGGCAACATTTCCATTGACCACGATGACTGTATCACCTGTACCTGGTGTAAGACAGTTTGTCCGAACGAGGCTGTCAAGGTTACCAAGTTCTTCGATGGTGAGGTTACTTTCAACGCTGACAAGTGTCCGGGAGGCTGTTCAACCTGTCTTGACGTCTGTCCGTGCCACGCAATTTATCTCCCGACTCCGCTTCCGGCAACTATGCTGAAGCGCGACTCTATTGAAGACAAGATTGCAGTCAACCACGACCTGTGTATCCTTTGCGGTGCATGTGTCAACGCATGTCCGTCCGAGGATGTTATCACCATCCGCAGAACCAAGGTTCACTTCAAGGGTGAGATTACTGACCTTGCAAAGAAGATTGAGACCGAGTTATGCATTCCGCGGACTTCCAAGGTTGTCGAGAAACTCTTTGGTCAGGTTGAGACCAAGCCGGTGGAGTAAATATCATGACAAGCGCAAAAG
>DALTWF010000037.1 GCA_029987235.1 Methanocorpusculum sp. | reverse complement strand
CACGGACGCGGACAGCAAGCTGACCGCTTCCGGCTTCGCTAATCAGACCGGCTTTCGCCAGCATAGCTGGCTCATGTCTTCGGGCTAAAGCCCTCAGACCTTTCCTGAGCCGGCTGTGCAGGTCTTATTTTGCTCAATGATGATTTCCTGCAATCGCGCGCGGTCGGCAGAGTGATTTTTGCGTCACTTCGTGCCGCCGGCTCGCTGACGCTCGCCTAAAAATCACCCGACCGACCGCGAAACAAAATACGAAAAAAAGTCACTCACTATTTTCAAGAGCGAAAACAACTCACTGACTTTTTTCCATCACGAAAAAAAGTCACTGACCTAAAATCATCTTTTGCGTTTTTCATTGACTTTTGCGCTTTTCGCGGAGGAGATAGATACTGTTCGCTAAATAGAAACTATAAATATATTACTAATAAAAAAAAAGATAGAATGCAGAATTACTCTGCTTTTTCTTCAGCCTTTTTCTTCTCCCTTTCCTCCGGCGGAATACCGAGACGCTCAGGCAGAACCAGGTTTAAGACAATACCGATAAGGGCTGCAAGTGCAACACCGGAAAGATATAAGTTTGCTTCAGTAATAATCGGGATTGCAAGACCGCCGATTGCAAGAATTAACATAATACCAACAATAATGACATTGCGCTGATTCTTGAAATCCACCTGTGCTTCGACAAGAGTACGCAGACCGACAGATGCAATCATACCGAAGAGAATGATACACATACCGCCTAAAACCGCATTCGGAATAGAGCTGATGAAACCGGAGATGTAACCAATAAATGCAATCAGGATAGCAAACACTGCTGCAATTTCCAGGGTTCTCGGGTTGTAGTTTCTGGTTGCTGCAAGAACACCGGTGTTTTCAGAATACGTGGTGTTTGCCGGACCGCCTACAAGACCTGCAAAGATTGATGCAAGACCGTCACCGAGAAGCGTTCTGTGAAGTCCCGGGTCCTTGAAGAAGTCTTTACCGACAACAGCACCGTTTGCGGTAATGTCTCCAAGGTGCTCAATGAATGTAACGATTGCAATAGGAGCAATCATTAAAATTGCGGAAATGCTGAACTTCGGCAGGAAGAACTCAGGAACGGTAAAGAGGGAAGCTCCTGTAATCTTTGCATAGTCAAGACCCACATCAATACCGCAGCCGGTTAAAATCATACAGGCAACATAGCCGACGATTAATCCGAAGAGAATCGGAAGCATGCGGATGAATCCTTTGCATAAGAGGGAGACAACGATAACGGTTGCAATTACAATCGCACCCACAAGATAAGACCAGCCGTCAGTGAAGTAACTGATTGCAGTACCTGCGAGCATAAGACCGATAATCATAATAACCGGACCGCAGACTACCGGCGGAAACAGTTTTTTAATACGGTCTGCACCGGCGAAATAGACAACGACTGCGAGAACAAGATACACGCAGCCTGCTGCAGCAATACCGCCTGTTGCATACTCAATGCCTTCAGTTGCAGAAACAACACAGATTGCCGCAATGAATGCAAAACTGGAACCAAGGAATACAGGTACTTTGCCTTTTGTCACGAAGTGGAAGATTAACGTTCCAATACCCGCGCAGAAAAGAGCAACAGAGACCGGCAGTCCGGTAAGAATCGGGACAAGAATGGTAGAACCAAACATTGCAAAAACGTGCTGAATGCCTAAGGTTACCAGCTTGCCGCCTTCTTTTGCTTTGCTGGATTTTTCAGAAGCCATGTTTTAATCATCACATATAGGACCTGAAAGGATTTATAGTATGATGTCTGACATCAGGACTGCGAGCAGATGATAAGGTATTATTTGTCCTTGCGTCCAATACTATCTTATGAGCATACTGCATATTGTTGACCACCCGCTTATTCACCATAAGCTGACTATGATGAGAAACAAGGAAACGGGCAGCAAGGACTTCCGTGAACTGCTGACCGAAATTTCGATGCTGATGGGTTACGAGGTTACGAAGAACTTCGCAATCAAACTCGTTGATGTTGAAACTCCTATCTGCCTGACCAAAAAACCGGTAATGGCGACTGACAAGATTGCAATTATACCGATTCTCCGTGCCGGTCTTGGCATGACCGATGGTCTGTTAAACCTGATGCCGTTTGCAAAAGTTGGTCACATCGGTCTGTACCGTGATGAAACCACGCATCAGCCGGTTGAGTATTACTGCAAACTCCCTGCCGAGATTGCCGAGTCTGAAATTATCATCGTGGACCCTATGCTCGCAACAGGCGGCAGTGCATGTGATGCTATCACCTCACTCAAAAAGTACGGCGGCAAAAAAATCCGGCTGATGTGTCTTGTTGCAGCACCGCAGGGTGTCAATGCAGTGCAGAAAGTGCATCCTGATGTAGATATCTATGTTGCAGCGCTTGATGAAACCTTAAATGAGAACTGTTACATTGTCCCGGGTCTCGGAGACGCGGGCGACAGAATTTTCGGAACAAAATAATTTTGTCAGGATTTCTCCTGACACTTTTTTCGTGCGCTTTCAGATGCAGGTGTATCCGCCGTCTACGGCAATATTCATACCATTGACATAGGTTGAAAGCGGCGAGGCAAGATAGATTACGGTGGTGTCAAGTTCGCCCTCTTTTCCATAACGACCAAGCGGTACTGCGCCTTTTGCATAGGCGGTAAACCATTCGGTGTCAAGAGTTGCTGCGGTCAGTTCAGTATAGAAGTAACCGGGACAGATTGAGTTTACGGTAATGCCGTTTTGTCCCCATTCTGCTGCAAGTGCACGGGTCAGGTTTACAACGGCGCCCTTTGCTGCGTGATACGGTGCAGAAGGTGCTGCCATGTTTCCAACAAGACCGTACATTGAGGCAATGTTGATGATTCTGCCGAATCCGTTTTTAATCATGCCCGGTGCGAAGGCGCGTGCCATTTTGAAGGTACCGACCAGGTCAATGTTTACTTCCTGCATTAACTGATCATCGGTTACATCCACAGTCGGCGTAATACCGCCGGTTCCCGCGGAGTTTACAATAATGTCTGCATGACCGAATTTTGCATAGATTTCATCGCGTGCAGCGTTGACTTTTCCGGTGTCGGTAACGTCGCAGACTACAGCCAGGGTTTCCACTCCGTAGGTTTCATGAATTTCTTTTGCCACTGCTTCAATGCGTTCTTTGCGGCGGGCAAGTACGCAGATTGCTGCGCCCTGATTTGCGAGTGCTTTAGCCATCTGTACGCCAAGTCCTGATGAAGCGCCGGTAATTACAGCGACTTTGCCGGTTAAGTCAAAATAGTTCTTCATGGTAAAAGGTAATATGTTTTACTGGTATATATACTTCTGGCACAATGTGCCGAAAAAAAATATTATGCCCGGTCGCGGATTTCGCCGGTAATTTTTGTCACAAACTCATCGACAGACATGGAAACAGTCTTGCTGTCACGGGTTCTTATTGATACAGTCTTTGACTCAAGTTCTTTGTCGCCGATAATAACCATGTAGGGCACACGTTCGGTGTACTGCGCCTGACGAATCATGTAGCCGATTTTTTCATTGCGGTTGTCAAGTTCGACACGGACCTTTGCGTCTTTCAGTTTTGCAACAACCTCGTCTGCAAAGTCAGCTGCATTCTTTGAGACAAGAAGGACTTTTGCCTGCATCGGAGCAAGCCAGACCGGGAACTTTCCTGCAAAGTGCTCGGTCAGGATACCGATGAACCGCTCAATAGAACCGAATGCTACACGGTGAATCATAATCGGACGCGGGCGTGCATCGTTTTCATCGACATAGGTAAGGTCGAAGTTCTGCGGCATCTGGAAATCAAGTTGAATCGTTCCGCACTGCCAGGTCCTTCCAATGCAGTCGCGCAGGTGGAAGTCAATCTTCGGACCGTAGAAAGCTCCGTCTCCCTCGTTAATGGTATAGGGCAGCTTCAGTTTTTCCAGAGCGTCTTTGAGACCGGTGGTTGCTGCATCCCAGTCTTCATCGGAACCCATTGAGTTTTCAGGACGGGTGGAGAGTTCAAGGAAGTATTCGAATCCGAACTTGGTGTAAACAGTATTGATAAGATTAACCACACCTGCAATTTCATCTGCAATCTGGTCTTTGCGCATGAAGATATGTGCATCGTCCTGATTGAAACAGCGGACACGGAATAAGCCGTGCAGGGTTCCTTTTAATTCGTGGCGGTGAACAGTACCGACCTCTGCAAGGCGCATCGGTAAATCGCGGTAGCTTCTCGGCTCGTTCGCATAAACCATTACACCACCGGGGCAGTTCATCGGTTTAATGCAGAAATCCTCATCGTCGATTACGGTACCGTACATATTCTCCTTGTAGTGGTCCCAGTGACCTGAGCGTTCCCAGAGGCTGCGGTTCATGATTAACGGGGTGGAAATCTCCTGGTATCCGTGTTCTTTGTGCAAGTCACGCCAGTAGTTCAGCAGCTCGTTTTTGATAATCATGCCGTTTGGCAGGAAGAACGGAAATCCCGGTCCTTCGTCTGCGAACATGAAGAGTTTCATCTCTTTTCCAATCTTTCTGTGGTCGCGGCGTTCGGCTTCTTCCTGGAGTTTGAGGAAATCTTCGAGTTCCTTTGCGGATGCGAATGCAGTACCGTTGATTCTCGTCAGCATCTTGTTTTCGCTGTTGTTCTTCCAGTATGCGCCGGAAAGACCGGTCAGTTTGAATGCCTTAAGGGTCTTGGTATAGGTTAAGTGCGGACCGACGCACATATCAATATAGTCGCCCTGCTGATAGAAACTAAGGGGTACATCTTCTGCAAGGTCTGCGATATGTTCTACTTTGTACGGCTCGTTTCTTTCCTGCATGAGTTTGATTGCTTCTGCACGGGGAAGAATAAACGGAGTAATCTGCAGGTTTGCCTTGACAATGTTCTGCATCTCTTTTTCTATTGCCGGCAGGTCAGTGTCGGAGATTTTTGCATCGCCCAAATCTACATCATAGTAGAATCCTTTTTCGGTTGCAGGACCGTAGGCAAAAGATGCTTTCGGGTAGAGGTGCTGGACAGCCTGTGCCAAAATGTGGGCTGCCGTGTGACGAATGACGTGGAGTTCGTCCTCTTTTGGACATTCGCCGACTTTTCCGTCGCTGTATATTACTTTCATGACGTGTTCTCTAATTGAGTTTGTGAATAACGAATATGTATATAGGATTTCAGAGAATATGTATTTGCCGGATATGTATCGTGAAATTAAATACCCTCTTCCTCCAAATCAATAAGTAACTTATGGAAATTATTCCGCCGGTTATAAACCTGTACCGCCGTATCTGTGCAACGAAATACGGTCTGCTGTTTATGGTTGTTATTGCAGCCTGCGTCATTAACGGTTTTTTCTATGGATTGATGGATGCAACAAGCGTAATTACCAATGCAACAGGAATTGAAGGGGGTTTTCATTACGGAAAGTTTTCCATCGCAACAACCGCCATGCTTATTTTTTCCGGGTTCTTTTCAATTTTGTTCAGTTTTTTTGCGATGAAATACTCCTGTTACCGTGTGATGCGTTTTGGTCTTATTCTTGAGATTTTAGGAATTATCGGTTTTTGTTTTATCGCAAATGCACCTAGTATAGTTCCAATGCTTTTATTCGGTATTGTCTGGGGTGCTGCAGGGGGGGCTTTGTCGTATGGTATTGTCTATACTGCGGCGGAAAAGCATATTAAGCACAAATATGTGCCGTTTTTGTCTGCTGCAATATTTACCTCGCACAGTCTTATCAGTATTGTTTTAACTCCGGTTCTGAGTCTGATGCTTCTGAGTATCGATATTGTTCCTTCTTTTCTGATTCTTGCCTTTGTCGTCTTTTGTACGCTTCCGCTTGTTGAAATCTTAAAAGAAAAAGAGAATGTGCCAAAGAAGAGGAAGCCGTGGGTTGATGAAAGGCGATTCCTGCGTATAGTAAGAAATATCATTACCGATGTGTATTTCTGGATTTCGATAGGGATTTTCTTTGCGCTCGGTTTTATTCTTGCGCAGGCGATTAATGATGCAGAAACGGTTTATGCATTCGAAGATGTGGAATTTATGGGTCCGCTGCTTATCGGAGTTCTTAATCTCATTTTAATCATCGGTTCAGTATTTTTAACCAAGCGGCTGCAGAAAATCACCAATAAATATATTGTGCTTGCGATTGTTTTTCTGGGTATTGCCCCGCTTGGCATTATTTCGCCTGCGGTTCCGTATGATATTATTCTTCCGGTGGAGATTTTATTTGTTGCTGCACTGATGTTTTTTGCATTTCCGCTGGCGCTTACGATTCTTTCTGAAAAGTACAATGCGGTAAGTGCGCCGGTTGTTTTCAGTCTGATTCTGATTTCCTATTATCTTGGTCAGTGTGCGGATTCGATTTTTGACGCTTATGGTAAGTTTTTTGCGGCCGGGTTTGATTCACATATAATAATAGGTGCTGCAGCAATAGTGGTGTGTTCGATAATTTTATTCCTGTATAACAAGTGGCTTGGGGCAAAGGAGAAGAAGGGGGTCAAATAGTGCGGTGTTTTTTTTTTCTTTATTTAGTGGGATAGATACTTTTACCGTATTTGAGGCAATAGTTTTACCGTATTTGTGGGTGCAGTTTTACCGTATCTTAGATGAAAATCCGAGCGTAAGATTACTCACTGCTCTTCCACACGGCCTTTAATTCAGCCATCTTCGCCTCGGGATTTCTCCGCAGGTGTTCGGCGACTTTCGGCTCGTGAATAAATCTGCAGTCCATGCAGCTCCAGATTTTTCCCTGTGGGGTTTCAATTTCCTCGCTGAATTCTCTGTCTTTGCAGGGGTACAGCGGGCAGTAGCAGAAATAGCATTTCTGTTCTTCGAATTTATGGCACGGATAATACGGGCATCCTTCCGGGAGCCATTCGTTCCAGTGGTCTCCTTTATATCTGCTGTATATGAAAAATGCGGGGCGGTTTACGATTTTTTCAGCGCCTTTTGCCCAGCCGCGGGATACGCCCCAGTTGCTTAGGAGGTAGTTGTCAAATCTGACGAGGGCAACATTCAGCGCCTGTGATACGGCTTTGTAGATTCGTTCGCCGGTTTCTGTCAGGGGCCCTGCAAATTCATCTGGTGCTTCTGCGGTTTTTTCCGAGGCGACTATTACAGCGTCTGTGCTGAATGCGCCTGAGGGGAGTTTTCTTCCGGAAACGACTTTCATTTTCGCTTCGGTTACGGTCATTAAGGCGCCGAGGAGGGCTGAGTCGGTCATGGGTTTTGCGGAGGTGACAATTATATTGATTGTGCGGTTGCGGTCGGAGACTGCTGCTGTAACAAATGCGGTGATGTAGTCGTATTGTGCTATGCAGAGGTTTTTCATCGGGACTGCGGTAAGTAGGCCGAAGTGGGGGTGGAGAAATCCGTATTTTGCGGAGATGAGGTCTATGTATTTTGCGGCGTTTTCGGTAAATCCGCGGGGGACGGTGATGTTTAGGAGGGTGTGTATATCCTGTATTCCTCCGGATATGCCGTTGCTTGCGGCCCGGAAGTTTCCGCGGATGATGAGGGTGTCGGGTTTGAAGTAGTAGCGCATTTTCTTCACCGGAGCCTGCGGATTTCCATGTTTCTTAAGAGGCTTACTTTTGCGGTCTGTTTTAGGAGGATTGCTTTTTTGCGGCTGCGGGCTGCTGCGCTGCGCATGCGGCAGATGAGTTTTTTCGTGCGGAGAATGTGCAGGGCTGCGCTGTTTGCAAGGATTTCTTTGCGTCTCTGCATGAGGCGGTCCATGTAGTTGTCGGCGTCAAATTCTTGATTTTGGTCCGGGCAGAACTTTTCCCCGGGGTGATAGATGTACTCTGTCATGGGGTCGTTTTGTTCTGTGTCGGGTATTGCAGCCATTGGTCATATATGTATGGGGGCTAATGAGTTATGAGTTTTTTTGGTGCGGGGGGTGTTTTGTATTTTCACGGGCGTGCGGGGGTGAATTTTTTTGGGGGATTCAGGTCGGTGACTTCATCCCAAAAAATTAGTCACACACCCCTACCCAACCCTTTATCCCCTCACAACCCAAACAACATACCATTCAAATGAAAATACTTGCAATACAGGGCAGCCCCCGCAAAAAAGGCAACACCGACCTCGTCTTAGACGCATTTCTGAAAGGCGCAGAAAGCACAGGCGCTGAAACCGAAAAAATAAACCTCCGCGACATAGACTTCAAAAACTGCCGCGGCTGCAACGCCTGCCACAAAAAAGGAATATGCGTAATCAAAGACCCCTTAACAGACATATTTGACAAAATTCTGCAGGCAGACATCCTTGTACTTGCCTCTCCAATCTACTCAATGACCGTAACCGCCGAAATGAAAGCCTTCATCGACCGCGGACAATTCTTATGGGCACAGAAATTCATGACACAGACCCTCGTATTCACCGAAGAACACCTTTCCACCCACACAGGCGTTTTCATCTCAACCTCCGGACAGGACCTGCCCATCATATTTGACGCAGCCCGCCCCGTAGTCAAAGCCTTCTTTAACGACTCCGGATTCCCATACCGCGAAAACGTCTTATTCCCCGGCATGGACAAAAAAAGCCCCGCCGAACGCGAGGCTGCCGCGTCCTATGCCGAATCAGAAGGAAGAAGAATTGCAAATGAATTAATTACTGCGAAAGGAAATGTATAACCATGGATGAAATCGTAGAACAGGGATTTGACCGGCTCTGCGCACAGGTCAAAGAAACCAAAGACGCACAAAAGGAAGTACTTGATGCCATTATTGCAGACAATGTCAAATTCCTTGAAAAAATGATTCGCTCCGTTACCCCCGTAATTGCAGAAATCGGCTCGGAATACATGCTCAAAGGTAAACAGGACCAGAAAGGGGAAATCTACGACCAGAAATTCTATCCCGACAAAATGATTATCCTCGGAAAACCCCAAAACCCCGTTTCAACACGCCCGGACAACCCGACAAAACAGGTCGCCCAGCAGTTCTGCGTCATGACTGAAAAAGGCGAGTTATACGAGTTAATGTACTCAAACGATGGATTTATCATTGACTCCTACTTATCCCCCCTAACCACAGAAGACGCACTTGCATTCTACGGCTATGACATCATGTACATGCTCTATTCTGCGATGCGCGAATATCAGTTAGGTCAGGAAGATGTGCTTGACGCCTTAAACCTTGTTTTGGGCGCAATTCAGCGCAAAGAAGAAAAAGCAGCCGAAGAAAAATAACCATCATAAAAAGCAACCGCAATGGGTATTACAGTATCAAAAGAACATCTTGCAATCTGTTTTGCTGTAATCGCAGCATGCGGCGCTGCTTTTTCCCCGCCTCTTTCCAAACTGGTTTTAGAAGAGGTATCCCCTTTTTTTACGGCATCATTACTGAACATCGGCTCAGGAATCGGAGTAATTCTTGCATCCCTTCTGCTCTGGAAAACGCCGCTGATGGATAAAACGCGCCACATCCAACGTTCTGACACCCCGTGGATTTTAGGGATTATTTTTTCCGACATGCTTGCTGCAATGTCGATGATGCTCGGACTTTCTCTTACGGCCGCTTCAAATGCATCCCTGTTAAGCAATTTTGAGACCGTGGCGACCGCGTTTATCGCATTAATCATCTTTAAGGAACTGATTTCCAAAAAACTCTGGTTTGCGATTCTTTTCGTTACCGCAGGCAGCATGATTTTATCGGTCGAGGATTTCAGTTCGTTTGCAATCTCGCCCGGTTCGCTTCTGGTAATTGCAGCCTGTGTCTTCTGGGGTTTTGAAAACAACTTTATGAGGAAAGTCTCTGACAGAAATCCTACAGAAGTCGTGACCATGAAAGGGATTTTTGCCGGTCTCGGCTCGCTGATTATTGCGTTTGCAGCAGGGGAGCCGGTTCCGTCACTTTCGCTTATCCTCACGGTTCTGGTTCTCGGCGTCTTTATTTACGGCATCAACAATGTGTTTCTGCTGCTTTCACAAAGACATCTTGGTGCGGCGCGTGCCGGAACATTCTACGGCATTAATCCGTTCCTTGCGGCAATTGTTTCGTGCGTCATTTTCTCCGAACTTCCGTCAGTACAGTTTATTTTCGCCTTTGTACTGATGGGGATGGGTATTTTGTTTGCAACACTGGATTTGCGCAATCAGGCGGGAAGAGAAAAAGGGTAGAGTTATTCTATCGAAAATTTCTGTGCACCTGCACACTTTTTTTCAATAGAATTTTTGTGCTGCTTTATCCGTTCCCTGACCCTGACCTTGACCCTGTTTCAATCAGAATCTTTAAGAGCATCTGCACAAAACACATTAACATTATCCAATGACATCATCCCGCACTTCTGTAGAATTAACCCTTTTGCCTCTCAAAGACAGTGACCGCGAACAGTTTATTCTTGATAATCAGCGTGCCTTCAAATACGGGGCAGTGGAAGAATTCGGCGTGCGTGACGAACATTTTGAAGACGGTGAGGAAATAATCTCCCGCAAAACAATTGAAAAATGTCTAAACGCCCCCGATTCGGAAACCTACCGGATTTGGGTTAACAATGAAAAAGCTGGGGGCGCGATACTGAAGATAAACAAAGAAACTCACCGAAATGAACTGCTGATTTTGTTTGTGCTGTCGGATTGTCACAGTAAAGGAATAGGTCAGGCTGCATGGAAAGCAATCGAAGCGCTTCACCCTGAAACAGAAATCTGGGAAACCTGCACACCCTATTTTGAAAAAAGAAACATTCATTTTTACGTCAACCGCTGCGGATTTCACATCGTGGAGTTTTTCAACGAATTCCATCCCGATCAAAACGAACCAAAATCAGACGGATTTGACGGGATGTTCAGATTTGAAAAGATTATGAAACACTGAGAAAAAAAGAAAGTTATGTCTCGGAAGGCACTTTTGCGTCTTCTGCTTCTGCAAGCGTTGACGCATTCTTAGCAGACTCAACCGCACGGGCAATATCTTCTGCATCCGGAAGGGTACCGAGAATAGACTCATCCAGTTTCACATCTGACTCAAGTTTTTCACCGGCTGCCGCTGCTGCAACATCTTCGCCAAGGAACTTTGCACCCTGCCTGATTAAGTTTGAGACCTCGAACGGGAAGATAATCTTCGTTGCCTGACCGTCGCTCATTTTCTCAAGCGCATTCAGAGAAAGTACTGCAATGGAACGGTTGTCAAGCGCACGGGAACCAAGAGCCATAATTCTGAGACCCTGTGCTTCTCCCTGACGCTGCAGAATCTGACTCTGGCGTTCTCCTTCGGCACGTAAAATCTTACTCTGCCGCTCACCTTCCGCTTCTAAAATCATACTCTGACGGCTTCCTTCCGCTTTCAGAATTGCAGCACGCTTTTCTCCATCCGCACGTAAAATCGCGGCACGCCGTTCACGTTCGGCTGCAGTCTGCTCGGTCATTGCCTGTTTTACAGCACCAATAGGATTGACCTCCTTGATTTCAACGCGTTCGATTTTCACACCCCACTGGTCCGTTTCCTTGTCAAGAATATCCCGGAGCCTGCGGTTAATCATGTCACGATTGTATAAGACCTCGTCAAGTTCCATATCGCCGATGATACCACGCAGACTGGTCTGTGCGAGGGCAACTGTTGCCTGACGGTAGTTTGAAACCTCGAAATATGCACGCTCGGGGTCCATTACACGGACATAAATAATTGCATCCACATCAGTAGGCGAGTTATCCTTGGTGATAACCTCCTGCGAAGGAACATCAATAACCTGGGTACGCAGGTCGAGTTTGACCACGGTCGTAATAAACGGCACGACCCATTTGAAACCAGGATTCAACTGACCGGTATAGGTACCAAGCCGGATTGCAAGTCCTTTCTGGTACGGCTGAATAATGACAACACCTTTTGCAAACAGCACAAGGATTAAGAGAACAATAATAATACCGAGAATTGTAGTAATTTCCATTTATTTTACCTCAGAAACAATAATGTGCACACCGTTTGAAGAGTCCACGGTGACTTTTTTTCCGGCGGCGATTTTCCCGCCTGAACTTTTTGCGCTCCAGACAGCACCATCTATTTCCACTTTGCCGGAGATTGAATCTTCATCAACTTCTTCGGTTACCATACCGGTTTTACCGACAATGGTATCTTTGGAAATGGTATTGGGTTTTCTGTCGGGAGAGATTTTTCTATACACCAGCACCGTACCGATTGCGGCGATAATTGCGGCAATTACAGCAACTGCTATTCCTATCGGAGACATGAATAAATCGTAGGCAAAGAAGGCAAAAAGCCCCAAAACTACGAGTGCCGTTCCGGGAATTGCCATGAAAAAGCCAGGGGATGCTGCTTCTATAATCAGAAACACGATACCTACTGCAATCAATATCCAGGGAAGGACTGCCGGTGACAAAAGCGTTTCAAGCATGTGTATTTGTATTTTAGCGTATGAGAATAAATAGGTAGGGGTATCGCTATCTATTTCAGTTCAAACGCTGAATATAGATATAAAATGCCGATATCTCTTCTCTCCTACCGCGACAACTCGTGCGACCCGAAAAAGTGCACCATGAAAAAACTGGAACGTTTCGGCATGATGAAAATTGTCGGCAAATTAGGACAGATTCCCAAAAACACGCTTTTGCTGGACCCCCGTGCCTCGGTGATTTCCCCGGCTGATAAATCATGGGTGAACTCAATTACTGCTCTGGATTGTTCATGGGAGTTTCTTGATGCAATTAATGCAGACCGGTGGGAAGGAAGGAGGGCGCTTCCGTTTCTTGTTGCCGCAAATCCGGTGAATTTCGGCAAACCCTTTACGCTCACCTCGGTTGAAGCCCTTGCCGCGGCTCTTGTTATTTTGGGCGAGACAAAGCAGGCGGAGACAATTCTTGCCAAGTTTAACTGGGGTCTGCATTTTCTTGAACTGAATGCGGAGCCCTTAGCTGAATATGCCGCGGCAAAGGACAGTGCGGAAGTTCTTAAAATTCAGAGCGAATATCTGGACGGATAAATTCTTCAAGAGCCTGTCCAATCGATAACCCCAGTATTTAAACATATCTCCAAAATTAACTTT
>DALTWF010000036.1 GCA_029987235.1 Methanocorpusculum sp. | reverse complement strand
CCGGGTCCACTTTTCTTTTGTTGTTTTGAAAGTAAAAAAGAAGGTTATTCCTTATCCACGATTTTCCGTATTAGCGGCAGCACATCAGGCTTTGCTGCCCGCTTTACCCGTGAAACCCGTGATGCGGGCCGCTGCGCAGCACCGTTCATTTCCGCCTCCATTCTGGCAATAATTTCATCGAAAATCCGCTTGTACGCGACACAATGCGGGTCAACCCCCTCAAGCGTTCCGGCGGTAGGCGCAATTGCATTATACGGACATCCTCCCCGGCAGTAACTAATGTGCGCACAGTCTTTACAGGCGCCGTCCACATATGATTTGTATGCCATAATACGCTTACCCGCCAGACTCTGCATGAGCGCCTCAATCGACGGATGGTCGCGCACATCTCCCAAAACCCATTCATCCATACCCACAAACCGGTAACACGGATAGATTTTCCCGTCCGGTCCCACAGCAAAAGTGCTGCCCATACAATCCGCATACGTACACACACTTCCCGAACGCGTGAATACGCAGCGCAGCAGGTCGTTAATATTCATAATCTCAAAATCCGGATTTTCTGCTGCAATATCGAGAAGATAAACCAGAAGCTCCCCGTACTCCTCTGGTGCAAGCGTCCATGCATTCGGATTGTCCCCTTTCAGCGACGGAAGCGCCGGATGCAGTTTCATGACCCAGCCCTGCTCTTTGAAGAACGTTACAATCTCATCGCGCTGTTTTACCGACGAATTCGTAAACGTGCAGATAAACCGGACCAAAAGCCCGTGGGAAACAGCAGTTTTGTACCCCTGCATACAGCGCTCGAAATATTCATCCCCGCGCTGATAGTTTGTCAGGTCCTGCGGTCCGTCAATGGATGAACCGAGCGGAACATGATATTCTGCAAGAATTTCTGCCAGTTCATCGCCCATAAGCCAGAGATTGGTCTGCATCGCAAACTCAGGATGCAGGTGCGCAAGTTCGTGCGCAAACATCGGCAGAACCTTGCGGTAGAACTCCGCGCCTGCAAGAAGCGGCTCGCCACCGTGGAAGGTAAAGGTGACATGTTCCTCGTTTACCGGACGAAGCCATTCTACAATCTCTTTTGCGGTATCAAGCGTCATTTTCGGCGAGTTGACGTCCGAACTCCAGCAGTATTTGCATCGCCCGGGGCAGCCGAGCGTGGGGATAATCATAACATGAAAGGGGTTTTTCATCTGTGTTATGTTATTGGTGAGGGTACATGTTTATAATTTTTGTCGACATAATTGTATGTAACAATGAAAGCAGTCTTTAAAATTTTGACCATTCTGTTGCTGTGTGCACTGTTTGTCGGATGTGCAAGTGCATTGACAGGATTTACCGAATCAAAGACTACTGCGGTTATTTCTCCTGACGGCGTTTTGCAGGTCGGCGATAAAGTTACAGCCACAGTAACTCTTTATTTCCCGCAGGACTATCCAAGGTCTACTGAATCTCTTAAGCTGATATCGCCGTTAAACGGTGTCTCGTGGGTACTTACTCCGAGTGACGGTACACATGACCTGACATATACAACAAGACAGGGAAAGTCTGCAGAAATCCCCAGTTTCTTCATAAATTATGATTATCCGTTCCAGGTACGGGTTGATTTCAGCGGTTCAGTTCCGTCTTCGCTGGTCGGAATGGATATTAATGCATTAACAATTCAGCACTGCTCCGGTTCTTCGGTTATTTCATCCTACGTATCTCCGGTCCAGTATGTGTACAATGTTGCTAATTTCCCGGCGGATGTAAATGCGCGTAAATCCGCTCTTTCGCAGGTTCAGACCTCAATCAATTCATATGCCGGCACCGGTATAAATACAGCCGAAGCGCAGAGCATTGCGTCAAAGGCGAACGAAAACATCTTAACTGCAGAAAATCTGGGTGTTGACAGCCTTACTAGTGCTCTTGCCTCTCTTGATGCAGCAGACATTAATATTGCAGCTGCAAAAGAATCGCTCAACTATGCAATTCTGAACTATGTTGCCGGTCAGATTAACGTGCTCAATTCGGATGTAAACACCCTTAACGCTCTTGGTGCAAGTGACAAGGCAACCATGGTAAGTGTTTCGGCAAACAGTCTTGTCATGATGTATAATACTGCAGTAAAAGCCTTTGAAACGGATAAAACCGGCGATTATACTTCCCTTTACAATTCTGCAGAAAGCATGCTTGATATCGCAGACAACTATATTGCACAGGCAAGGGCAGCATCTCCGAGTGCGACATCAACTCCTCAACCGACGAAGACTGCTGTTGTAACACCGACACAGACCGCTTCAAACCCGTCTTATACAACAAATCCGACCGCAGTACAGACTCAAGTCCCTGGAAATAAAATCACCTTCACCCTTGACGGGACAACCATGATTCTCCTGATAGTAATTGTTGTTCTGATAGCAGGTCTCATTATTACATTCCTTCTTTACCGCGGGGCAAAATCCTCCGGCGGCAGAGACAAAAAGCAGAAGAAAGAAAAGAAAGGTCGCGACAACGACAAGTGGGAATCACTTTAAACAACTACTTATTTTTCAAACGCCCATCTATTAACGATGGCACAGAAAGTTCTTTTATCCACCAACCATGGAGACATCACTCTCGAACTCCGTGAAGATATGCCGATTACCACCGGCAACTTTGCCGACCTTGTCAAAAAAGGATTTTACAACGGTGTTATTTTCCACCGCATTATCGACGGATTCATGATTCAGGGCGGAGACCCGACAGGAACAGGCATGGGCGGACCCGGCTACAAAATCCGGGACGAGTTCACCAAAACCAACAGAAACGACCGCGGAACGATTTCCATGGCAAATGCAGGACCGAACACCGGGGGCTCCCAGTTCTTCATTAACCTGGTAAACAACAACTACCTTGACACTCATCACCCGGCATTCGGCAAAGTAATCTCCGGCATGGAGGTTGTTGATGAAATCGGCAAAGTAAAAACAAACTACAGCGACAGACCGCTCCAGGACGTTGTAATTGTAAAAGCAACCCTTCTCTAAATTCTTATTTTTCCCTTCTTTTCCGAAACCTATTTTACTCACTGACACCATAATTCTATTCATTATGTCCGCAGGATTTTTTGATCGCTTCAAAAAGCAGCAGCCATGGATTGTGGAAAGTGTTCCAGCCCCCGAAGCCGCCGGCTACGGTGTGGGCATGACACAGCCCGAATACAAATCAAAACCCTATTTCATCGTTGCATCCGTTGAAATGGGAAATACTACTACCAAGTGTATTCTGACCGGAACCAACCTTGAAGACGGGCGCTCGTATGTTATCAACAAAACCGTCTCAATGAGTCGTGATGTGCGCCCGCCAAAGCCGGGGGAGGTAGTCTTTGGAACAACTCTTGACGGAACGGAACTTACGCGCGAGTCGGTTACCGAGCTTGTCCGTGATACCCTGTTAAAATGCCACAAGGACGCAAATCTCGATATCAAGACCGAACTGGACTTTGTTGTCCGCAGTACCGGTGTAGTTGCAGCAATGGATTCTCCTGACCAGGTCGGCGAATTCATTAAGGCACTTGCAGACGGCTGTCTTTTAGCAGGCGTTCCTCCGAAAAAAATGACTCCTCCGATGGGAATTAACAGTCTGCCGCCGAAACTTCGGCCGCACAGTTTCGCAGACCGGCTTGTCTTTACCGGCGCTGTTGCGGGTGTAACTCCTCCTTCGGGAACGACCGGTGTTGAAATGGTTGCAAACGAAATGGAAGGCGAACTTGCCATGGCGGGTATCAAGGAAGGTGCGAAATGGACGCCGGTTGATTTCAGAAACCCGTGTATTTCCATGGATTTCGGAACCACCCTTGACGGCCGTATTACATCGGATGTTGATCCGAAAGCGGAAAGCCCGTTTGCAAAGACGATTGGAAACTTCTGCGGTCTTGCAGGGGCAATTCCTGATGCAATTATCCGCGGCACGGGACTTGTTGACGGCAAAAAAGGTACGGCGCTTGATTTATTCGGCGAACACTGCGCACCGGCCGGAAACAACTCGCGCAAGAAGGCACAGCCTTACATTGACCGTGCACTGGCCCTCGTTGATGTTGCCGAAGTTCCGCGCGAGCGGACACGTTTCGGAAAGGTTCCGGTGTGTGCCGATGTTGCAAAGGATTCGGGCATTTTCTTAATAGGTGTCGATGCGGGTGTTGACGGAAGCAATCTCCCCGAACTTGAAAAACTTGGTGCGGAACTTGCCGCAAATGAAAAGAAACAGGTTATCAGGGAAGTTATCGACCGCGTCTGTTCCGAGATTGCACTCAAAATTATTGACCTGTGTGTCAAAAACAATCTGCTGCCGAAGAACAGTTCCATCGGTTTTACCGGCCGTGCGATTATTTCCGGCAACAAGCCGCAGTATATTTTAGACGGTGTAATCGAGCGGGGAATTTACGACAATGCGGTTGAGCATCTGGTGTTTGTTGATGATGGTCTGGCACGCGGTTCTGCTTTAATGGGCCGCTGCATGAACAGTATCGGTCATCCGAAGTGTCCAATCGGTGGTGTCCGCGGCGGTCACTGTATTATGGCAAAACGTCAGAAGATAGGTAAGTAACATGGCAGAAGAAGAGGATTTTGATTTAGTCATCCCGCCGGGTTGCCCGCGTACGGTAATCCGTGATATGATTCAGCAGTTCGATGTGGAGCTGGTTGAGGTTACGCGCACGTTCAATTATGCAAATATGGAAAATGATGAGCGTCAGATTCTTGCGCTGCGGGGCAAAAAAGAGGAAGTTGAAAAGGCTAATGAGTTTATGGTTGATGCAATCCGTAAATTCATTGAGGATAATTCAAAATAATATTTTTTTGTACCTGTTCACCTCCTGTTGTACGCTATCGTACTGTGTTCAATTCAAGGTTATGCCGGAGGTTTTTATATGTCGTAACAGACAATATACTTAGTATGACTCTTCTTATCAGTGACTCGGAGGCTTTGTAATGGACGAAATTGCAAAGACCGAGGCACGAAACTATCTGAGTGCTGCGGGTTTCTTTATGATTGCGGCATCGTTTATACTTAGTGCTATCTTAAGCATTGGAGCAAACACACTTGTTGAACAAGATGGTTTCATCCACATTGCATTAGGAACAGGATTACTCATTGTGGCTGCACTTCTTGTTATCTTGCATAAAAGGGATATGATTGCTATCCTCTTTTTATTAATAGGGTTCTTTATTTTATTTTGTGCATTTACTTCGCCGGGAATGTGGTATACAGTTTTAATGGGATTCATGTTTCTTGTAACGCTGGTAACTCTTACCGGGCAGGATAAAAAGAAGTGGATGCTTTTCCTTATCCCCTTTTTATGGTTTGTAAATTTCATTATTTATGAGATTGCGGGGTTCAATTTGTATCTGCGTCTGGTCTTCAGCGGTATCCTTGCTGTTCTTTGTCTTTACTATGCCTTCTGCTGTGCCTGTGAGAGATGGAGTCTTCCGGGCGCAAAGATTCTCACTGCAGATGCAGCGACTGATTTCAAAGCATCAGGTTCTGTTCTCGGTTACAGTTTGTTTGCGATTATTACCGGGGGGTACACTCTGTATTATATCCTTGGTGAAGCAACGCTTCCGCTTGAAACATTCGTTACTGCTGAGCAGCTCTGCGGAATTCTGATGGTCTTTACAGCTATTCTTCTGTTTGCTGTTGGTAAGATGCGGTTTACTCCGGTTATGTTCCTGCTCATTGGTTTTACTAGTATTATTGCTATGTACAGTTCGGGTGTAATGTTCATCGGAATTGGTATTCTTTTCATCATCATTGGTTTGTTTGCGATGCTTCGCAAGGAGTCAAGAATCCTTCCCGGTGTCATGTTGATTGTTTATGGGTGTACTGCGTTCTTTACCGCATATTCCGGAGGGGATATGCCTGTGGTTTCTGTGATTCTGAATGCGGTTCCGTGTCTGATTGCGGTTTATATTGCGTTTGCGGTGTATTCTCAGAAAAAGCTTCCGTTGTTCTGAAAAGAACCGGGCTTCTTTTTTTTTTTAGTTGTTGCCGGGTGTAGTTGTTTTATGGTGTTTTTTGTGTCTGGTCTACCAAACCATTATTACCTTCAGGCGCTAATATGTATAAAGTTTTCAGATATTTCTGAATACTATACTGCGGGAAGGATAATAAATACTGTTTGGGATTCACCCCCTTGAGTTTTATCCGGAGTGCAGAAAATTACCTCAAAACGGTGAAACAAAATGGATTTCAACTTATCATTAAGAAGAGCAATCAAGACCGGTAAAGTTGTTCTCGGTCAGAACTCTGTTGAAAAAGCAATCGGCGATGCAAAACTTGTCATTGTTGCTGCAAACGCACCGGCAAAAGTCCGTGAAATTATCGCATCCCGCGAAAACCTTCCACTTTATGAGTTTGATGGAAGTTCCCGTCAGCTCGGTAAAGAGTGCGGTCGCGACCATATGATCAGTGTATTGGCAGTTCTTGAAGCAGGCGAGTCTGATATTCTCTCCTTAAAAGAGTGAATCTGATATGGCAGAAATTACCATTTCCGAAGATGCAATGCGTATGATTGCCCAGTTTGAGAATTTAACCGGGGCAGGAGCACGGGACTGTTTCGTTGATGATAAGTTCAACCGGATTTTATTTGTTATCAATCCGGGCGAGATGGGTCTTGCAATCGGAAAGAAGGGTGCAAGCATTAAGAAGGCTGCGGATGCTTTCGGTAAGAAGGTTGAGGTTGTCGAGTATAATGCTGATAAGGTTCAGTTTATCAGAAACTGTTTCCTTCCGGTCCAGGTTCAGACGGTTACTTTCGAAAAGGATGAGGAGTCTAATGAGATTGCTTATATCGAGGTTCAGGATTCTGACCGCGGTCTTGCAATCGGTAAGGAAGGTAGAAATATTATCAAGGCAAAGAAGCTTGCTTTCCGTCAGTTCAATATTGTAAATGTTGAGCTCAAGAAGGATGAGGAAGAAGAAGAGGATAAGGAGTTAATCTAATTCTTTTCTTTTTTCGGTATCCGGTTGTTTTCTTTTCAGTTTCTGTTTTGTGTTTTATTTTTCTATCTCTGCGGTGCGTGTGGCTGGTTTTTCGCCCGACTGGCTCACGTCTTCGGCTAAAAGCCCTAGACAAGTCACCGACCTGAATTCGCCCAAAAAATCAGACACCCGCCCCCTGCAAAACCCAAAATTTATCCCCGGGCATTAACAGAGTCAATAAGTACCCGGTCAGCAGAAATAAAAGCGCCGGTCTTTGATTCTATGACATTTCATGCGGAGCGGGAGAAATCCTTTATCCTAAAACTGCATATAGTAACAAAAAGCGACCACACTCTCTCTATATCTGTATCATCCTAACAACATATAATTCGTGATACTATGCATAAAAAAACCATATTCGGCATATTAACAGCATTGATGCTTGTTCTCCTCTGTTTATCTGGAGCAGCATCAGCTGATGAAATTGTAGCTCAGACATACCCCCCTCAAAACGGACAGCAACCCCCTGCCATGCCAGCCGGACAACAACCCCCTGCCATGCCTGACGGACAGCAGCCTCCTGCCATGCCTGACGGACAACAACCCCCTGCCATGCCTGACGGACAACAGCCCCCCGCAATGCCTGACGGACAGCAACCCCCTGCCATGCCTGACGGACAACAGCCTCCTGTCATGCCTGACGGACAACAGCCTCCTGTCATGCCTGACGGGGAGAATCAGACTACTCAGACAGCAGTTCCCTCCTCTCCTCTTCCGTGGTTAGGAATACTTGCCGGACTTGGCACAGTCAGTATAGCAATGCTCAGAAACCGGAAGTAACCCTACCCCATCTTTCAGCCCTCTTTTTTCAGAACCCCCGCGCCCAGCTCCTTCGGACAAAGCCCGATACTTTCAAACGCCCCCCGGATTTCCTCACCCGGATTTTCCAGACGGAAATACAAATGCGTACCGCATGCACAATCCGAACAGCCGAACCCCTCAATCCCCTCTCCGCCCACCGCACGTGAAAGCACACACTCAAGCCGCTCCTCAGTTGCCGCATAAATGACAGAGGTCAGTTCAATTCGTTCCATCAGATAATCAATGTGCCATTTCGGTCTGCGGTACCGCTCCCGATAAAACCTGATATGCCGGCACACACGGTCAAGCCCCCCGGAACCAAGCGCCGAACCCACGTAAATATACCAGCCTGCTGCAAACGACTTTTCACCCAGAGCACCGATGCGGACTGACACCTCCGCAGGACATCTCAGAATCAGAGCATAAATCCCTTTCTTCACCGGTTTGCCTCACTCTTTGACAGCAGAATATGCCGGCGCCCGCCCTCCGGAACAGGCATATCATGACCCGGCCATATGGATTCTATAGGAAGAGCTGCGAGGCGGGTAAGCGATGCACGCATATCAGAATCGTTTCCGGTCGGCAAATCTGTTCTTCCATACGAGCCGTTTGGAAACACCGTGTCTCCCGAAATCAAAACACCATCCGCCTCACGGAAGAGACAGATGCTTCCCTGCGTGTGGCCGGGTGTGTGATACACCGCAAACTCACCGACCAGGGCGCCGTCTTTCAGTGGTGTCGCAGACAGATTCGGATTTTTCATCAGAAAATGCGATGAGAGCGAAAGCGACTCATCGGATAAAAACGGCAGGTCGAATTCACCGATGAAAAGTTTCGCCCCGCAGGCTTTACAGATAGCCTCCGCATTGGCGATATGGTCAAAATGCCCGTGCGTTATAACAACCGTATCAATATCATTCAAAAACGGCTCGATTTTATCCAACGGAACCGCGGCATCAACTAAAATATTGTCAATAATATAGGAGTTAGCCTCCCAGGCGCGACCGCGAATCCAGATCGGTGCTGACATGAAAATACTATTTGTTCTGAAAAGAGATGTAGTTTTCCCGCATTATTTTGAAAGCAGGTGGTTTGCGAGTTTGATAAACAGACACTCACCGGTATCGAGTTCATACACTGTATCCGCTTTTTTATCGATTCTTGCATCAGCCCGCCAGAATTTACAGTCTTTTCCCAGGCAACGGTCTTTATTTATCGGACAAATTACACCCATTCTACATAGAATGGTGCCTGAGATAATAAATAAGCATCGTTTTTATGCAGAAATCTTTTACCCTCAAACGATGATATGTATAAGATTTTTATGAAAACAATACTGTACTATTTCACCGGTACGGGAAACTCCCTATCAACGGCAAAGCTGCTTGCCAAATCCCTCCCTGATACCGAATTACTCCCCGTCGCCGGCCTGCTTTCAGCCGGTAAAAAAATCACCGTTCCGACCGGATGTACTGCGGGTTTTGTTTTTCCGATGTACTGCGGCGGAATGCCTAATATCATGAAACGGTTTTTCGAGGCTGCCGACTTATCCAAAGCAGATTATGTCTTTTCCGTCATAAATCCGGGAAGTTCGGCACAGGGCAGCCCGGTAAAACATATTGCAGAGTACTGCGAGGCAGCCGGTCATACTTTAAACGGCTCCTGGTGGGTTCAGATGCCGGACAACTATATTCCCCTCGCAAACCCGCCGGAAAAAGCCGGACAGGAGAAGATGTTTGCAGCAGCAGAGGAAAAAATTGCGGTGATTTCTGACGCCGTCTTGAAAAAGGAGACCGTTTTGGAACCATGGACCTTTTTGGGAAAACTGATGTTTGCTGCAGCGTACAAGACGTTTTCACGCAAACTCACCGTCTTTGACAAAAAGTTCCGTGTGAGTCCGCACTGTTGCGGATGTCAGACCTGCGTCAAAGTATGTCCGGTAAACAACATCACCTTTGAAGCCATACCGGTCTGGCATCACCACTGCGAAGGATGTCTTGCATGTCTGCAGTTCTGTCCGAAAGGCGCCATATCCTGCGGAGGCAAAACAGAGGAGCGCATCAGATATCACCATCCGGCAGCAAACGTATCTGATATGATTGCACAAAAACAGGTGAAAGAAGATAGTAAAAAATAGAAAAAAACCTGACACCCCTCTTTTTTCTTGCAGTATCCTAAAACAGCTTTACACTTTTTTCAGGAAATAAGTTTATTTCCTTCACTTTTTGGATGGAAATACTCCTGATGAAATATTTTGGAGTGCGCTGACTCCGGAACGGATTTTTCTTATATTAACAGTTGGTTTTGGCAGAATTCTGATACACAGGAGAACCGGGACAAAAAAAGTGTAAAGTTAATTCTGGATACTGCATCATGATAATCATACCAAAACACTAATATCACTTTCAGAAACATATATTAGATATCTAAAATTGAAAAATGACCGAGACATCATCTGAAACAACCGGTTCAACAAAAGAAAAAGTTACCTTCAAAATAATCCTCATATCTATCGCAGCATGTCTGTTATACGGGGTACTTGGTTTCAGGTCCGACATGTCCCAAATCATTGGAATAATAAGCAATACAAGCGAGGTATTTTCTTATGTTGATATCCAGCTTGCAAACACTGTGTGCAGATTTGTTACTGCCTTTGCATCTCCTGTCATTGCCTTTCTCGTACTGAAGAAATCAAACTTCTTTATTCTTACCTTCGGTTTTGTCACAACAATCCTCGGATTATTATGTATGGCTGCAGCAACAACATTTCCTATGCTGGTATTCGGACTGGGCATTCTCTTTGGAGTCGGAACTGCTGCTCTTTCATTCGGAATCATCTTCGGCATAGTATCCCCTTTGGTCGGTGAAAGTGTTGCCGTTATTCTCTCCACCATTTTTTCGATTTCTGCAACAGCCTTCGGCGTGCTTTTTTCACCTGTTATCCAGTTACTCTCAGACAATGTCGGCTATCAGGGTATGCTTGTCGCAGCAAGTCTTCTGTTTGTTTGTGTATATCCGCTTATTTTTGTCATCTCAGGAAAGAAAAAGGAAAAAGCAATAGCTGAACAGAAAAAAAAGATGGGATTTAAGGAAGCCTTATCTCTGATGTTCAAAGATAAAATCACCTATATACTCATAGTATTATTCTTTATTGTGGGCTTTTGCAGCGGTATATCCAACCACTATTACACCGGATTGTTAACAATTGACATACCTTCACTCGGCGCCTCAATCACCTACTCAGTTATGAAAATCGTATGTGCACTCGGTTCATTTGCAGCGGCATTTTTCATCGTCAAAATCAAAAAGACATGGAGATTTACTGCAGGGGTATTCATCCTCTTCGGAATAACCGAGCTGATTATTGCATTCCTTCCCGATACAGCGCTGGAATTCATACCGGTTACATGGTTTGCTGTTCTGGTCCTCTCTTTTATGAATCCTTTGTCAACGCTTATCATACGGCGCAGATATTCCCCGGTGCTGCTTGCATCAATGTTTTGTTTCATCAGTCTCTTTGAAAAAGCAGGGTCCGCAATAAACGGCATTGCAGGAAGCATCATCTTGGAAACCTATGGAAGTTTTGACCTGCTTCTATACATGGAAGGATTCGCAGCACTTGCCCTTGCTGCCGCACTGATTTGCACCATGCTCATACAAAAGAAACATCAGACTAAGTTAGAGTGAAATAATTTCGGGATAGAACACATTCATTTAATTAAGTTATTATACTATGGTGATAATTATATTAAACTAGATATCTATAATGGAGGAATCTATGGAGAAACGAGAATTAAATATTGCTATTATTAACGTCACATTGCGGCGTGGTGCAAGTATAAGGTATGTCCCCCTTGGGTTAGGGTTTGTCATGACTGCAGTTCGTGACGCAGGATATAAATTTGATTTCATAGATCAGGACATATATGCTTATTCGCAGGATGAAGTTATTGAGATTCTTAAAAAGAATAAGAAGGAGTATGATGTAATTTTAATGGGAAGTATAGTCACCGGTTATAAGCTTGTGAAATCAATGGCTTCCAAACTCAAGCATGCATTTCCCAAGGCGTTGGTGTGTGTGGGAAATTCTGTGGCAACTTCTATTCCAAATGAGCTTTTGACTTTTACTGATGCCGATGTTGCAGTAATTGGAGAGGGGGATGTAACGGTAGTCAGGCTGCTGGATGCAATGTCTTTGGGCACCTCTCTATCTGATGTAGACGGTATTGTATTTAAAGATACTCAGGGCAGTATCCATTTCAATAAGCCGAGAGTGGTCGAACCTGATATTTCGAAGTTTTATGTTGATTATTCGTTATTTGATATGGAGAAATACATCCCGTTCATGACTGAGAGCATAAAACCGCCAATGCCTCCTCTTGAGCCGTTGCGTGTCATTACTATTAATACTGCAAGAGGGTGCATTAACAAGTGTTCATTTTGTTATCAGGTGTTCAGGGAGGAAAAATACAGGCGGCGCAGTATGGAATCTATTATGCGTGAGGTTCAGAAGGTTATTGAAGAATATCACGTGAATTATATTTCATTTAAGGATGATCTGACATTTTACAGTAAAGCAGTATTGGAAGAATTCGTCGATTGGAAAGAGAAACTTGGATTGGAATTCTACTGGGAAGGGCTGATTAGAGGGGACTTATTCCATAGTGAAGACGACCTGCCGTTACTGAAACGGTTAACAGATAACGGATGCTGGGTTTTATTCTATTCACTCGAATCGTCGAATCCGGAAATTTTAAAGGCGATGAGAAAGCATGTCAATCTTGAGCAGTTTAAAAAACAGACGCATATACTTAAGAAAGCGGGAATACATGTTGCAACAAGCCTCGTAATCGGGTATCCGCAGGAAACTGTAGAAACCATTGAGGATTCTTTCAATGTCTGCCGGTCATTGGATCTCCCTATATCTGTAGGCTATTTATTGCCTCAGCCGAAAACGGAAATCTATGATTATGCTGTTAAGAATGGATACATAACAGACATTGAAGACTACCTTCTTAAGATGGGGGACAGACAGGATTTTAGATTTAATTTAACGCAGATTCCTGATGATATATTGGTTAAAACTGTTGAAGATAATGTTGAACGATGCACTCTTGTTTATGATAAAGGTAAAAACGTTGTCGATAATCACTTTGTCTGATAATCTATAAAATATTCAGTCTGCACAAAAGATGGCAGTCATACTTATTTTGAGCCTGTCCAATCGATAACCCCAGTATTTAAACATATCTCCAAAATTAACTTTTGGTGGGGGGAATCCACATTTTTTTGCAAACATCTGCAAACTGAGGTATCGATGAGTATATATACT
>DALTWF010000035.1 GCA_029987235.1 Methanocorpusculum sp. | reverse complement strand
AGCACAGATAACTGCTATGAGGTAAGTATTTTTCCGACCGGTTTCTGCAGGCATAATTTATAGTATATTTGTTTATTTTGCACAGGTAATAATAGTGTCTGTAAGGCATGCAGCGAACGTATGCGATGCAGAAATAAGAAAAAATAAGAGAAAAAAAACAACATGAGACTTACGTCTCAAGCGCCCCGATGAAAAGATATGATTAATATTCCCATTGAGTGGATACATACCTTTTCATGTAAAGCCCGCATTAGGGGAGCTGAAGACTTCACCCCGGATTCATGAAAATACCCCTGCACGATGCTCATCAACAACAGCTCACCAAACAGCTTTATTTACCAGGTTGAGGGGTATTTTCATAGTAAAAAGTCACCTGTTTTTTCCCCGCATCAGAAAAAAGTCACCGGTCTGAATCAGCCCGCAAAAAAAACACCCGGATAAATTCGTTTGTGATGATTTCCTCACCGTCTGTTCAAAATATTTTTCATAAGCCGGAAATTTCGGGCAGCAGGCATCAGTCAAAAAAAGTAAAAAAAAAGGAGAAAGAATCAGGCAGTCTGTTTACCTATCGCATAAATATTTGAAAAGGCCTGAGTGATTGACGACAGACCGTCCGGTTTTTCACCGATAACATTTAAGAGCTTATACGTTCCATTCCAGTCGGCAAGTTTGTCAGCAAGACCGTATTCTACATGAACACCGTCTTCATCCAGCTGCATAACTGCCTTTGAACCGGTTGTGTACTTCGGCCACTCAATTGCTTTTCCAGTCGGAGATTCCTCGGCAGAAAGTGACGGGTTTCCGGTTTTTGCAAACTGAACCCACATCTTCTGCACGGTCTTTGCAAACACCGGGTCAATGTAACGGGCGTTCAGCGGATCATAATTTCCAAAGACGGAAGAAAGTTCCATTCCATGACCTGATCTTACAACGGGGTCTGCAGATTCCGCAGTGAAATAATACTGATAAACATCTCCTCCTGCCTTGGCTTGTCCTTCGCTGAGACGGAATGCCGGGGCAACAAAGAACAGCTGGTCAGTTAAGCGGATGAGCGGAGCATAACCGTATTCCGGTGCATTTTTAATATACTCATCTACTTTGCTCTTCTCTTCTTCTGTCATCAGACTCTTCCACTGCTCAATTCTGTCTGCGAAAAACATCTCCATCAGTTTCACTTCGTCCGCATCTTTTCCATGGAGCCAGTAGCCCCCTTCATCCTTATTACATCCCACCATAAGAGTTATGTCTTTTGCGGCTCCCTGGTCATAAGCTGCAAAGGGATCTTCAGGGATAATCGCTCCGCTTCCGCGTTCAGGGAAGGTGCGCAGTATTCCGTGAATCTGACCGAACTCAATCAGTTTCTGCGGGTCGTACTTTAAGAGTTCTTCCATTGAGGTGATGCCGATGTCTTCAAACGTCATGTCTGTAACGGCAACAGCCATATCTTTTGTACGGGTAAAGACCGGTGTTCCGCTCTGTGCGATAACTTTTGAAATGTACGGGTGTGCTTCATCAATTAACGGCTGAATTGAAACACTGGCTCCTCCTGCAGATTCACCAAAGATTGTGATGTTGTCCGGGTCTCCGCCGAATGCTTCAATGTTTTCATAAATCCAGTGTAATGCTTCTGCCTGGTCAAGAATTCCAAGGTTCGGTGCATCTTTGTATTCATCAGTATAACCGCTCACATTAGAGAGGTCGATAAATCCAAGGGTGCCGAGACGGTACGGGATGGTAATAAAGATGACATCCGGATAGGTGTCTGCAAGGTTGTAGAGGTTGTAAATAGGTTCAGCCGTTCCTCCGCAGACAAATGCTCCTCCGTGAATCCATACCATTACCGGCTTTTTCGTACTGGTATCTTTTGCATTGGTGTAGACATTCAGATACAGACAGTCTTCTCCTATCGGATAGGAGACAGGGGGCTCAGGCGGGGCTTCATATATCTGAAGAGCTTCTTTTCCAAAGTAATAGGCCTCTTTTACGGTGGTGTCTTTCGGTGCGGAATAATCATATCCTACCGGTGCCTTGAAACGGTTTTTACCAGTCGGCTGTTCGGCAACAAAGGGGATACCGCGGTACATTACCACATCACCGTCTTTTTTGCCGACAAAAATACCGTTGTTGCACTGGACAGCAAGGGATTTGTCATAATCTCCGGTAATTACCTGGTTTTCGTGATACTCGTTTACCTTCCTCGGATATATGGTTTCTGTGAACGTTTTTCCGTTTGCAGTATACGATATCGTTACCGGAATCGTACTGTCTCTTTCAGTAAAGAGATACGTGGTCGGAGTAATAACACACTCTTTTGTTACATCAACGGATTTTCCGTCGGCGGTGTTTGCCGCAATCTTAAGTCCTGTCAGACTAAGTGACTGTCCGGGATAATAATCCATTTTGTCCGGTTTTGCAGAAACGCTGATTCCTGTAATATCAGTGCTCTGCTGGGATGTTGTACATCCTGCGGCAAAGATTAATGCAATAATACACAGTGTGAGTACAATTCCTTTCAAAAGTTTTGTCATCGAACAATACATTTCTTCTTAGATGTGATAAAACTTTCTGTATTATGGTAACACAGAAGAAATGAGCTGGAGAAAATTGAAAAAAACAACATGAGACTTGCGTCTCAAGTGCCACTATGAAAAGATATGGTCCATATTCTCATTGAACAGGTACATACCTTTTCATGAAAAAAAAGTGAAAATGAATCAGGCTGCCTGCTTATCTGTCGGGAAAAGTTTTGCAATCAACTGAGTAATCGACATCATGTCAGCCGGTTTTTCACCAATGTAATTTATGAGATTATAGGTTCCATCCCAGTCAGCATATTTCTTGGCAAGTTCGCTGGTATTAGCAGATTCTACATGGAAATTGGTTTCATCCATCTGCATTACCTCTTTTGAACCGGTTGTGTACTTCGGCCACACAATTGCTTTTCCTGTCGGAGACTGCTCTGCAGAAAGTGACGGGTTTCCGGTTTTTGCAAACTGAACCCACATCTTCTGTACTGTTTTCGAAAACACCGGGTCCATGACACGATCGTTCAACGGGTCATAATTTCCAAAGACGGAAGACAGTTCCATTCCATGACCTGATTTTACCACTGTCTCTGCAGATTCCGGAGTGAAATAATACTGATAAACATCTCCTCCGGCTTTGGAGTGTGCTTCGCTGAGGCGGAAAGCAGGTGCAACAAAGAACAACTGGTCAACGAAACGAACAAGGGGAGAATAACCGTAATCCGGTGCAATTTTAATATACTCAGTTACTTTCTTTTTATCTTCATCTGACATTAGATTGCTCCACTGATTAACTCTGTCTTCGAAAAACATCTGAGTCAGATTGATTCCTTCTGCATCTTTTCCATGGAACCAGTATCCTCCTTCATCCTTATTGAATCCCTGCATAATAGGAATCTCTTTAGCGACTCCCTGTTCATAAGCTGCAAAGGGATCTTTGGGAATGAGTACTCCGTCACGTTCGGGGAAGGTTCGCAGTCCTCCGTGAACATGACCAAAATCAATCAATTTCTGTGCGTCATACTTTACGAGTTCATCCATTGAGGTGATGCCAAGGTCTTCAAGTGTAAGGTCTGTAACGGCAACAGCAAGGTCTTTACTGCGGGTAAATACCGGCGTTCCGCTTTGTGCGATTACTTTTGAAACGTACGGGCGTGCCTTGTCGAGTAACGGCTGAATTGAAACACTTGCTCCTCCTGCAGATTCACCAAAGATAGTGATGTTATCCGGATCCCCGCCGAAAGCTGCAATATTTTCATGAATCCAGTGCAGAGCTTCTGCCTGGTCAAGAGTTCCAAGGTTTGCTGCATCTTTGTATTCATCAGTATAACCGCTTACATTGGAGAGGTCAATATACCCGAGGAGACCGAGACGATACGGAATGCTAATAAAGATGACATCAGGATTTTCTTTGGTGATGTTGTAAAGGTTGTAAATTGGTTCCGGGGTTCCTCCGCAAACAAATGCTCCACCGTGAATCCAGACCATTACCGGTTTTTTCGTACTGGTGTCTTTTGCATTGGTGTAAACATTCAGATACAGACAGTCTTCTCCCATCGGATAAGATACCGGAGGTTCCGGGGGGGTATAGGACTGGAAAGCCTCTTTTCCAAAGTAATAAGCTTCACGGACAGTGGTGTCTTTCGGTGCGGAATAATCATAAGCTACCGGTGCCTTGAAACGGTTGTTACCTGTCGGTTGTTCGGCGACAAAGGGTATACCGCGGTACATTACCACATCACCGTCTTTCTTACCGACAAAAATACCGTTGTTGCATTGGACGGCAAGTGATTTGTCATAATCTCCGGTTATCACCTGGTTTTCATGATACTCATTTACCTTCCGCAGATTTACTTTGACGGTGAAGGTTTTTCCATTCGCCGTATATGATACGGTTACCGGAACGGTACTGTCTCCTTCGGTAAAGACATACGTTTTCGGAGTAATAACACATTCTTTGGTTACATCGATAGATTTTCCATCGGTGGTGTTTGCCGCAATCTTAAGTCCTGCCAGATTGAGGGATTGCCCGGGATAATAATCCATTTTATCCGGGTTTGCAGAAACGCTGATTCCTGTAATATCAGCACTCTGCTGGGATGTTGTACATCCTGCAGCAAAGATAAGTGCAATAATGCACAGTGTGAGTACAATTCCTTTGAATAGTCTTGTCATCAATTTATAAATTTAATTTAATATGGGATAAAAGTTTCTGTATTTGTGCCCCCCTTATAAGGGGGGGGGAGCGGAAGCGAAGGAATGAATAGTTTCAATTCAGATTTCGCATCACCAGGTAAAATCCATGACGAGATTATCGTTTTCCCAGAACTTTACTATCATATGCTTCTTTGCACAATTTACCCCGATGTTTAAACCTGCAATCCAGGCCGTTCCGCTTGTATCGTTTCTTAAAGGTTCTTCATCACCGGCATAAAATTTCTTCAATTTGTCGCTTATCTGATTATCCTTGTCATGCTTAATAGCATACTTTTGCACTGTTTCAAAGTTTCTGTCATCATAGACAGCCCTAGGTGTGCACCTGTCAAGATATGCCTTATGAATTATATAATCCGACAAGTACTGCTTCGTTTTTTGTGCATCTCCTTTGGACTGTGCATCAAGATAAGCATTGTATCCGTCTTCATAACCGGTTTCAGACACCATAAGTCCGTTTTCATCTACAGGAACAGTGCCAATAAGATATGAGACAATTTCCCCTCTCCAGTCATATACCGGATTTCCGTTCTCATCAACGAAATGTATTTTTCCGTTTTCATCGCGATACGCATTATCGAGGTTGAGATAGTAGTTTTTGAAATATGCTTTTTCCAGAAGTTTTTGCATCTCCTCTTCAGTCTGCGGCTCAGATAATCCCGAGTAAATTGCCTGAAGCCGCCCGTCTCCATCAATTTTTTCTGCTGCTGTAGTAAAAAACGGCGCAAGATAATAGTTTGACTGAGCCGGATAATACGGGAGATACTGTATATTATTGTTTGCTATTTCAATAAGACCGAATTCACCCTCACTGTCCCCGATCATAAACGCCCCGTTCCAGTCGTCCTCAATATTTCCGGTTTTAGCCGAGTAGGATACCCAGTTATTTTCATTTTTGATAAAATCAATAGCTTCACTCACATTTGCACAGTTTGAGGTGACAAGCAGCGGAAGTGTGTGCTGTGGGGCGTCTGGTTTCCCCGGATTTGTGCCGTAATTGTTTAATCCTTCTTCTCCGAGTCTCATATCGCCCTGAATATAAAGACCTTTTTCATTTAACGCATCAGTTGCGATAACGGGAATAGCGTCATATAAGGTGTCGTCGATTTTACCTTCTTTGAGTAGTTTTTCATAGGTTAATCCATTGCTTAATTTGCCAAAGGCGGTTCCCAGATAGGTGATACTGAGTGTCTTGTATTTGCCAAGGTTGTTTTCGGAAATAAAGGCAGGATACTGGGTTGCAGGTAAATCCATATTTCTTCCGAAAATAACATCTCCGTTTTTATCATGCTTTGCAGCAGCAGAACACCCGCCGACAGGAGCCCCTTTCGCATTTTGAAGGAGTTCAAACACGGCTGCTGTGTTTACATCCTTATTTTCTTTCAGAAGGATGATGTAGTTTCCAAGGTCATAGAATTGTTCATACTCAGTCCAAGGGGGCTCAAAATTAAATGTCATTTTTGATTTGACATCGTTTACCGGCTGCGTTGTCTGAGTTGTTACACATCCCGCAGCAAAGATAAGTGTAATGATGAGAATGCACAGTACAGCAATAAATACTTTCAGACGTTTTGTCATCAGCATACCTTTTCTTTTTGCATATGATATATATTTCGATTGCAGTACGCCGTACGCCTGAAAGGAATAATATCACCCTTTTCATTACAATGCTTTAAATACTTTCTAATCCCATTATATAGTATCTCTCTTGAGGAAACATTATGGCTGATTTATTTGAAATCACCGGAAAAGCATTAAAGACTGCCGCAGAAGGCACCTTTAAAAACCCCGGTGCATGGCTTATAATGGCTCTGCTTACCGCAGTAATCTGCTATATCGCCGGATTATTCACCTGTCAGATTGATACTGAAGTATCAGCAGTATCAACTACCGGCATAATCCTTATAGTAGTAGCCGTGCTTCTTTCTATTATTGTGATGGGAGCATACGTAAAGACACTGAGAAATGAAAAACCCGGATTCAAACAGTTCGGAAAAACCATCAAAGAAGGATTCCTCTACAGCATTATCGCCCTTATCTACACCATAGTGCTGATACTTCTTGCATCTTTCATGGTCTACGGAACCGGAACCTGGGGATCACTTCTTACCGAACCAATGGACTTACTCGTCTACTATCTTGCAATCGGAATCTGCTGGATTATCTTTGCAGTAATCTTTGTAATCATCTTTGTTCTTACCAGCCCCGCATCAAGGGAATTTGGAAGAACCGGCAGATTTTCATCAGCATTCAGAATCGTCGACCTCATGGAGCTGACTCAGAAAGTATCCTGGGGCAAATGCATCTTAGGTACCATTCTTCAGATGGCAGTAGGATTACTGATTATGCTGACAACCCTTGCAATATCCTATCTTCTTACCCGGATTCCGATTCCGGTCGCAGGAGATATCCTCGGCGTGATTTTTGCAGGTCTGTTTATTCCGTTCGCAATGATTTTTATACTGAACTTCTGTGCACGTCTGTACGAGGGGGTAACAAATGACTGAAAACGCAAACGTACATACTCCGCAGGAACTTGCCAAAAAGGAAAAAGGAGGAGCAATCTTCAAAACCCTGCTGTTAGTGGCAATTCCAATTGTTCTTGGAAACATTCTTGAAAGTGTCACCGAAATCGTGGACATGCACTTTATCGGAACACTTGGACAGACAGTGATGGCAGGAGGTTCTGCAGCAACCTCGGTTACCGCACTTATGTTAACGTTCATCCTTGGTGTCGGTATTGCAGTGTCTGCATATGTCTCACGTGCACATGGAATGGGTGACCATAAACTGGTCGGAGCAGTAGTATCACATGCTTTCATCATGGCAATTATTCTTGCAGTAATTCTTGCCGTTGTCGGTACTATATTCACTGACCAGATTATGATTACAATGACGCAGGGAAATGCTGAAACAGCCGCATACGGTGCAGCATATCTGCATCCGATGTTCCTCTCGGTATTTATTCTGGCAGTACTGTTCATTATGACCTGTGCATTTCAGGGTATCGGAAAACCGATGGTTCCGATGCTGGTCTTAGTCGGTGTAAACATCGTAAATGCAATTTTAAACCCGCTGTTAATCAACGGGTTCGGTATTGCAGGTTCTGCGTATGCAACCATCATCGCCCGTGGTCTCGGAGCTGCAGCAATGGTTGCATTGATGTATATGCTTCCGGGTGCAAAAAAAGCAGGACTCAGATTTGCACGCCCGTTCAAGTGGAGCGGAAAACTCATCGGCGGCCTTTCAACTGTCGCTCTTCCGTCCGCAATTCAGGGCTGTATCAGAAACTTCGGTCTTATGATTATGACCGCACTTGTTGCCTTCTTCGGAACAGCAGCAGTTGCAGCATACGGTGTATGTACCCGTACTGATATGATTGCACTGATGATTGCAATGGGTATTTCCCAGGCGGTCTGTGTCTTAGTCGGACAAAGCCTTGGCGAAGGTCGTGTTGACAAAGCAGTCCGCATTGTCCGCTACGCAGGAATTTTAAACGTAGTCATCATGGGAATAATTGCAATCATTTATATTACTGCAGCCCCGGCAATTCTTTCATTCTTCGGTGCAACTGGCGAGGCTCTTTCCATCGGATTAATCTGGATGTCTTTAGTGCCTCTTGCCTCCATTCTGATGAGCGTTGCGTTCACCTTCGGATTTGCAATGAACGGCGCAGGAATGACCTGGCCGGGTATGATTGGTGCAATTATCGGTCAGGTGGTTATCCCGATTGCAATCAACGTTCTTGCAATTGCAAACGGCTGGCCGATTGCAACTGTCTTCATCGGTGTCTGTATCGGTATTGTTGCAAACTTCATATTCGACTTCTCGTTCTACAAGTCGGGTATCTGGAAGAGACACAACCTCAAAGGAGCATAAATTTCAGCCGCATCTCTGTGGTCATCAACCACAGTTTTTTTCTTTTTTACTGCATTAAACGCAATCAGCATCCCGGACAGAAAAATTCCTGCAGGTGCAGGCGAACCGTAAATAAAACGCAAGCAGCATACTTGGGATTCGGGGGTGAAAAAAGGCACACACCCTGACTCATCTGAACCTGCCGTAAAATGATAAAAAAAATTGTCCGGATTAAAACACCGGCAGTTTGGGTTTGCTGCAAATCGATGAAAACGCCATATACAAGGCGATAAGTGCTGATAACGCCGCCATTCCTATAATGGCCGGTAAAATATCATTAAATGCCCAGTACATCGGATATAACAGACAAAGAAGTCCGCAGAATATGAGAAGCATTGAACGCAGGATATTGGAATACGTCCTGCATACCGCAAATATTCCAAGAACCAGGAAAATAATTGCAATACAGTACGTCGTCAGAATACCTGCTGTTGAAAGCGCCCAGAAACAGAATCCGCATCCGATAAACATTACCGGTAAAAATCCAAGCCGGCCGATAAACAGTAACAGAAGTCCGAGTAAAATCAGCACACCTGATATCACAAGAACCGCCTGATAAAAAGCACCGCTTAGACGATACTCAATGGAGAAAATATCTGAAATCAAATAAATAACATTTCCTGCTTCAAACATTGCAATCAAAAGATACCCGAGAACCGGAACACATGTCCTGAAATCGGTTTTTTCATATGTTCGCAGTAAACCGCTGAGCGGCAGATTCTGTTTTTTGGAAACAGAGGCGATTGAAATGTAGATAAGGAGGGAAACTGCAAGCACTGCCAGTATCAACTGAATGAAAAAGCACGTGGTGCCTGAAAGAAACATAGTTGCAAATATATATCCTCCATAGAGGAAATGAATCAGAGCAAAGATATACTTCTGCTTTCCTTTGGCAGTTAAGAGCATCAGACTGAAAAGAATTGAAGTAATTCCAAGCCCGATAATTAATTCCGGATAATCAATCAGAATCTGACTCAGTATAATCTCAACTGCCAGAAAGATAAAGCTCACTGCAGCAAGGACTCTGCGCCTGAGAATCAAAAGTACTACTCCGCACAGGAGAAGAAGAAAACTGATAATCATCATCGGAGTCGGAAAGCCATCCAGACTTCCCTCAATTATCTCCGCAGGCACTGTCTGGAGAACAAGACGGATTAGTTCTTCTTTGAAGGAAAATGCAAAGAGACAGGCAATAATAAGGCAGCCGAATGCCGTAAAATATTTGCGTCCGGACTCATATTTTTCCGAGGCAATAACAGAGTTTCTGTCTTCTTCAGCTGACTCCAAACGTTTTTCTTCAATTGTTTCTTTATTGCGGGTGATGGAAAAGTACAGACCCGGAATTACCAGGATAAGTGATGCAAGGAATCCGAATGTGGGCATCTGGGAAAATACAAGGAAGGAAATTACAACGGCAAGTACCGGGGCGATTCCTTTAATTGCACATGTTTTTGCAGCTCCGATATGGCGCTGAGCATACATCATAAAGACATTGGCAAGTCCTGAGGTGACAAAACCAAGGAGCATGAGAAGAAGCATAGTGACAATGCCCGGAAACGGACATCCCATACACAGTGCAAGAACAAATGTGAGCAGTGCGCAGCCGAATCCGAGTATCATGGTAACCACTGTCGGATTTCGTTTTGAAAGAACTTTCATCAGGTTGTTTCTGAATCCGTAAGAAACGCAGGATAAGATTACGAGAATTGATCCGGCGGTGAATGCAAATGATGATGCGTCTTTGACAGATAACGTGATTGAACCAATGGTAATTAATATAATTCCTATCCAGAGGCGTTTACTTATTTTCTCCCTGAAGATGAACAGGGCCAAAAGAGCGGTTGCAACAATTTCAAAATTATTGAGAACAGATGCTGTTGCAGCTGATGAAAACTGAAGCCCGAAGTTCAGCAGTATTGCTGCTCCTGCCGCAAAAATTATGGCGATGAGGATAAATTTATAATCGGATTTCTGTATTTTTTCCTCGGGTTTCGGCAATATATTTTTCGACATCCCGGACTTTATGATGTTTATTATCAGCATGCCGATGCCTATTCCAAGCTGCAAAAAGACTACGCCGACGATTGGGTCAACACCGTCCAGGAGATATTTTTTAAAAGGAATACTGCTGCTGTTTAAGACTGCAGAAAACAGTGCGCATAATACAGCAACCGAATATACAGATTTTAGCTGCCCGGACAGTTTCATAGTTACTTTATTATTATATGTTCGTCTTATTATAAGTTGAGGGTTGAAACGCAGATGATTCCAGACTGCTGTGCTCCAGACCCAAAGAATCATGGTGAAAACTAAGAGCCGGCGATACAAATTTTTTTGCCCCCTTACTGTTCATAAGCCTGCAGAAAAACAGGGTGCGAACCGTACAAAAATTCCGCGAAAAAAAGTCACCGGTCAAAATCAAAACACAAAAAAACCCGGTCACTTTTTTCCACCGTAAAAAAAACCACTGACTTTTTTTCCTGCACTCTTACCCGCATGAAAAGAGAAAGGAAGTGGTTGACTTAATATATGAAAAAAAGAATTGTCCGGAATTTCCGGACTGCTGCTCATTTATTTGTTTTTCGCAAGGAACGCATCAATTCTCTTTTTACCGTTTTCCTTGATGTTTGCGAAATAATGCGTATAATCGCATCCGTGCAGGGATTTGTCGCCGAACGAACTGATAACATCAATATCTCCGGCATTGGTCAGATAATTGGTGTCAGTGGTGCAGATAAGGGCACCACGCTTGTTATCAACCTGTGCATCATGCAGACCGGAAACAAGTTCATACTTTCCATCGGCTTTCTTCACCAGCGAACCCTTGTTTAAGGATTTGTCTGCATAGGTCTCATCAGTCTTCCAGTTCAGCGGGTTAATGACTTTTGAACCGGTGCCGACAAGCTGGCTGTACATTGTTGCACCCGGTCCTTCCGTATTCCATGAAATGATTACACCGGTATCGGTTTCGCCGGTCGCAAATTTCAGATGCGGATTTGCATCAAGCCATTTCTGCTCGGTACCGTAACCGATTACATATGCCGCCACCATATTCTTGTAATACTCAGGGTGGTTTTTCATGTAATCGTCAAGGATAACCTGAATCATTTCAGAACCCTGGGAATGACCGGCAAGAATAAAGGGTCTTTCCGCTCCTTTGTTGAAGTTTTCGAAATAGTAATCGAGAGCTGCAAACATGTCGGTGCGTGCTCTTGAGTTTCTCAGAATCTCAACAACATCGTCATGGGTTGTTGTCTGGACTTCTCTGTCCAGCGGAATCTGCCGGTAGCACGGCATAAAGACGTTGGTGTATTCTTCAAATGCGGCACCGGATGTGGTAAACACTCCCTTTGCTGCTTCGACAACCTCCGGAGTTACCTCACTGACATCTTTGAAGGTGACATACCGGTTGGAAATCACCAGTGTCTGAAGACCGGAATCGTCTTCTGTAAGTTCCGAACTGACACTGTAAACCACTTTGTCCGACTCCATGTCAACAGTAGGATATACATAGAATAAATCAACCTCATGCTGCGGCTTTGTGTCTGCAAATACCCAGTTCTTTTCAAGTGAATAGTCCAGCGGAATACCGGTAAGCGGCTTGTAGCCTAAGAATGCCTCGATTCTTTCAATACAGTTCGACCGGATATTTTCATAGTACAGGGAATAATCCGAACCGTGAAGGGCTTTGTCGCCGAACAGAGCATTTTCCGCCATTATTAAGTCGTCGGCAGTTGTACAGATTAAGGCACCGCGTTTTTTGTCAATCTGTGCATCATGCAGACCGGATTTTATCGTGCTTTCCTCATCATACTCATAAACACCGTTTGCAATTTCTTTTGCTTCAGTGGTTATTACAATACTTCCGGTGTTCAGGGATTTATCAGCATAAGATTCATCACGCACCCAGGTAAGCGGGTTGATAACCTGAGAGTTTGTTCCGATAACAAAGTTGCCCTTTTCTCCTCCCGGTGCTTCCGTGTTCCATGATACAATTACACCGGTATCATTTCTTCCCTCTGCAAATTTGAGGTGCGGATTTGCATCAAGCCAGCTCTGGTCAACACCAAATCCGATTGGATACGCTGCTACCATGTTCTTGTAGTATTCAGGATGCTGTTTCATGTACTCGTCAAGGACTATGAGAAGAGCAGCAGATCCCTGTGAGTGACCGGCAAGAATAAACGGTCTTTCCGCTCCTTTGTTTAAGTTTTTGAAATAGTAGTCAAGTGCGGCAAATACATCGGTTTTGACTTCGCTGTTCCGCATTACCTCAATGATTTTATCATGCGAGTTTACCTCGACTACTTTGTCTGATCCAATCTGGCGGTAGTATGGGGCATAGACATTGCAGTACTCTGCAAAAGCGGAGCCCTGCATCATAAATACCTCTTTGGCACTGTTTTTCGCATTTTCGTCTAATTCGCCAACACCGTTTTCCTGTGTTGAGGCAAGGACGACTGTAGGGTACAGGTAGAAGACGTCAACCGCCTGTACCGGATTTTTGGATTGTATCATCCAGTTGTCCGGATTGCTATAATCCTTCGGTGTCCCGACCGTCTGCGTTGCTGTGTTTTGTACACAGCCCGCTGCTAATATGCAGCAGGCAATGAGGGCCGCTGCAATGAGTACATGAAAGATTTTCATTTCAATCAATCTAATTTATGTTGTCTTTGTATATATAGATTACAGATAAAGAAAAGACAGAATGTTTTTGTATGAAAAAGCGCCTGTTTTCCTCACCTCTGAATAATCACGCTTGACAACCGGTACACTAGTGTTCGTATACCATGTATATTAATCAGTAACATATATATAGAAAAAAGAGAAATGAATTACTGATGAAACAAAATGTTCTTATCATGGGAGTTGCAGTTCTTGTTATTCTCGCATG
>DALTWF010000007.1 GCA_029987235.1 Methanocorpusculum sp. | reverse complement strand
ATGTCTCAATACCGGTTGTACTGGACGAACTTATCTCAGACGAAAAAGGAGATGTCGCTTTAGATTATGTACAGACAGAATATGATATTGTGCTTGATGTTGCTCTGCCGCGTTCTCTGGTTCATCCTGTAATTGAAGTAAAACCCTTTAACGCTGAAACCAGAGCGGAAATCGATGTCACCTATGAATGCCCGGATTCGGTTATCCCGGAGTTGTGCGACAAAGACGTATGCCTCGTCCCGGTTTACAGAACAAATCCGTCTGTTGCAAACGGTGCATCCCTGCTTCTGCCGGAATCTTCCGGTTTTGAAACTTATGTGAAAGACATCGACTACATCTATGATGATGACGGGTTCCTCAGTCTCTCTGAAGACAGAAAAGCAATGCCTGCAAATGAAGAAACCTTTGTTTTCCGCTCTGACTATTGCCTTGGCGATGTAAATCAGGATGGAACTGTATCCGCAGCAGATGCAACAGTAATCTGCAGCAGGTTGCTGGATGAAAATTTGGAAATGACTGAAGAGGAGATTTTCTACGGAAAAATAACCGGAGATTACGGTTTGCCGTCTGTAAAAGATGCTGTTTCTATTGCAAAATATGCTATAGGTCTGGTTGATGCGGATTATAAACCGGTCTAAAAGACAAGCGGAATGCTTGACTAAAAAAATATTTTGTACTGAAAAAAATATTTGTTCCAAAAACACCTAAAATGGCTGAAATAAAAAAACGCATACTAGCAGTCGATGACGATTCAATGACACACACACTCGTAGAATCTGCTTTAAGCAGCGAATACGAAGTAATTATCTCTGAAAACGCAAAAAACGCTCTCATGATAATGAAAACCGTAGTGCCCGATCTCATTCTTCTTGACCTGAATATGCCCGAAATGAACGGAACTGCAATGTATTCCATACTCAGATCAGATGAAATTTTCTGCAAAATTCCGGTTATTTTTCTGACCGGAGAAACAGACAGCAGTACGGAAGAAAAACTGCTGCTGGAAGGAGGCTATGACTACATACGCAAACCCTCTCCGCCCGGAATCCTTGCAGCCAGAGTAAAAAATGCTCTAACACATGCAAATCCGCATCAGCTAAAAAACCCGCAGACCAAATCGAAGAAGAATTTTATCCGGACAAAAAAAACTGTCTCAGCATACCTTAGAACATATCGTGATGAAGGAAATTCCCCGTATTTCCGCTCAAAAAATGTAGCTGCCGCCCTGAATATCAGTTCCTGCCTTGCCTCCCGCTGCATCAGGGAACTGGCAGAAAATCCGGAAACGGATTTGCATATCATCCGGTGGAAGGAATCTAACGGAGTGGTATGGAAAATACTCAGTGATGAAAATAAATTTAAAAATAAAAAATGAGTGCTGAATTGAAAAAAAGAGATGCGTGAAAAAGGAAAAGCGGAACTGATGAATCCCCATCACCCCGCATCTTTTACCCCTGCCCGTCTCTTTTTCTCTCTGTTTTTCAGCATTTCCCGCCGTGCAATAAGCACTGCAAGCGCTGACATCCGGCGCGTATGATACTCATACGCTAAGCGATACTGCCGGAAGGTAAACCCGTACTGCTGTTCAAGCGTCTTTACATCCGGCGCCGAACAGTATAAAGAAAGAAACGTATCCCGCTCGCGGAGAACTGAAAAATCAGACCACCGGCGCATGCGCATTACGGGTCATACTTCTTAAACCGTTTGATTTCGCCGGTTTCAAGGAGATACTCTTCTTCTTTTTTGTTCAGACGGCGGCCCAAGTCATCAGTATAGTGTGTTTCAACAGGTTTGCCGTTTTCAAATCTGTCGTGATGCCTGTGACGAGCGATGTTTTCTTCTTTTTTCATCTCATCCTCATCATTGTAGCCCGGCTTAAGGGGAGTAAAAACCATTGCAGGGCCTTTGGATTCTGTTTTGTTTTCCATTCTGTGTTTAATCTGTCTGTGTGCCCGTGACTTTTTCGGACGTACGGGCGTGTTCTGTTCAGAAATCAGTGCTATGTAACGAAGTCGGCGTCATGAAATAGTCATGTTTTCTGCGCCTGATTTGCTGAATACCTGCAAAAAGCGTTACACTATATATTTGGTGCGCAAAGGTATAACGGCTCATGTACGCACAGTTATCTCAAAGGATTTAAGGGATTTCCGGGAAAATGGGAATGTCTGAGTATTTCAACGGGTTATTTCAACAGGAAAATTCATTTGATGCTTCTTTAATCCCGGATAAGAGTTCGGAATAGGTATGCATCAGCTGTGCATGGTTTGCCGTAACTGCTGCAGTATCCTTTTTCGCTGCTGCAGTTTCAAGTGCTTTTGCCATCTCACTCAACGGTTTTGCACCGATGGTTAATGCCGTGTTTTTGAGCGTGTGCATAAAGGTTTGGTAGGTCTCCCACTCTTCTGATGCAAACGCCGTCTCAATACGTTTCAGGAAATTATCAGAAACAAATAAACCGAGTACCTCATAATACGTATCAGCATCACGCCCGCAGTATGATAAGCCAAGCACCGGCGACAGCCCGCTGATATCAGTAAATTTCTGGAGTTTCGGATGAATCTCTGCTGAAGGTACGGATTTTGCCGCAGACTGTTCTGACGAAGGTGCTTCAGGTACTTCAGATGTTTCAGATGCTTCAGGTACATCAGGTGCTGCAAAGGCTGATTTCGGTACATACTTTTGAATCATTACTTCAAGCCCGTGCCCTTCAACCGGTTTTGAGAGATAATCGGTAAAACCTTTCTGCAGATATTCCTGACGTGCCCCGACCAGAGCGTTCGCTGTCAAAGCAATTACCGGCGCATCCTTTGAACGGTTGTCCGGAAGATATCTGAGTTTCTGAAGTGTCTCCTCTCCTGTCATTTCCGGCATCATGATATCAAGAAAGATGATATCATATGCAGACTCGGTTGCCCGCTTGAGACATTCTGCACCGCTTGACGCTGTATCAATCCGGGCTTTTGTTTCTTTAAGAAGGTGCCTGAAAACCAGAAGGTTTGATGCGACATCATCAACAACGAGTATTTTTAGCGACGGACAGACAAACAGCGGAGCATACGACAAGGATGCATTATCCGGTTCCCGGGCTGCAGCCTCAATCATATTCGTAATATGAGGGTCAAATTCCCCGACAACACCATCTCCTTGGATTTCCTGAGGAATGAGTACTGTAAAGGTTGAACCAACCTCAGGCGTGCTCTCAACTTCAATAGTTCCGCCCATACCTTCAATGATTTCTTTGGTGATGGATAAACCAAGCCCTGTTCCCTGAATATAGCTTTTTTCTGAATCAATGCGCAAAAAGGGTGCAAATATCTTTGGAAGATTCTCTTTTGAAATACCTATGCCGGTATCGGATACTGCAATCTTAAGACTGACGGAAGATGCTGAATTCATCATGTAGTCCAGCGAAAACGTAATCAGACCTTTCTCGGTATATTTGATAGCATTTGAAAGTAAATTGATGAGTATCTGCTGAATACGCATCGTGTCTCCGATAAGGTTTGAAGGAGTCTTTGGATTGACATGCGTTTTGCAGTCAAGCTTTTTATCCAGTATCAGCGGATAGATTTGCGAGCAGCAGCGCATCAGAACATCTCTCAAATCATAAGAATCATGTCTGAATTCCAGTTTACCCCCGCTGATTTTTGACAAATCAAGAATTTCATTGATGATTGAAAGAAGTCCCTTGCTGTCATGATCGATTACTGCTGCATAATCCTGAATATTTTTATCCGCAGATTCCCTGAGAATAAGTTGATTCATACCAATAATTGAGTTCATCGGCGTTCGGATTTCATGACTCATATTTGCAAGAAACTTGTTTTTGGCACGGTCTGCCTCTTTAAGACTGCTCATAACAGTTTTCATTTCCGATTCATGGGCTTCGATATGTTTTTTCTGTTTTTCATACAGTCCTGATTTGACAAGAAGAATGCTGCTGATAATAACTGCGACAATAAGTGCCCAGATTACATTTACAGCAGCCTGGGATATGGTTGACTGATACAGAACCGGAAAAGCATCCGGAAATGAAACATCCAGCAGGATAAGGAGTGCATAGATGAGAATACTCACAACGGAAATAACAACAGATTTTTTGCCGGAGGTAAAACACAGCGGCCATACGACTCCAAGAATCAGAATCGGAAGCGGTGCTGACGTAATACCCCCAAGCAGACAAAAGAAACAGGGGATAAAGAAAAATGAGTTGCAAACGGTATGAACAAGGTAACTTTGTTTTATCCATCCGCAAAACACATACAAAAATAATGTTATGAGAGATAATGCAAGCAATACCGCAAAAAGAATTGCAGAATACGGAATATATCCCTTGATAAAGGAAAAAATAATGCCGAAAAGCCCGATTAAAGCACTTATTCCCATAGCAAGCAGATCAAACCTGTTTTCTATGGGCATTTCATCATTAATCAGGACATGAGTAACAAAAGACTCTAATTTCGGGGGGAGATGATGAATTTTCTGGGAATGAACCCCCCTCTTCGTATGCGGGATGTCGATGTTTACCAGTGAATCAGGTTCTTGAGTCATTCTCAGCGTCTGGAAATTAAGTGGTTATGGATTTTTTTTTTGCTTCTGATTTCTGACTTCTCATTATGGATATTTTTGTGCAATAATATCCTCTGCTGTGACATCAGGATAATGATACTGTGCATTATCCGCCCTGCGCTCGCCGCAGACAATTGCTTTTTCCGGACAGAAATGCATACAGGCTAAACAGCCCTCGCAGTTCTGGTTCCAGATTTTCTTTCCGTCAACGTCGGAAATATTATTTACCGGGCAAATCTTTATGCAGATGCTGCAGTTGGTGCAGGAAGGCAATACGGTAAATTTCCTGTCAAACAGACCGATATTCTGGGAAAATCCGCGGTTTGCCGACTCCGCATATCTCCGGGTGAAAAATTTCGTTCCTTCGCACACCTTTTCTTTTCTGGAGACGGATGTGATAATTTTTGCAAGTTTCTTTTCAGCTGCAGCACGGATTTTTTCCTGTACTTTTTTGGATTGTGTATCTTCAATCAGGGTATAGTTATTCGGCATCTGCAGCCACCAGCATGCATCAAGAGCGTGTCCGGCTGCTTTGCAGAGTTTTACCATCTGGTCTTTTGGATATCCGGTATTGCCGCCTTCTGTTACAATGGAGAAGAGATAACCTGCTTTTGAGAGATTTGTTTCTGAAATAAATTTCTGCACAATTTTCGGAAGACCGTAGGCATACAGCGGGAAAACAATACCGATGGTATCGCCTTCCTGTATTGAAACTGATTTGGTCTGTAATGCATAGGGAATACCAACCAGCGCTGCTCCGCATTTTTCCGCGACAGTACGGCTTACTGCAAGTGAATTTCCCGTACTGGTAAAGTAAAAGATATACATCGACATATTTTACAGTATACTTTGTCATAATACTATTAAATGTATTGTGTGGTTTATTTGGAAAATAACGTTCATTTTGCCGGTTTTTCAGAAAACATTTAATAGTGCCCTGTTGAATAATATAGTATGTCAGAAGAAATATATGACGAATCTAAAAAGGGATTGTCAATTGCATCCCTCGTATTAGGTATTATTGGTTTGTTTTGCCTTCCGGTTATTCCAAGTATCCTGGCTGTTATTTTTGGTGCTATGTGCATTTCCAAAAAACAGGGCAGTAAAGGACTGGCAATTGCAGGAATTGTATTAGGAGTTATCAGCCTTATCATGACTGTTATCTGTATAATATTCTGGAGTGCTATTGCCCCCTTACTGCCGGTGGCGATTTAAACAATTTCTTTTTTTTTTTTGAATGATATTGGAAGAAAAATATTCCCGTTTCTTTTACATTTTCTTTATGTCAGCACTTGCGGTCGGAATAAGCATATTTGCTGCGGCAAAAATTTGTGGAACCGCTGTTTCAGATATATTATTTGGGATTATTCCGCCCTGTTATTTCAGGGAAACAGTCGGTGCATACTGCCCTGGTTGCGGAGGTGTACGGTCATTTGTGTTTCTGATGCAGGGTGATATGCTGCAGTCTTTATTGTATCATCCGTTTACGCTGTATGCAGTAATTCTGATTGCTGTATTCGTGATTCATTATACGCTGGCTCTTATAACGAAAAACAGAATAAAAAAACCGCTTATTCATACAGCATGGCTTTATGCAGGCGCCGGCATTATTTTAATTCAGTGGATTGTAAAACTGATATTTCTTCTTGGATTTGGCATAGAAATTATTCCTCTGTAACTGTTTCAAATAACCGGAAAGCCATTCGTCAGAGCACTTTTACGATTCATGGTCCCGTATCTGCAGAATTAACTTAATACTGACAGAACAAATGTATAATGATGAGCAAATTCGGAAAATTCCTCTTATGTCTGGTTCCTTTAATCTGTTTTCTGACAATACAGGTTTTTGCCGGAATAATCGCGGTAATTATAGCATTAGTAACAAATACCGTCACAATAACTGATTTAATGTCTCCTGAGGCATTGGAAACAGGCAGCAGTTTCATAGTAACTTCCTTACTGCTGTCTGATGTAATCGTACTGGCTGCAGGCGGAATAATTTATCATACCTTAACAAAGGGAAAGAAAATTGAAAATCCGCTGAAAGTTTTGAGAGTGAAAGACTGGTGTCTTATACTCCTGTTCAGTATCGGGCTGAGTTTCCTAATTGATTGTATGCTTGCTGTTGTCACACAGATATGGCCGGAGATGATGGACTCATATAATGAATTGCTGGCACCTCTTTTTAGTGATTTTTCTCTTCTTACGATACCTGCTGTCGGATTAATAGGGCCAATTGCTGAAGAACTTGTATTCAGGGGGCTGACGTTTAAGTTTGCAAGAATGTTTACCAGAAAGTTCTGGCTTGCAAACATCATTCAGGCAGCCATGTTCGGCATTGCCCATATGAACCCGGTTCAGGGCATTTACACATTTATATTCGGTCTTGGTATGGGATACCTTTATAAAAAATACAATTCGCTTTATGCCCCAATACTTGCCCATATAATTAGCAACACTCTTTCATTGACAGTATTCCTGATTTTCGGAGACCTCACTCTTCCTGAAGGTGAATCAGCCGGTACGGCACTGCTCGGGCTGTTAATACTCATCGGCGCAGTATCTTTTGTTCCGTTAAGTATCTGGTTCATTAAAAAAGATAAGAGAATTCATGAAAGAGAAGGATTGTTTTTCAGGAATTACGAAAGAGAGTATCTTCCAAAACCGGCTGCAGCAGTGTCGCAGAGAAAAACTACATCGTCTGAAAATTCACTGCAATTGCAAAACCCTGACTGCTGTTTTAATCAAACAAACATGCAAATGGGTCTATTGCAAACCGTATGCAGCGGCTGCCGGTACATTTGCCAGTATAATCAAACATATTTTTCCGAATCATCAGAGAAAAAGAATTTGTTAAGTGATGCCGGAACTGATAAACACTGGAACAGATATTCTATCCGGCGCAGGTACAGATAACCGGGATTAACATCTAATATATTTTTCAGATATTCATCGTCAGGCATCAAATGAGTGTCGGGTATTATCCCATCACTTTTTCAATCTCAAGCAGACTGCGTGATGCATCTGCTATGTCATTAGCAAAATACAGAAGAATAATGCCGGCAATAATAACAGGCAGCGCGAGAAAAAACAGTACCGCAGCCGTTTTTAGGATAGATGAGATGCTGTCTTTTAAACTGCATCCATGCCCGCCGCTATATTCATCAGGTAACAGATTATTTATTCTCATAATAAAACAGGTTTTCTTCTTCCTCAATACCTGCGGTTTTGCTATGTATTAGCATTCATTCTATATATGAATTCCTGCTCATTTTGAGAGGAAATTCTTAATACAAGTTGTTATTCTGGTCAATTTATAAATATGACAAAAAGAAATAAGATACTAAAAGACACGAAGACAGTATGATGAAAATACTTGTAATTGATGATGATAAGATATTTCAGATTACGGCAGAAAGTGCCCTGACTGAAGAATACGAAGTTCTGTGCGTATCATCAGCAGAAGAAGCATATACACAGTTAAATCTAACAATCCCTGATTTGATTCTGCTTGATGTTTTTATGCCCGGAGAAGACGGACTCAATTTCCTGCACAATATCAAAAATACTCCTAAGTGGTGCCGCATTCCGGTGATTCTTATCACCGGCGAGGGTTCCTCCGATATAGAATCAATCGGATTTGAAAACGGAGCCGAAGGATATCTCACAAAACCGTATTCGAAAAAGAATCTGCAGAAATACGTCTCAAATCTTTTGGAACTCTCGGAACTGCGTCAGGCAAATGAAGAAATCGAGAAGAGAAAACAACTGCGTGATGAGAAATATAATGCGAAGGAAAAACTCTATTTGTATCTGCTGGAAAAAACGAAAAACGGACGTATCTGCATAAAATCCAGAACTATTGCATCTGAACTTGGCATCAGTTCGTTTCAGGCAGCACACCTGCTTGACAAACTTGCACAAAACAATGACCGGCTGAATATATCCTATGAGGCTGAAACAAAAACCTGCATATGGACAGTGAGCAGAAAGGATTTATCTGCGCCAGAACTGACTGAAAAAAGAAAATAACTGATAATAAGAAAATAAACCTTTTTTTCAGATTTTTCCGCCGGTTCAAAAAAGTAAAAAACCGGATAAGTAAATCCGGATGAATTACTACTCCGGATAACCCGGAAATCCGGTTACTTTTCTTCCAGATACCGGGTCCAGAGCGTATTGTTTTCAGTACATAAGTTCCAGCCGGAAATCATCGTGAGAATCATGAATACCAGATAGACAAGTCCGATAACCATATAAACAAGGGAAATCACCAGTACGGAAATCATTGCTCCTGCACTTGCTGCATCAATTGCTGCCGGGTCAAAGTTTGCACTCTCAATTGCTGCTGCATCAATCATTAATGAAGCACCGCATAACGGTATCCATAAGACTAAATCAATGATAACCAGCACAATCGAGCAGATAAAAAATATTAATCCCTGCTTTAATTTTCCTGCATAAATAATACCCAGTCCCGGGAAGCAGAAATTCATCAGAAGAGAAATCAGTCTGCTTTTTTCGCCGATAACCTTCCGTCCGTACGAGGTAACAGGTAATTCTGTCATGAATAGTTTATTGGGGTTGAAAGTATGTATAAAGTCGGGCGGAAAAATCACAGAAATTCTTATCTCCGGAAGAAAATTCCGTGCATTCTGGTCACGCATCAAAAAAAGCACTGCGGGAGCCGGTATTGTATTTTGAGATGAGAAATGTACATACCGTTTAACGTGAAGATACACTTGCCTGAAATGCCGCAATAAACTCCCGCGTTATTGTATTTGGCGCAGGGTGACATGAACCTTCTCTGAAAAAAAATGCCATTGATACCAGTGCAGAAAATACGGATGAAATCCAAAACAGCCCTGCCTTCCTCCCCCCAATGACCAAAACAACTCACTGAGATAAAACTGCACCCGCGCACAACCGCCTGCATCCTGACATACTCTCCCCCTGCTCATAAAAAAAGTCACTGACTTTTTTCAGATGCCAAAACAAGTCACCGGTCTGAAAAGATGAAGAAAAAAAGTCACTGACATATTTTTCCTGCTGAATTAATCCGCCCCCCTCCTCCCTCACTCAAAAAACCAATGCTCACCTCAACGAAACATTATTACCTAAAACAACCACATAATAACACATATACAATGGCAAAAAGCGTAAGTCTGCATAGATACAGTCAGATAGCCGAAGTCCTCGTAAAATACGGATTCGGCTACTACATCAATGCCCTGCTCCCCGGCTTCAGATTCCGCAACAGAACCCGCCCCGCAGACGACATTGAATCCTACTCCACCTACACAAGGATACGCATGGCACTCGAAGAACTCGGCCCGACCTTCGTCAAATTCGGCCAACTCATGAGTACCAGAACCGAACTCTTCCCCGCAGAACTCATTGAAGAACTCTGCAAACTCCAGGACAGAGTAGGCGTCGTACCCTTTGACGACGTCATCCCGACACTCGACAAATACATCCCAGACTGGCGCGACATCCTGACCTCCGTCGACCCAAAACCCATGGCAGCCGCCTCCATCTCCCAGGTTTACCGCGCCGTCATGCAGGACGGAACCGTAATGGCCTTCAAAGTCCAGCGCCCCAACATCCGCGAACGCATCGAACAGGATGTTATCCTCCTCCGCAACCTCGCAGGCATTATCGAAGACAGAATCCCCGAACTGCGCATGTACAACCCCATCTCCCTCGTAGACGACTTCGCCGCCCAGATACGAAAGGAACTCGACTTCACCCGCGACGGAATGAACGCCGAACGCATTGCGCGCAATATGAAAGCCTCCGGCATCTCCCGCATCAAAATACCGAAAATATACTGGGAATTTTCAGGAAAAGAACTTCTTGCCATGGAATTCGTACAGGGATGCAGAGGAGACGACCTTGATGCAATCACCGCCCGCGGAATCGACCCCAAAGAACTTGCATCCATCGGACTTCGCGCATTTATGGTCCAGATTTTCAAAGACGGATTCTACCACGGAGACCCCCACGCAGGCAACATCCGCGTGTCCCCGAACGGCGAATTAATCTTCCTTGATTTCGGCGTATGCGGCGTATTAATGAAAGACATGCGCAACAAGTTCATCGAACTCCTGTTAGCGCTCCTTGCAGCAGAAACCGACATGACCATACGCTGCATCAAAAATCTCGGAGTAAACATCCCCGCAACCGGCATGGACGACTTCCGCGGCGAACTCTACCTTGCCCTCCACGACTACAAAGAAATGGGAACGAATGCAAACTTCTCCGGACTGTTAGGCTCCGTTCAAAACCTCTTCCAGCAGAACAACATCAGAATCCCGCCAAACATCATGCAGCTCTTAAAAGCCCTCATGCTTGTTGCAAATGTCGCATTCACCCTTGACCCGCACCTTGCATTTGCAGAAGAGGTAGAACCCTTCTTAAAGCAGATTATGGCAGACGAACTCAAAAACCCTGTCAACATAGAAAAGAAACTCCTCGAAGCCAAGATGAAAATTGAAGACATTGCCGCGGTGCCGAAGAAAATCAACTCGGTTCTTGAAATGGCCGCACAGGGCAAACTCAAAATCGATGTCGAGGCACGCGCTGTCACCCAGCTAAGCGACACCATCAAAGGCTCGGTGGACAAAATTGTCATAGGTCTGCTTATGGCATCCATCGTTATCGGCCTGTCGCTTGTCATGATGAATCAGAGCTTTACCATGGAATTCTTCCCGATTATTGCCTACCTCGTTGCCGTTATTATCATTATTGTGGTGATATTCGGAATGTGGGCACGGATGAAAAGAAGCAAACGGCTCTGAAAAAAAGATTTTTGATTATTTTTATTTTTTTTTATTTCCGCCCCGGAATATAACTTAAAATATCCCAGGCGAGCGATTCCGCCTTGTGCTCATTCGTCATCATAGTATCAAGCCGGTTTGCACCCGGCACCTCAATAGTATCCGAAATATCCTGAATGAACATATTAACCACATCCTTATAAAGCTGCCAGGTGCCAAACGACGTAGACTCATGACCCCACGCCTTCATTAAAGCCCCTGCAGGACCGCTTACCGGCCGGTTTCCGATAAACGGACTTACCGCAACACAGAATTTACCAAAAAGCGCCTCGCGGATGCCTGCGCATTCCAGAATCGGGCTGATACTCGTCACCGGATTGGAAGGACCTATAATGACACCGTCCGCATCTTTAATTGCCTGCACCGCCTCAGGCGTTGCACAAAGCGGCGCACCGTCCGCGGTTTTTCTGACAAGACCCTTAATCGGCACATTGCCGCGTTTTCCAACCCAGTACTCCTGATAATGCATCAGCGACTCATCCTCGCACACCACATACGACGTAACCTGCTGATTGCTCATCGGAAGAATCGTTGCCCGGATGCCTAAATGCTCCGTAATATGACGTGTTGCCTCGGTAAGCGTATGTCCTTCATTCATGAGTGCCGTGCGCACCGTATTTACCGCACGGTCGCGCTCGCCCAGAGGCAGACGCTCCTCATAGCCGAGTTTTTTCATCGCATTATACGTTTCAAGTGAATCCCCCCGGATGCCCCACCAGGTATCAGTGTTTAAAAGACCTGCAAAAAGATATGTCACCGTGTCCACATCGGGCGAGACATAAAGCCCGGACTGACGCATATCCTCGCCGGTATTGACAATAACGGTGATTTCCTCATCGCGCAGAATCTGCCGCAGACCGCGGATGAGTTTTGGTGTACCCGTACCGCCTGAAAGTACTGTAATCATTACATAGTGTTTGGCGCGGAAAATATTAGTGTGTATCTACTGATATAGAAAAATCAGGAGGATTTTTTCAGCAGCCGCTTATGCAGCGCGGCAACACACTCTTTTGCCGCGCGCGTCTCTTCTTCGTTTACCGAAAAAGAAAGCGTCAGAATATCGCCGGATTTCACCCCTGCGGGAAGTTCCGACACAGGAAAAATCCCGAGCGGGATTTCATCATCCTCTCTTCGAAGAAGCAGGGATGCTTTCCCTGCCTCAATTTCGTCAACGGTGACAAGAAGCGTCATGCACTGACCTTTTTGCCGTCACCGGTTACAAACTCGCGTTTCGGGTCATTGGCAAGTCCGTTTTCGGTCTTAACCGAATACGTCTTTCCATCTGTGCTGATAACAATAGTACCATCGATATCCGTGCGGTATAAGATGTCAGAGTACTTAATCAGCCGCTTTAATGCATCCTTATGCGGGTGACCGTATTCATTTCCGTCGCCGACACTGACTGCATACACAGCCGGACTGACCTTTTTGAGGAAAGCATCAGAAGAAGACGAGTAGCTTCCATGATGACCGACTTTCAGAATATCGGCAGAAACATCCGCGCCGGTGGACAGGATGTATTCCTCGGCTGCAGTGGTTGCGTCACCGGTTAAAAGATACGATACACTGCCATAGGTGATTTTTAAAACAACTGAGTTCTCGTTTACATCATAGGTTAACTCCTCGTCAGGCGACAGAACCCTGATAGTAACACCGTTCCACGGAGAAGGAATGGTTTTGCCTGCATAGACAACCTTGTACGGGATGTTATTCTCATCAATATAAGTCATCAGTTTTTCATAGGTCTTGGAAGTATGCACAAAACCGTTGTCATAAAACGTGCCGACATTATATTTGGATAAAATCGTCTTAGCAGAACCGATATGGTCATAATCCTGATGGGTTATGAGCAGGAACTCAAGTTTCTTCACACCGAGGCTGTCAAGATAGTTTGTAAGTGCAGCGGTTGAATCAATATCGCCTTCCTGATTGGATTTACCTGCATCAACAAGAGCATACTTTCCGTCCTTGGAAAGCAGAATCGCATCGCCCTGACCGATGTTGATGACATGCATCGAAAACGCTGCAGGGTCGGTTATGATGGTCGATGACGGAGATGAATGCGAGCCGGTCATCCCCAATCCGTCAAAGATACCGGTATTTGCACCGCCGAAAATAATGACCAGCACAACAACTATAATTCCCGTGATTAAAGAGGCCAGTTGTTTCTGATTTTTCTTTGAGAGTTTATTTGATTTTTTATTAGCCATACGCAGGCTATAATTTGTCCTGAAGAATATAATAACTCTTTGAAACCACTGCTCTATCCATAATCCTTATAACATCAGGGAAACAATATGTAGGGTGCTAACGTATGTCATGCTAAAGTATGACACACTTACAATGGACCTGAAATATGTTTTGGAATGAAAAACTTGAGACGCTGAAAGGAGAGGCACTGCGTGAACTGCAGTTGAAAAAACTGAGGAAAACCGTTGTCTTATCCCAGAACATCCCCTTCTACAAACGGATGTTCAACGACGCCGGACTCAAAGCAGACGATATAAAAACCCTTGAAGATATACGCAAAGTCCCGCTTACCAACAAACCCGACCTGCGCGAAGGCTATCCGTTCGGCTTCCTTGCTGTACCGATGAACCAGGTAAACCGTATCCACACCACATCGGGAACCACCGGAAAACCAACGGTTGCCGCCTATACGAAAAACGACCTTGAAGCATGGTCCGACATGCTTGCAAGAAACTTTACCATGGTGGGATTAAAAGCAGGCGACATTTTCCAGAACGCGGCAAACTACTCCCTTTTTACCGGGGGTCTCGGTATCCACATGGGTGCAGAAAAAATCGGCTGTGCGGTCCTTCCGTCCGGCACCGGCAACACCAAGCGCCAGATTGAAATGATTCAGGACTTCGGCGTTACCGCCCTGCACTGCACACCAAGCTATGCAATGCACTTAACCGAAGTTGCCGAAGAAATGGGCGCAAACCTCTCCTCCCTTAAAGTCGGCTGCTTCGGTGCCGAAGCATGGTCGGAAAACATGCGCAAAGACCTCCAAAACCGTCTCGGCGTAAAAGCATATGACAGTTACGGCATGAGCGAACTCTTTGGTCCGGGAGTTGCGTTCGAATGTGAAGAGCAGAACGGTCTGCATATCTGGCATGACAACTACCTTGTTGAAATTATTGACCCCGAGACCGGAGAAAACCTTGCCCCGGGCGAAAAAGGAGAAATGGTTGTCACCCCGCTCTGTAAAGAAGCAATGCCGCTCCTCCGCTACAGAACCCATGACATCACCATGCTGATGGACGATGAATGTTCCTGCGGCAGAGGACAAAAGATTGCACGCCTTACCGGAAGAAGCGACGATATGCTCACCATCCGCGGCATAAATGTATTCCCGAGCCAGATTGAGCATGTGCTCAAAAACATCCCCGAAGTCGGCGACCAGTATATGGTCTACATCGACAGAATCAACCACCTGGATGAAATGAGTATTGATGTTGAGATGAACAAAGCAACCTTCTCCGGCGAACTCTTTGACCTCGCCCGTCTCCAGCAGAAAATCACGATAGCATTAAAAGAACAGTTAACCGTCAGAGCCAAAGTGAACCTTGTTGAACCCGGTTCACTTCCGCGCTTTGAAGGAAAAGCAAAACACGTTGTTGACAGACGTATTATCTAAATACAGGATATCAAATGAAATATTTCAATGAAAAAATCGAGACTATGTCCAAAGCGGATACCGAGGCGCTCCAGTACCGGGAGTTAAAGACCCTCGTTTCCCGCCTGTACAAAACGTCTCCCTTCTACTCCAAAAAGATGAAAGACGCAGGAGTCAGACCCGATGACATAAAATCCATTTCTGACATATCCCGTCTTCCGTTCATGAAAAAGACCGACCTCCGCGACAATTACCCGGACGGACTTGTCTGCGTGCCGCGTGATGACCTTGTACGGTTCCATGTCTCCTCAGGCACCACCGGAAAACCGACGGTTGTCGCCTACACGAAAAACGATATCGAGATGTGGAGCGAGGCAATCGCACGCTCGCTTACCTCATGCGGCATCGGTAAAAAGGACACCATTCAGGTATGCTACGGCTACGGTCTTTTCACCGGAGGTCTCGGTCTTCATTACGGCGGAGAAAAAGTCGGAGCAACGGTTATCCCTGCCTCAACCGGCAACACCGAGCGCCAGATTGAGTTAATTCAGGACCTGAAAACCACCGCGGTTGCTGCAACCCCGTCATATTTCATCCACCTGATTGATGTGGCAAAGAAAATGGGCGTTGACCTGCACAAAGACACGCAGCTGCGCACTGCAATTCTCGGTGCAGAGCCGTGGACCGATGAGATGCGCCAGTATATCTTTGACAACTCCGGTGTGGTTGCGCACAATATCTTCGGCACGTCTGAACTCTCCGGTCCGATGTTTTCGGACTGTTCCGAACAAAACGGCATGCACATCTGCTCCGATATCGCCTATACGGAAATTATCGACCCCAAAACCGGTGAAAATCTTCCGCCGGGAGAAAAAGGCGAACTTACCATCACTGTCTTAAAGAAAGAGGCCATTCCGATGGTCAGATACCGTATCGGAGACATTACGTCCATCCTTGAAGGAGACTGCCCGTGCGGCAGGACTTCGCCGAGAATCGACCGGCTTCAGGGCAGAGTCGATGACATGCTCATCATCCGCGGAATCAATGTGTTCCCGTCGGCGGTTGAGCATGCGCTCCTGAAAAACCCGTTCCTTTCAAGCCATTTCATCATCGAGGTGTCCCGCCGCGGTCCGCTGGACGATATGCTGGTCAAGGTCGAATTAAAGCCGGATGCAATGACTGACAGTGTCAACGGTCTTTTAGACATGCAGCGGATTGTCGAGCGCGGGCTCCGTGATGCGTTAAATGTCTCTGCAAGAGTAGAACTGTGTACGCCGAACTCCCTTCCGCGTTTTGAGGGTAAAGCAAAGCGCGTTGTTGACATGAGGTTATAACAATGACAGAAGAGTACATTATCAAACAGTTATCCATTTTCTGTGAAAACAAGACAGGAAAACTCGCGGCAATCGCAAAGGTTTTCCTTGATATCGGGGTTTCTGTCCAGGCATTCAATATTGCCGAGGCAAATAATTTCGGTGTTGTGCGCGTGATTGTAGACAAACCGGAAACAGCGTTTGCCGAGTTTGCAAAGCAGAATTATGCGCTGCAGTACACGGATGTTCTTGCAATCAAGATGGAAAATGTACCGGGAGGTCTGTTCCATGTGGTAAAACTTCTCGGCGACAGCGGAATTAACATTGATTACGCATACACACTTGGGAATGCGGCATTCGGTGCATTAATTATCAAGATTGCAAATCCGCGTGAGGCAGCGGCAGAGATTCAGAAACTCGGTCTCAAGCTGCTTCCGGCAAAGGACTGCACCATCTGAATTCCCCACTTATTCTATTTTTAACTGCTTTCACCCGCGAGATAGGACAAAAGCGTTTTCGTTCCGGTTTTATCCAGGAACTGGTTGTTGTTTCCGCATCTGGGTGACTGAATGCAGGCAGGACATCCGTCTTTGCATTTGCATTCCGAAACCATTTTTTCTGCAAGGGAAATAATTTTCGGGAACAGTTCTAAGGCTTTTTCCGCAAGTCCTATTCCGCCTGCAACACCGTCATAGATAAAAATGGTCGGTGCCGCGGTATCAGGGTGTATCGGGGTGGAAACACCCCCGATATCAGAGCGGTCGGACAAAACAAAGACCGGCATTGCGGCAATCAGTGCGTGTTCAGTTCCGTGCAGAGATCCGGCAATATTCTGCGGTGTCAGCGGCGTGTTTTCGTCAAATGTTAGCCAGCAGGCCTTTGTAGTAAAAATCCGCGGGCGGTAATCGAGTTCTTTCGTTAGAATGACTCTGTCGTATTCGATAACCGAATATCCTGTAAGCCGTGTGGTGACAGTGACATCGCCGAAATGCACAAGGAGGTTTTTGTGCCGTACGGTTTTTTCGCGCGCATTGACTGATATGTCGGTTGTTGAAAGCGCGCGGGTGTGGTAGTTTTCCGTGGTTTTTACCACGTGGATGAAGCTGTTTTCTTCATCGCGGTCGATTACGCGGTATTTTGCGCCCTGGTGAAGAATAATCGCACCCGGATATCCCTCGCGGTAGCTTTGCGAATCATCCATGGTTTCAAGAGTGGTACCTCCGAGGCGAACGGACCATGTTTTGTCGATTGTGCCGAAATATGTTGCGATAAGTGCAGGATTGTCTGTTCCGCTGTACACATAGCCTTTGCTGGTGCTTGCTGCAAGTCCTTCAGCTTTCAGCGAAGCCATGATTTCATCCGAGGCGGAGCCGAAGAATTTCCGGTCGCGTTCAGGTTTGTACGGGATTTCCGCGCAGGCGCAGATAAGATGCGAACGAAGAATATAGGGGTTTTCAAGCCCTAATATGGCTTCTTCTGCACCGGCGGAAAAGAATGCTTCCGGATTATTTACATAATACTGGTCAATGGGGCTTTGTCCGGCAACAAAGGTGATTTCAGAATCCTGTCCTCTGCGGCCGGCGCGTCCCGCCTGCTGCATAAATGAGGTCATTGAATCCGGAAATCCGCTGATTATGACCGAATCAATCCCGCCAATGTCGATGCCGACTTCGAGGGCATTGGTGGAAAATATTCCGGAAACAGCGCCGGATTTCATATTTGATTCAATGCAGCGCCGCTCTCTCGGGCGGTATCCGCCCCGGTATGAGGCAACGTCTGATTTTTTTGACACCTCCCTGCATTTTTCCGCGGTAAGTTCTGTTCCGGCGCGCGATTTGCTAAAGCAGATGGTTTGGCGACCTGCTTCTATATTTTTTGCGACCAGTGACGCGGATGAGGAAATTGCAGTTTTTGCCGGGTTGCAGTAGATTTTATAGGTCTTTTTTGCATGCGGCGAGCCGTCGTTGCTGATTTCTTCAAACGCAAGTCCGGTCAGGGTTTCGGCAAAAGAAACGGAATTGCCCAGTGTTGCTGAGGAGAGAATGAACTGTGGGAATGCATCGTTGTATGCACAGACTCTTCTCAGTCTCCGAAGCAAAAGCGCTGTGTTTGAACCAAAAACGCCCCGGTACCGGTGTGCTTCGTCAATTACTACGAAGGAAAGACTGGTGAAAAAATCCGCCCATTTCGAACGCCAGGAAAGCATGTGGTGGAGTTCATACATGTTTGTTAAAACAATGCGCGAGCGCTCGCGGATTTTCGCGCGCAGTTCGGTTTTGGTGTCTCCGTCATACACTGCGGGATGTGCCCGCGTCTGAAATGCCGCGTCTAATTCCTGCATAACTAAAAGCTGGTCGCGCGTCAGTGCTTTTGTCGGATAAATGAATAATGCGCGCGCGTCCGGATTTTCAACCAGACGGGAAAAAACCGGCAGCGCATAGCAAAACGTCTTGCCAGACGCAGTCGGCGTAGTTATTATGATGTTTTTTCCATTTGACACTGCATCATACGCTGATGCCTGATGGGTGTACAGATTCAGACCTGTATTTTTCAGATAACCGGCTACTTTTTCCGGAACAGGGGAAACAGGCGCGGCAAATGATGCCGGACGTGCATTTTCAACCCGCGTATACGTAAGAACTTCAGCAGCCATAAAGCAGGTCCTGCTGATGGTGCAATAACGCGGCAAGGTTTCCGACATCGGCTTCATTGTGTTTTACAATCGGTCGCAGGATTTCCGCATCGCGGAGAATCAGCCATTTCCGATAATATTCCGGAACAAGGTAACCCGGCAGGTCATCATGGCGCGGAAGATTGAGAATATAATCCTCCACCGTTCCAAGCCGGCAGTTTGGAAGAGCATCTCCGAACATCTTGCGCGTGGTAAAAAGCAGGTCGAAATGAAGACGCGGCCGCACACACTGCTCGCCGTAATAAGCGAGCCTGTCATTTAAATACGGAATATCAAAGACCTTTCCGTTATAGGAAATCACGCGACTGTCTGCATGGAAATGTGCAGCTGTTTTTAAAAGTGCAGGCAGTTCCTCTCCGATATCGCGTGCAAGATACTGGGTAACTTTTAATCCATCTCTTGAGTATTCGCCGATGCCGAATAAAATAATCGGGGAATGCGCCATACCCATTGTTTCAATGTCGAAGAATATCTGAGATTCATGGGCGCAGCCGGCAAATCCTAACAGAAGCGGGTCATTACCGCGATGCACATCCTGAAATAGAATACTGATTTCCTTCGGAGAATCATTTTCAATGATGTCTGCGATTACTTCACCTATTTCCTTAAATCTTGTTTTTCCAAGACCGGAAAGGGTTGTGATGCCCTGCCTGCGCATCTCTTCTGCACGCGCTTCTCCGATTCCCGGAACAAGTGTCAGTTCATGCATCAGACGGTCGCGGACAACGGCTTCATCAATTTGTTTCGGTTCTGCCGCATAATACTGTTTAAATTTCATGCAGGCACCGTCAGCTGTTTCAACCTCGATGCCTTCGGGGAACTCCGGTTTTGCAATACTTTCTTTCAGGAAAATTCCCGGGATGAACTGCGCTTCGACTGCCTGCATGCTGATACCTTAACAGATGATGTAGTTTGCGTCTCTTGAGTACTCAACCGTGTTCGGCGTTGCGGATGCAAACCAGCAGATTTTTGAAATCTGGTTTCTGCGGTCAATAACGGTGTATCCGGCTGCTCTTTCTGCGATTGAAGTTAATGCTGTGCTTGACATACATACCAATTCGATGCAGCAGTATATAAACTCCGGACCGCGCGGTCCGAATCACTCAAGCCACTGAAATTAATCAAATTTAATTTATATTTTGGATTTTGATTTTAATTCTGGTTGTTAATTGTGATTTTTTTTATTTTGTAATTATGAAAGTTATATTTAAATATATCTGACTCAAATTTATACTACCCTGCATTTAGATGGGGTAGCTCCCCTCCGTATCTAAACACACACATTTACAAGACCAAAGATGCAAATATATTATGATTATTCATGCTTGAGATACAAAATCTCCATGTGGAAGTAGGTGGACGTGAAGTTCTGCACGGCGTGTCATTGACAATTAATGACGGGCAGACTCACGTTTTACTCGGACCGAACGGCTCGGGAAAGACCACTCTTCTGCGTACAATAATGGGTTTTTCCTCATCCAAAGTGACCGAAGGCAAAATACTTTTCAACGGTGTTGATGTAACACACATGCCTGTTCACGAACGCGCCAAACTTGGCATGGGCATTATGTTCCAGCGACCGCCAACCATTTCCGGTCTGAAACTCGGCAAATTTATCAAAGCCATTAATCAGATTGACGAAGCAGACATTCCGGAACTGACCGAAAAGCTGCACATGACCCGATTCCTTGACAGAGATGTAAACGCAGGTTTCTCCGGCGGAGAAATCAAACGCAGCGAAATTCTGCAGCTTACCGTTCAGAATCCGTCCTTTGTCATGCTTGATGAACCGGAATCAGGTGTTGATGTGGAAAATATGGCGCTTCTTGGAAACATGGCCGCAGCCCTTCTTGAAAAAGACCAGCATATCGTAAACCGCAGAAAGTCCGGACTCATTATCACCCATACCGGCTATATTCTGGACTATATTGAAGCAGACGTGGGTTATGTCTTAATTGACGGCTATATGCGCTGTTCAGGCAACCCGCGTGAGATTTTAAAGAGCGTCAAAGCATCAGGCTATAAGGAGTGTTTAGCATGTCAGAAATGAACGGATTTGCTGAAATCAGCAAAGAAGACAAGGAACGCCTGGCATTATCCGGCATCAATACCGAAAACATGGACGGCCGATCAGGAAGTTTCCTTTTAGTAAACGACCATGTTCTTCATGCCTCAGGCAAAGCAGACGGCGTTGAAATCATGATGATTGACAAAGCCCTTGAAAAATATGCATGGCTCAAGGACTACTTCTGGAACATCGTGCCTGCTGACAAAGACCAGTATACAAAATATGTTGCAGAACACCCGCAGAGAGGTTACTGTATCATCGCGCACAAGGGTGCAAAAACCACCTTCCCGCTGCAGAGCTGTATGTTCATGCAGGGCGAAGACACCATTCAGGCGGTTCATAACATAGTTATTGCAGAAGAAGGCGCCGAAATTCACTTAATCGCCGGTTGTGCAAGTTCGCTTAAGACCAAGGAAGGCGCACACTACGGCATCAATGAAATCTATGTCGGCAAAAATGCCAAAGTCACCTCCACTATGATTCACACATGGGGCAAAGAAATCGAAGTCTTCCCGCGGACTGCATCAGTCGTCGAAGAAGGAGGTACCTTCATCTCCAACTATGTCTGCATGAAACAGAGCAAACTGGTGCAGATGTATCCCGTTTCCTACCTGAAAGGCGAAGGGGCAGTAGCGCGCTTTTCAAGCGTTATTGTAGCCGGTCCCGGCTCAAACATTGATGCCGGTTCGCGCGCGGTTCTTCAGGCAAAAGGCACTTCTGCAGAATTAATCACCCGAGCAATCACGAACGGTGGAAACATTGTCTCGCGTGGTGCAATTGTTGCAGAAGTCCCGCAGACAAAAGGTCACATTGAATGCCGCGGTTTAATTTTAAAGGATGGATTAATGCATGCCATTCCGGAAATTGAAGGTCGTGTTGTCGATGTGGAACTTTCGCATGAGGCTGCGGTCGGTAAAATCGCGCGCGATGAGATTGAGTATCTGATGGCGCGCGGTCTTTCGGAGGATGAGGCAACGTCTACTATCATCCGCGGGTTCCTTGATGTCAAGATTGAGGGGCTGCCGGACGCATTACAGAAACAGATTGACGCGGCTATTGATTCCGCAGACCACGGTTTCTAAATGATTCTGCATGATGCAGTAAAGAAGCTGGAGGAATACACCTCCGGTATGGGCTGTGAGGATGGCAATCTGCAGTACACGGCAAAAGAGCACGGAAACGTCTGTACGTTCTGTACTGGAAAGTGTATGGAAGTGCAGTTCGGAGGGCGTGTGGCGGAAATTTCCACTCCGGTTCCCTTTACTGCCTGCATGAAGCTGGAAAACCTGTTTCCTGCGCCGCTGAAGTCTGATAAAACGCGCGGTGCTGCAGCAGGGGCTTTGACTGCAGCGGCCGGTTTTCTCATGTTGACGCGTAAAACCTCTGCGTGCGATTCACTGCTTGCTGACGACTGCAGGGAGGAGCTTATTTCATTCTGCAGCGGTCGCGCAGTTTATGTTATCGGCAAAGACATTGCCGGGCTGAATCAGGCTGCGCGCATCAGTGATGCGGAACTGGTTATTGTAACCGGCGATGCGTTAACCGATGAGGCGCTTCTTGAAAGACTTGGTGAAGCGGAGTGTGCCGGAAAAGAGATGCTGTATCTCGGTCCGGAGTGCGCGGGTGCTGCATCGCTGCTGCAGAAAAAAATGTGGTGTCCGTACGGAAACTAAAGCCCTTTTTTTGCAACTTTTTTCCAACAGTAATATCTGACGATACGTTCAACATAGTACTGTAATTGATAGAGGTACTACATGAACCTGGAGTTCTGGAACAATAAAAAAATACGTTACGGCATTATCGCAGCAGTACTGGTGATTATTGCCGTGATAACATTCTGGATTCGGATGCTTCCATCAGGCATCCTTGCCGGAACCGGTGATATGAATGCCGGCCCTGATGCATGGTATAATCTGCGGCTGCTTGAGGTTGCTTTAGCAAATACATTCGGTTATATCTCCTTTGAACCGTTTACTCTGTATCCTACCGGTCAGGATATTGTGTGGGGTCCGCTCTTTACCTGGATTTCCGCAATTTTTGCAATGATTGCCGGTGCAGCATCACGTGTTGATCTCATATCGGTTGTTAGTGTTGTACCACCTGTTCTTGCAGTGTGCATGGTTCCGGTCATGTATTTCCTTGGAAAGAAATGCGGTGACTGGAAGACGGGTCTTCTTGCTGCATTATTTATAGCGGTGATTTGCGGTGAGTATCTTGTCCGTTCGGTCTATGGATACTTTGACCACCATATTGCAGAAACATTGTTTTCCACTCTGTTTTGTCTGTGCTATGTCTGGGGAATTGCAGCCCTCAAAAACAGGGAAGTCAGTTTAAAATCTGCTGCAACCCTGAAATTTCCGCTGATTTATGGAGCAATAGCGGGAATTGCCTATTTCCTTGGTCTTTTGACCATGACAACCATTGTTGTCTTTGGTCTGATGGCAGCAGTCTTTACTGCTGTGGTGTTTATTATTAACCAGGTGAATAACAAACCGACCGAATATCTGCTTGTATTCAATGCAGTGACCTTTATAGTGAGTATCGTCTGTCTCCTGATTTACGGCATCCGTGATTTCACCTTCAGTATGTACACGTATTCCATTGGTCTGATTCTTGCAAATTTCCTGATTGTTCTTGGAACAGTGGTACTGTACCTTCTCTCGCTCGTATTTAAGAAACTTGAAAAACCATGGTACTTCTATCTCGGCTCGCTTGTCGTCCTTGGCATTGCCGGTATCCTTATTGTTATGTTTGCACTGCCGGACATCTTCAATCAGACAACGGCCAGTCTTTCCAACTTCTTTGTCATAAGCAATCAGTCTGCAACAATTCTTGAGATGCAGTCGTGGAATCCGCAGATGGCCTGGTCTTCATTTAATTTCGGTCTGATTCTTTCCCTCGGCGGAATCGGATGGCTTATCTATGAGGTGATTAAAGGAAAGAGAGAGGAGGCTTTATTCATACTTGTCTGGTCCCTTCTTATGACTATGGCAACAGTATCTCATGTGCGCTGGGAATATTACATTGCAGCAAACATTGCCCTTCTTTCAGCAGTATGCGTTGCTGAAACCATCAATTTCGCAAAGAAGGATGTTTTACTCCTTGCGGGAAGAAAATCCGCGGAACCTGAAAAAGCGCAGAATAAACGAAAGGCCGCAAAGAAAACCAAAGTATCCTCCGTGAAAAAATCAGCCGGTATTCTGAAAACCGGTCTGCTGCTGATAGTCCTTGTATTCAGCGTATTATTTGTCGGAATATCAGCAGGAACCGCAGTTTCGACATCGGAAAATCTGGGGTCCAGTGTTACTCCTTCCTACTGGATGGAAGCATGTGAGTGGCTAAATGAAAACACTCCCGAAACCGGTCTTGACTATCTCAAACTCTATGACAAAGACGGATTTTCCTATCCTGCAGAATCCTACGGTGTTTTATCATGGTGGGATTACGGACATTACATCACTGCAATAGGAGAACGCATGCCTGTCTCAAACCCGTTCCAGTCAGGGGTTTCCGGTACATACGGTGTGGCACAGATTCTGCTTGAGCAGGATGAATCGGTTGTTGCCAAGAAACTGGACAGACTTGACACGAAATATGTGATGACTGATACTTTGATGAGCAATACCAATTTCCCGCCGATTACTGTGTGGGCAGACAATGAAAAACAGATAGCTCCGTACTATTATATGTTCTACCAGCAGGCTGCAAACGGTATGCTTGAAGGAAAACACGCATATTCGCCAGGGTATTACAACACGCTGGTTGTCAGACTGCAGAACTATGATGGTTCAATGATTGATGCAGGACCATGTACGGTAATCTATGCATCAGCCACCGGGGATTATGCCTATCCGGTTATTATAAATGGTGAGGTCTTTACCAAAGGAAATGATGCATGGAAGAAGGCAGATGCGTTCAATGCCGATGAGGCAAATACCAGTGCAGGCATGCATGCCTATGTTGTATCAAACAATGTCGTGGATTCGACCGGTACTTACTACCACCCCTCAGTAAAGATACCTGCACTCACTCATTTCAGAATGGTTTATGAAACTGACAAATCCTATGTCAAGACCTTTGAATATGTGAAAGGCGCAGTCATCAAAGGAGATGGTACAATTCAGGCCACAATCACTACAAATACCGGCAGACAGTTCACATACACCCAGGAAAGTTCGAACGGTACCTTTGTTGTCCCGTATGCAACCGGTAAAAACGGAGCCGTAACTGCATCCGCATACACCTTGTCCAACGGAAAGACGGTTACAGTATCTGAAGATGCTGTCCAGAACGGGCTTCAGGTTAACTAATCTCCTTCCTTTTTCCAAACCCTTATCACTTTTTACTATCAATTAATGAGTATGGATACATTCGAGATTGGACAGACTGTCCGCTACTCGCGTACCGGAACGGTTGGAAAGATTGTATCTTTCTACCATGAAGGTGATGCAGATTTTGCGGAACTGGACGCAACCGGTCTTTTGTATCGTATTGACCAGCTTGTTGCCATTCATGAAGAAGAACGCAAAGGTGCGGTCGAAACAGATGCAAAATCACGGGTTCTTGAAGAGCAGCGTAAAATGCGCGAGATGCAGGAAAGTGCTTTCCAGAATACCGACCAGGCATGTGAAGGCGGAGGATAACCGCATATCCCACATAATTATCTGTTCAGACGTTGATTAATATAAAGAAAGAGGAGGTTTTGGTTACTTGCACGACCCAACAATACCTAATGTGAATATAGGCGTGGTAGGTCACGTTGACCACGGAAAGACGACTTTAGTCAGTCAGCTTACCGGTTCATGGACCGACCGCCACAGTGAAGAATTAAAGCGCGGTATTTCGATTCGTCTCGGCTATGCTGATGCAATTTTTTACTATTGTAAAAAATGCGGTGAATGGTCAATTACAGACACCTGTCTGGAATGCGGCGCAAAACTTGAGCCTGCGCGCTCCGTTTCGTTTGTCGATGCTCCGGGACATGAAACCCTCATGGCTACCATGCTTTCAGGTTCTGCAATCATGGATGGGGCAATGCTTGTTATCGCAGCAAACGAGCAGTGTCCGCAGCCGCAGACAAAAGAACACCTGATGGCACTGGAACTTACCGGCATCAAAAATATCGTTATTGTTCAGAATAAAATTGATGTTGTTCCGCAGAAACAGGCAATCGAAAACTACAAGCAGATAAAGGCGTTTGTCAAAGGAACGGTCGCAGAAAACGCACCGATTATCCCGGTATCTGCGCAGAAAAAGGTTAACTTCGGCATGCTTTTGGATGCGCTCAACACTACGATTCCGGATTTTGAGCGCGATACAGCAGCAAGCCCTGTAATGCTTATTGCACGGTCCTTTGATGTAAACCGTCCGGGAAGTTCCTGGAAAGACATTAAAGGCGGTGTAATCGGCGGTTCTCTTATCCGCGGCGAGTTCCACGAAGGCGATGATATCGAAATCCGCCCGGGAAGACAGTATATCTCGGAAAATAAAGCAAAGTGGGAACCGATTACCACCAAAGTCACCTCCATGAATAAGGCATCCCACAAAGTTTCCACGGCAACTCCGGGCGGTCTTTCCGCAATCGGTACCAAACTTGATCCGGCGATTACCAAAAGCGATACTCTCGTAGGTCAGGTTGCAGGTGCGGCAGGTTCTCTTCCTCCGGTATGGGACAAACTGAAGTTTGAAGTCACCTTAATGGAAAGAGTGGTCGGCTCTTCTGCAGAGCAGCATATTGAACCCCTGCGCATCAAAGAACCGCTCATGCTTTCCGTAGGTACTGCGGTAACTGTGGGTATTGTGATGACTTCAAAGAAAAATATCGTTGAAGTCATCTTAAAACGCCCGGTCTGCGCGGAAGTTGGTTCGCGCATTGCAATCAGCCGGCAGGTCGGAGGCAGATGGCGCTTAATCGGAATGGGAATTCTGAGCGAATAAACGTCGTTTTAGACACAAATGCCTTAATGATGCCCGCGCAGTTCTCTGTTGACCTGGAGGCAGGTCTTTTAGAACTGCTCGGCGGATTTCGCGCGCTCGTACCTGCCGAGGTGGTGTACGAACTGCGCGGTCTTGCATCAGGCAGCAGCAGAAAATCTGCCGCAGCAAAGTTCGGATTGGAATTTGCGAAGCGGTTTGAGTGTCTTCCGGAGCTTGACTCAGGGGTGAGCGTGGATGATAAAATTGTGCTCACCGCCCGAGAGTTTAATGCTGTAGTAGTTACTAATGATAGAGGATTAAAAGATAAACTCACTGCACTTCAGATTCCCGTTGTGGTTCTTCGGGAAAAGCGCAGACTTGAGTTGATTGGCAGATAAATCAGTGAGAGAGTAGAAAAAATATGTACTATAAATTAAAGTTAAATGACAAAGTGCGCGTTCCTCCGGACCGGATGGGCGAAGACTTAAACGTGGTTATCCTTGATGAACTGCAGGAACAGTTCGAAGGAAGCATTGATAAGGCAATGGGTATTTTTATCGCCGTAACCGGTGTTGACCGCATTGGCGAGGGTGAAATCGTCTACAGTGACGGAGGTGTTTACTATGACGTTGACTTTGAAGCAGTCGTTTTACGCCTTGCACTTCAGGAAGTCGTTGAAGGACTTGTTGTCGAAACTACCAGTTTCGGTGCATTCGTGTCCCTCGGTCCGATTGATGCAATGCTCCACATGAGTCAGATTTCCGATGAATACATCGATTACGATGAAAAGAACTCCCGCCTCATGTGCAAAGATTCCGGTCGCACCATTGGTGTCGGTGACACTGTGCGCGCGCGCGTAGTTGCATTATCCTTAAACGAACGCGACCCGCGTGAGTCCAAGATTGGTCTTACCATGCGCCAGCCGGGACTTGGAAACCTTTCCTGGCTTAAGGAAGAGCGCGAAAAAGAATCTGCGGAAAAATCCGGAAAGGGTAAGAAATAATGGCAGCAAAGCGCACATCCCAGAAAAAAGTCCAGCAGGCATGCAGAAACTGCCACAAGGTACTGGAAGCAGACAAAACCGTCTGTCCCGAATGCGGGGGCAATGCCTTAACACCTGAATGGTTCGGCTACCTTGTAATTATTGATGCAAACCACTCTGATGTTGCAAAGAAAATGAACATCGAGTATAACGGCCGTTACGCACTTAAGGTCAGATAATGCTGACTTTGCCTGCACGGCACCGGGCGCTTCTCAAAGAACCGTTCGGAAAACTCTTTCCTGATTTTTCAGATATTGTTCCTGTACTTCGTACACATTCTTTCTGTACTGTGGGTGATGTTGTTACTGCAAACGCGTTTCGTGCGGGGCTGACTCCGGAAATTGCGATAATTGACGGAATTACCAAACGCTCGCCCTATCTTTCCATGCCTGAAGTGAGCGGACACATTATTCATGTGCAAAATCCTGCAGGCGCGTTAAGTGCCGAACTCCTGCGCGCGATTGAGGAAGCATCGCATGCGCGCCCGGCAGTTGTCATGGTCGAAGGCGAGGAGGATTTGGCGGTCATTCCACTGGTAAACTCCTTAAAAGACGGTGAAATTATCCTTTACGGACAGCCGGACGAAGGGGTTGTACTGTGTACAGTTGGTCCTGCGCTTCGCAGTCGTGCGGCTGAAATTTTTGCCTGTTTTTGGGAGTCGTGACGAGACTATTAAATAGAGAGCCAACCTATAATTAAGGGATATCGATGGAGATTAAGATCACCTCAAATACAAGAAACGAGCTTTTAGCCCGTAATGAGGTTGCATTCACCGCTACTTATGACGGCGCAACCCCATCCCGCGCAGACATCGGCGCAAAGATTGCAGCACTGCAGAACGTCGCAGTTGAGAACCTTATCCTTTCCCCGCTTTCCGGACGCTTCGGAGTCAGAGGTGTTCAGGGAGTTGCAAGAATCTATGATTCTGTTGAGGCACTCAAAGCAACCGAGCGCGAATACTTAATCGCACGCGGACAGCCGAAGGCAGCACAGGAGGAATAATCCTATGGCAGCAAAGAAACAGGCAAAGAAAGAAGCACCGAAGCGCAGTGCACTCTACACCGTTGACAAAGAGGGTAAAGCAACCCCGAACCACAAGACCTGCCCGCGCTGCGGTGCCGGTGTCTTCATGGCAGAGCACAAGGACCGCTTTGCATGCGGCAAGTGCGGTTACACCGAGTTCAAGCAATAAATATACATTATGCCCGGAAAAAGGGTCTTTGGCATTGAAGGGACTGCATGGAACTTCAGTGCTGCTGTTTTTGATGAGGACCTGGTCTGTTTGCATTCCGCGCCGTACACGCCTCCTTCAGGAGGAATACACCCGCGGGAGGCTGCCCAGCACCATGCGGCAGTTGCAGCAGACGTGGTTTCACAAACGCTTGCCGAGGCAGGCGGAAAAATTGATGCAGTAGCGTTTTCGATAGGTCCGGGTCTTGGTCCGTCTCTTCGGACCGCAGCGACTGCCGCGCGCAGTCTTGCGCTGAAACTCGGTGTTCCGTTAATCGGCGTTAACCATTGTGTGGCGCATGTTGAAATCGGACGCTGGTACACGAAGTTTGAAGATCCGATTGTCCTGTACGCCTCCGGTGCAAATACGCAGGTACTCGGCTTTTTAAACGGCAAATACCGGATATTCGGCGAGACGCTTGACATAGGTCTTGGAAACGCGCTGGACAAATTCGCACGCTCATGCGGTCTGCCGCACCCGGGAGGTCCGCTTATCGAAAAATATGCGCGCGAGGGGCATTATATTCCTCTGCCGTACACGGTAAAAGGCATGGACCTTGCCTTTTCCGGTCTGATGAGCGCATCCAAGGAAGCAATTGCGCGCGGGGAAAAAATGGCAGATGTCTGTTTCTCTTATCAGGAAACGGCGTTTGCCATGTGTGTTGAAGTTACCGAGCGCGCGCTTGCCCATACCGGAAAAGACGAGGTAATTCTTGTCGGGGGCGTTGGTGCAAATTCGCGTCTGCAGGATATGCTTCGCACCATGTGCGAAGAACGCGGTGCGAAATTCATGGCGCCCCCCCGCACCTATATGGGCGATAATGGTGCGATGATTGCCTATACGGGTAAAGTCATGCTTGAGGCAGGTTCAACCATTTCGCTTGCGGAATCCGTAGTAAATCCGTATTACCGCTCTGACCAGGTACAGGTGACCTGGAGGCGTGATGCGGGAGAACTTTTCAGCGCGGGTCAGTCTGATGTTGCCGAGCGCGGCGCAGAAGCTGCCGTTTCATTAGACGGGGACACTGCAGTAAAGACGCGTCTTTCGAAAGGATACCGCGTTTCCGAACTTGACGCGCATCTGATTTCCGAACGCACCCGCGCCGAAGCCCGCATTATTTCTGCAGCGCGTCGCGCGGGTGTGCCGACTCCGGTTGTCCGCGATGTTACGCATAACTCGCTGGTCATGGAAAAACTAAACGGGGATGTGCTCAAGTATATCATCAATGAAGAACACGCGCGCGCAGCAGGAATCGCTGTCGGGCGTCTGCACGGCGCAGAAATCGTTCATGGTGATCTGACCACTTCGAACATGATATGGCTGAACGGGCGCGTGTACCTGATTGACTTCGGTCTTTCCCAGACCACTGATGAAATCGAGCCGCGTGGAGTGGATTTGCATGTGCTGTTCCAGACGCTTGAAAGTACTACGGAAAATCCTGATGCACTGCGCGCTGCCTTCTGTGAAGGATACCGCAGTGCATTTGCCGGTGCGGATGCGGTTATCGCGCGCGAACATGAAATCGAACTGAGAGGCCGGTATCTGTGATTACCGTTGTAACCGGCAACAAAAACAAGGCGGCTGAAGTTGCCGCCTTTTTCAAAGGCATTGCAGAAGTCGAGCATGTGTCCTTTGACACGGTTGAACCCCAGTCCGAATCATTAGAGGAAATCGCGCGCGCAAAAGCCGGACAGGCGTATAAAGCACTTGCGCGGCCGTTAATTGTGGATGACACCGGGTTCTTTATCGAGGCACTAGGGGGATTTCCCGGGCCGTTTGCCGCATATGTGCAGGACACCATAGGAAATTCCGGTATTCTGCGTCTGATGGAAACAGAATCTGTGCGGCGCGCATATTTTGCAACGGTTATATGTTACAAAGATGCAGAGGTATGCGAGACCTTTTGCGGCCGCGTGGACGGAGAGATTGCAAAATTCGCGCGCGGCGCGTCAGGATTCGGTTATGATCCGGTATTTTCCGTAAACGGACGCACACTTGCAGAGATGGACATGGCAGAAAAGAACACGCTTTCGCACCGTGCGCGGGCACTTCAGGAGTTCCGCAAGTGGTACATCAGTCGCAAGTGTTAATATATACGAACACCAATATTATTGAACTCAATATATAGGGGCTAGTAATAATGAGATTCCCAGAAGCAGAAGAACGCTTACTTAAAGTTAAAGTTTGCATGAAATGCAACGCAAGAAATGCTATCAGAGCAACCCACTGCCGCAAATGCGGTTCCACCGGTCTTCGCCCGAAGAATATCGAGCGCAAAGCATAATCTTATCCGGTGCTTACGCACCGTCAATCATTTTTCTTCGGTATGAGTCGGATTTTTACAAGACGAAATGTTATCTGGGCTGTATCGATTCTTGTCTTTATTGCAATCTTTGTATGTGTAATCAGTAATTTTGCCGTAAGCAGACAGATGACCTGGCTTGTCTTTCCGGTATGTTCCCTTATTCTCGGATGGGTAATCTTTATTCCGGTGCTTCATTTAAAAACCGCAGGCATCAAGTATTCCCTTGGAATGCTTACTGCAGTTATCCTTCCGTATCTTCTTGTCATTGATATGTGGACGAAAGGCGACTGGTTTGTTCCTGTTGCCCTGCCGATTACCCTTGCAGGTCTTGTATTTCTCTGGGCAGCGTATTTCCTCTGGCTGAAACTGAAAAACCGGTATTATCTTTCAGCAGTGCTGCTGTTTTTATCCGGCGCGCTGTCGCTATTCATCTGGTTTATTGTGCAGTCGCCTTTCCCGTGGGGATGGCTTGTGTTCGGCATCACATCAGTTCTGACAGTCCTTATGGTGCTGACGAAACTGCTGCTGAAATAGTAAAAGAAAAAGAAAAAAAAAGTCTGGTTTAGACTGAATAATACGTTACACGCTTGCCTTTTTCGCGGTATTCGCCTGCGTAGGTATCCATGTTTCTTTTATAGCCTATCCGGTCGGTGAATCCGATATTCTTTAACTCTTCGCGCACGCGCATGACATCTGTTTCGTCTTCCCAGTTTTCCGTAAAGACATAGATGACTTTTCTGTCGTCACGGGAATCTTCATTTTCCTTTGAGGTGCTGATTTTTGCCCCGATGCCGAGCCGTCCTGCAAGTGTGGCATTGCGTACTTTTTCCCAGCAGGAATCTGCCTCTTCCGGCTGCACGAACATAAGCCATTTGCCTGCAGCATCTGACGATGCCGCACCCGGCGCACTTCCCGGTTTTTCCTGCCAAATCCAGTAGGAGCGGAAGGTTTTGGTGGGCACTGTTCCTTCACCGAGTGAGAAGAGCACTGCAATCTCCTTTGCCCCGCCGCACGCTCTAAACGGCTCTTCGAAGACCGGATATTCCTTCAGGAAAGATGCTGCAAGTTCTTCGCACATGGCTGACATGTCTTCACCTTTTTTCACCAGTTCAAAAAGGTGCGCGCCCGTGCTGTTCAGATATTGTTCCGTGTAAAGAGTAAACATTCCGAATACCAGATCTGTCAGTTCTTCTGTCGTGTAATCTTCTTCTTCAGCAAGTTCCTCTTCAATCATAAAGTAGTATTTCTTTTTAGCATTATTTAGGGTTGCGGTATAACCCTGCAAAAGCCTATTATCTTCTTGAGGTCTATGAATATACATGATTTGGAAACGTGACTGGGGTCTTTTCACCCGGCAGGTTATTGCCTGGCTGATTATACTCCTGCTGTATCTTGCAATTCTCTACATTGCGCGTATATTCCTCTGGGGCACGATGTGGTTCTACTTAATCGTAGGGCTTGTATTTATTTCGGCCTTTGTCCAGTTCTTCTTCTCGGACAAGATGGTTATGTCGAGCATGAAAGTGCGGGAGATTTCACATGCAGAGGAACCGCATCTTTATGACATGATTGCACGTCTTGCAGAAACTGCAGGTCTTCCGATGCCGAAAGTAGGTATCATTGAACATCCTGCCATGGCAAATACAGCAAATGCATTTGCTACCGGTCGCTCACCGCGCCATGCAGTGGTGGCAGTTACTCCGCGTATCCGTGAAATATTGTCCGATGAGGAACTTGAGGCGGTCCTCGCACATGAACTTGCCCATGTGAAAAACCGTGACATGCTTACTATGACCATCGGAAGTTTTGCTGTGATGCTTGCCTCTATGATTCTGAATAATGCCTTCATTATTGCAATAACGGGAGGTATGCGCGACAGTGAAAACGGCGGAGGAATTATCGCGTATGTGATTGCTATGGTGGTAACATTTGTCGTCTATATTATTGGTACACTGGTTACTATGGCAATTTCGCGTTACCGGGAATTTGCAGCTGACCGCGGCAGTGCATATATAACCGGTAATCCTGATGCGTTAATCCGTGCACTGAAAAAGATTTCCGGTGCGATGGATAATATGTCGAGCAAAAAAGCAAAAGAGGTTTCAGGAACGAACTCCTTCTTCATCATCCCGGCAATTTCAGGCGAGTCGATTATGGAGCTGATGTCTACTCACCCGAGCCTTGCCAAGCGTATTGCAAAACTTGAGGAAGTCAGAGAAGAAATCAGAGGCTACTGATTTCTTTTATTTTTGCATTGCATTTTCGTTAGGTTTAATACAGAGCAGCACAAATATTATTGACGCACAGGCACTGATGGTCTAGAGGCATGACTTTGGCCTTCCAAGCCAATAGCCCGGGTTCGAATCCCGGTCGGTGCACTTTTCTTTTTCAAGGATTCGTGGTCTAGTGGTATGACGTCGCCTTCACACGGCGAAGGTCAGGAGTTCGAATCTCCTCGGATCCACTTCCATGGCTGAATTCCGTTTTGCAGAACCGTCTGATGTATCTCTTATTCTGCAGTTTATCTGCGACCTTGCGGACTACGAACACCTTCTGAATGAAGTGGTTGCAACCGAAGAACTTCTTTATGAATGGATTTTTGTTCAGAAGAAAGCCGAGGTGATTTTTGTTATGGACGGGGATGCTGAAGCAGGTTTTGCTCTCTTCTTCCACAACTTTTCCACGTTCCTCGGCCGTGCAGGCATTTATCTTGAAGACCTGTATGTAAAACCGGCGTTCCGCGGCAGGGGATACGGCAAGGCACTCTTAAAAGAACTTGCCCGCATAGCAGTTGAGCGCGGCTGCGGACGGCTTGAGTGGTGGTGTCTTGACTGGAACAAGTCAAGTATTGATTTTTATCTCTCGCTTGGTGCCGAGCCTATGAGCGACTGGACCGTCTACCGTATTGCAGGCGCAACGCTTCATAAACTTGCTGAATAAAAGAAAACTTTTCTAAAAAAAAAAACAGAGGATATAAAATCCCTGTTTACTGAGCCTTAATGACTGCAGCTTCGGATTTGATGATTTCGATTCTGCGGACCGGGAAAATCGGCTTGCAGACTTCGAACATCTTCTTTGAAAGGTCACCCTTTAAGACTGCGTTGAGGAAGGAGTCCATGTCGGCCTCTTTTGCACAGTCTTCGACAACCTTGGTCATTGCTGCACGGATTTCCTGAATCTGGGAAAGTCTTGCGTGGTTGATAGTGAATGCGGTGATGGTTACCTGCATTGCTCTGTCTGCTCCAAGCGGAGTAAGAGTGATGGTGTTGTCGATTCTGGATGCCCGCCTCTTGACCATTGCACGGACGAACTCTTTTGCCATCTCGTGGCCGACGAACTGGGTGTATGCTGCATCGCCTGCAACTTCCACAATCTTGAAGGATGCACGGACGTTCTGTTTGGAGTAGTCCTGGATTAATTCTCCAAGGCTGACTGTCATTACACGACCCGGGATGTTTTCCGGATCAGAGGAGATAATTTCTCCGATTAACTGCTTGCCGATGAAGTCAGGGGCATAGACTTTGTACCATTTCTTGGCTTTCCATCCCTCAACTTTGCGGCTTCCGCTCTGTTTCTTTGCCATAATTTTTACCTTTTTAGTGTTTTTCGTTCGGTTTCTGCGAAATCTTTTCCGCAACCGAGAGATTCATCAGATAGTCGTCGGTCGTTGAAAGAACTGTTCCAGGCGACTCGCCTTCAATGTGCGCAACAACGCAATTCCCTTCTGCATGACACTCCATAAATCCGGCATTGTCCGGTGAGAGTGCTTCTGCAATTTCCTTTGCATCTTCTGATGCAAACCGGATTACACCTGTTATCTTCATGCAAATTCCTCGACCATGGTCAGGAACTCATTTTCGCATGCCGGGGGCAGTTCAGCACCCGCACGCAGAGCATGACCTCCGCCTGTTCCTCCAAGCGATGCATTGACACCTTTGAAAAACTCCTCGAAGTTTACCTGTGCACCAAGAGGTGCGCGGGCGGAGACTTTCAGAAACTCCGATGTCCGTGCAAGCACAAACACCGGGCTCTGCCTGGATTTTGCAAAGATGTCGGCAACATCAGATACTGCGTCAAGCGAATCAACCATCCAGGCATTTTTTGCCACATTGCGCGCTGTTGCGCATGCGTCAATAATGCCGGTACGGAAGTCTGCTGCAACGCTCCATGCCTCTTTTAAGACATTTGCGTCACCGACTGCAACCCCGTAGGCAAGGTCGGTTCTGCCTGCTTTGCCGCAGGCATCAATCACTGCTTCAAGCGAATATGCATCAGAAATGACTTCGCGTTCAAGACGCCAGGAATCTCCGTAAAGATTCATGATGTCAGAATACGCGGCATCAGACCGGAGCACAATTTCCGAAAGAAGCTGTGTATTGAAATCCTCATCGGAAACCTTGTTCATGCAGTTATGCTCGATTGCTGCTGCAGCATCTGCATTGCCCGAAACCTTCGGGAAATATGGTGATGATGCGGTCATCAGCTGCTCGCGTGTGTTTCTTCCCGGAAGAAGAACGGAGCGCTTGGTGTTGATGATGTTGTTTCCGATTGCTTCGTTTACAATATCTGCATTCGGTCCTGCAATCTTCTGCATGTCGCCTATTACGGATATAAGAACCAGCCCTGCAAGGTCACGGTTGTCGCCGAGTCTGTTTGCAACTAAATATGCGGCTGCAGACGCAGTCATTTCTAACTCGCCGTCTGCACCGCACAGTCTCGGATTCAGGTGATAAGGTGATTTGTTGTACGGCACATGATGGTCGATAATGATTGTTGTATCAGGGAACTCTTTAATCGACCCGCCTATGTCGCAAAGGATAGAGATGCCGGGGTCTGCCACATCTTCAAAGTTCAGAAGATTTTTCATCTTCAGTTTGAAGGAGATATCTGCACGTTTGAGCGCAATAGTTATTATTGCAGCTGCGCAGATACCGTCTGCATCGTTGTGGGAATAGATTTCAACATAGTCCATTTCCTTAATGCGTGCAGCGATTTTTTCGGCGGTCTCTTCAAGCGACATTTAAGCGTACTTATCTGGAGAGGAGAATCTCTGCGGTCTTCGGGTCGTAGGTCCAGTCTGCCGGGAGTCTTCCGGTACCGGTGTAGTACTTGACGAGGCGTCTTACTTTGGACTCGGTTAACTGAAGCTGGCGCTTGTTGTGGAGATCCTTTTTGTTTTCGTCAAGGTGTTTTCTCATAACCATTGCTTTGTGCATAAGGTTTCTGAGGTCTTCCGGAAGGTCGGTGTCGAGTTTGTTCTCGCTGACAATCTTGTTGATTCTTTTGCCGGTTACCAGTTTTACGTTCGGGATGCCGTGCTTGTCTCTTAAGACAAGTCCGATCTGGGCACAGGTGAGTCCGGTCTTACGGAGCTCGACAATCTTTGCCTCAACATCTTTTGCGTCGCTGTTTGACCATGCCGGAACTTCTTTTCTGTATGGTCTGACTGAGGCTGCAATTCCCCGTCTTCTTGCGTGCATTCGTGCCATTTTAATTCACCTTTGCGATAAATGACTGCGTTTATCTGCGTACATCAGATAAACATTCCCGGATATCCGTATCGCATTTGTAGTTGGATGTACGGGTGTAAGTCACGAAAAGAGCAGCCTGTAAGCATATGCTGTAATAGAGCTGACTCGATACGTAATCCCAAAGCCTCAGAGGGCAGTGTCATTGAAACACGTCGGACTTACTTTCAGTCAGCACCTGTTTGTCACGGAGTAGTACCCCATGCAAGAGTGCTTCATTATTATATGTTGTATCATGTTATAAGAGTTTTGGACAAATAGCAATTTATCCGGTTACATCAGATAGTATAGGTATGAGTTCTGCATATGATGCAATAATAATAGGAGGTGGTCCTGCGGGGCTTTTTTGTGCGGCAAATCTCCGGGGCTGCAAAACGCTTCTTATCGAGAAGATGAAGCTTCCGGGGAGGAAACTGCTGATTACAGGTTCCGGGCAGTGCAATATTACGCACGGTGGGGAAATTCGTGAGTTTGCAAAACATTACGGGGAACACGGGAATTTTTTGAAGCCGGTGCTTGCTGCATTTTCCAATAAAGATATGATAGATTTTTTCACCGCGCGCAATGTCCCGTGCATAGAAACGCCTGCAGAAAAGGTGTTTCCAAAGTCTCTTGCAGCTGATGATATTTTGGATGCGCTTCTTGAGGCATGTGATGAGGCGGGTGTTGAGTTCAGGTATGAGGAGCCGGTTGTGTCGGTTGCGAAAACGGAAAGCGGGTTTGCAGTAAAGACGCCGTTTGGTACATTCCATGGAAAGAATGTTGTTCTTGCCTGCGGGGGTAAATCCTATCCGAAGACTGGTTCGGCAGGTGACGGTTACGCTTTCGCAGAAAGTCTCGGTCATACTGTAACAGAGGTAAAAGAAGCTCTTACGCCTGTGTATGTCAGTAATTTTGCCCTTGCGGACCTGTCCGGCATTTCCATTCCAAACGCGGGGGTTATCGTCTGGCGCGGGGGAAAGAAGGTTGCGGGGCATTTCGGGGATGTACTTATTACGCGTTTCGGGTTTTCCGGGCCGGGGATATTAGACCCGAGCCGGTTTATGCAGGCGGGCGATATTCTCCGGCTGAATTTTGTGCAGATGTCTCCTGATGAGTTTGAGGCGCTGCTTCTTGAGCGGTGTGCAAAGGAGGGTGCGCGTCAGGTATCGAATCTCTTATATCAGACCGGCTGCCCCGAACGGCTTGTAAAGGAAATCTGCGAAAGCACGGGTATAGGGACAATAACCGGGGGGCAGCTTTCTGCTGCTGCACGTAAAAAACTTGTGCGCGCGCTTACTTCGTATGAGGTTGAAATCGGGCGCCTTGGTGGTTTTGATGCAGCGATGTGTACTGCAGGAGGGGTGAATCTGAATGAAATCAACAAGAAAACCTTTGAGTCTAAGCTTGTGCCGCATCTCTTTTTCGCAGGAGAAATATGTGATATTGACGGGGATACCGGAGGATACAATATTCAGTCTGCGTTTTCTTCCGGGTTTGCCGCGGCAAAGAAAATCGGGGAGTATGTGAATGCAGGGTTGTGAGGTGATAATTCACAACCTTTAAATCATACGAAGAACAACTCTATAACGCACTTTTAGCAGATGCAACGTGCCTCAGTGGCCTAGGGGTATAGCGCGTCCTTGGTAAGGACGAGGTCGCGAGTTCAAATCTCGCCTGAGGCTTATTTTATTTTTCTGATTTTCAACATTTCATCCGAACTGTTTTCATATGTTTTGTGATGTCAGTCCCGCAGTCATCATTTCTGATCAGCTGAATCCGGCGCAGGGTATCCGGAGTCAGGTTCCGGTGGTGAAAAAAAAGTACATTTTTTGGTCGTTTTTGAAACAAATCGGAGAATGAATTTTCGTTCGTTTGTAAATCAGGTTTCATTTATGCTTTAATTTAGTGAGTTTGAGTGATTCGGACCGCGCGGTATGGGGTTTATATACTCGGTCGTCGATGTATTAGTATATCTGAATTACAAAGGAGATTAGAAGATATGACAACACTTGAGTTATCAGACATAAGCGGAGTGGGTGAAACCACAGCAGAAAGATTACGGGAAGCAGGTTACCTCACTGTTGAGTCAATTGCAACTGCAGCACCGGCTGATCTTGCTGAAGCTGCTGAACTCGGAGAGATCACTGCAAAAAAGATTATCAAATCCGCGCGGGAAATCGCCGATATCGGCGGATTCAAAACCGGTTCGGATATCCTTATCAAGCGTAAGGATGTTATGAAACTCAAGACACTTGTACCGGATTTCGATGACCTTCTTGGCGGAGGACTTGAAACCCAGGCAATCACCGAGTTCTACGGTGAGTTCGGTTCCGGCAAATCCCAGGTTGTTCACCAGATGGCAGTAAACTGCCAGCTTCCGGTTGAACTGGGCGGATTAAACGGCTCCTGCCTCTACATTGATACGGAAAATACCTTCCGTCCGGAGCGTATCGAACAGATGGTAAACGGTCTGGAATTTGAATCACTGCCCAAAGGGTATAAAATTCCGAAGGTTGACGAATTCCTTGCAAATATTCATGTTGCACGCGCAACCTCCTCTGACCATCAGATGCTCTTAATCGATTCCGCGCGCGACCTTTCAAACAGTCTGCGCGACTCCGGAAAACCGGTCAAACTGATTATCATCGATTCCCTTACCGGTCTGTTCCGTTCCGAATACGCAGGACGCGGCACCCTTGCAGAACGCCAGCAGAAACTCAACCGTCACATGCATGACTTATTCAAGCTTGTTGATGAATTAAATGCAGTGGCAATCGTTACCAACCAGGTTATGTCAAATCCGGGTCTTATCTTCGGTGATCCTACAAAACCGGTCGGAGGAAACATTGTCGGTCATACTGCAACATTCAGACTTTACTTAAGAAAGAGCAAAGCAGGCAAACGCATTGCAAAACTTGTAGACAGTCCAAACCTTCCGGAAGGAGAGGCGCCGTTCACTGTTGAAACCGGCGGTATAAAACCCTAATACCACCTATATTTTAGTATGCCAAAAGCGTTCATAACAGACATAGACGGCACACTGACCGATGCGGGGCGCCGTCTCTCGCTTGACGCCGTTTCTGAAATCCGCCGGCTGGTTGACATGCATATACCGGTTGTCTTTGCATCCGGCAACACCCTGTGTTTTCTGGACGGATTTTCCCATATGGTAGGAACCGACGGGAAAGTTATTGCTGAAAACGGAGGTGTGTACCGCAACGGTTTCCTTGAAAAAAAGCATGTGGAAGGAGACCGCGCGGTCTGCATTAAAGCGTATGAACGCATTGTTGCGGAGTTCAAACCGAAAGGCGATGAACTGCGCCTGTTCAGTTTTGACTACCGCTACAGTGACCTTGCGTTCTCTCGCGATGTTGAAGCAGACGCCGTTTCCGCCCTCTTAAAAGACCTGCCGTTAAACGTAATCGACACCGGATTTGCCATTCATCTTCAGGCACCCGGTATTTCAAAAGGTGCGGCATTTTCCAAAATGGCTGCATTAATGGGTTTGAAACCGTCGGATTTTCTTGCAGCAGGCGATTCGATAAATGATATTTCGATGCTGAAACTTGCAGGAACTGCAGTAGTACCGCAGAATGCATCAGCACCGGTAAAAGAACTCGGCTTTGAAATATCAGAAAAACCCTACGGGGAAGGCATAGCTGACGCTTTGAGAAAGTACTTCTAACTCTTCCAAAATAGAAAAATAGAAAATATTTTTTTATTGTCTGAGCATATAGCGGTCGACGACAATAAAGTCCTGAATATCTTTTACCGCCTCAAACGGCAGAGTAATTGCCTCGTTTTCAACCTTGTATCCGGTTGTATCAAAAGACGGGTCCGGCTGAACAATTAATGATAACAGCTGACCGGTTTCCGTATCAATGTAGATATTGCGAATAATACCGATGATTTTACCGTCTGTGCTCATTACACGCTTGTGGCTGATGTCTCTGGTGCGGACTTCTCCCTGATTTTTCGGTTCCGACATAATAACTCTATAACTTTCTTGGTTAGACAACTATTTAGCCATTTTGCTTACAGTGAGGGAAACACCTTGATAATATCCGAGTGTGTCAGAATACCTGCCGGTGTTTCGTTCTCCATCACAATAACCCGTCCGATTTTCTCCTCCTTGAATTTTTTCACCACTTCAAAGAGTTTCATGTTGTCCGGAATGGTAACCACACGTGTAATCATAATCTCCGATACAGGCGTTTCAGAGGGGATTTCCTCCTGGAATGCGCGGCAGACATCTGTGAGCGTAACAATGCCGAGGAGTTTTCCGCCCAAAATAACCGGGGCGCCGTGTATTCTTTTCTGAAGCAGCGTATTCATTACATAGGCGATTGTCATATCCGGTTCAAGTTTAATCAGAGGGGTTGACATATATTCCTTAATCGGCTTTTTAGGAAGACTTGTCATTTCCGTGGTTGAAATCAGGAGCGCGCTGTTTACCTCGTCTTTTCCGAATACCTCGCCTTTAATAAGTAGTTTGTTTAACGGTGTGGGTCCCACTGTGATTTTATCGCCTATTTCAAATACGCGGACATTTCCGATTACTTTGATGAGTGCATGGCATAAATCCGCGTGCGTAAGCGTGGTAAACGCGATTTCCTTTGCGCGCACCCCTTCAAGGCACTCGCCGTTTTTCTGAATTACGACATCGCATTCGGAATAATCGCTTGTAACATTTAACTCACTGTACGCGCGTGCAGTCGGGTGATATCCTCCTTTAGGTCCTGGAACACCGTCTGCCAGGCCCAGCACTTTGAGTGCCTGCATCTGATTGCGCACGGTACCCGGATTTCTCTGGATAATCTCGGCAATTTCCTCACCCTTGATTGGATGGGAATATTGATGATAAAGCGAGATAAGAGTAATAAGTATATCTTTCTGAATAAGCGACAAATCCATAGTAACATAACCTATGTCTTTTGTCCTAAATAAACCAGCGGTAAACAATGTACTTTGATACTATCCCCACAATCCCCACGGCCGATGAACTTTTAGACAGAAGTTTCCGCCGCGCGGCAAAAAAGATGAGCGAAAAGGAGAACAAGCGCAATGCAGACATAGATTTCGTGCGCGCAATTACGCAGGCAACCCATGACAAACTTGTCTCGATAATCCAGAGTTTCCCGGAATTTGAAGAGCTTCCTCCCTTCTACCGTGATATGTGCGATATTTTGTTCGGGATGGAAAACCTGAGGAAAAACCTCGGCATGATAGGATGGGCTGCAAAGAATGTGCGCGATGTCGGGCAGGGTATTTCGCGCGGCATGAAAAAAGCAGATACGCTTGTCGAGCGCAAGCGCGCGGTTGCGCGTATCGCATCAATTGTGCACCGCGCAGATGATGCGCTGCATTACATGAACGATGTACGAAATGTTCTGCGCAAATTGCCTGCGGTAAGTTCCGAGGAGTTTACGATTGCGGTTGCAGGTTATCCGAATGTCGGCAAGTCCTCGTTTATCCGGCTTGTTTCTTCTGCCGAGCCGGAAATCGCCTCCTATCCCTTTACAACCAAGGGAATTATTGTCGGGCACCGCGATGCCGAGCGCCGCAAAAAAATCCAGTTCATCGATACGCCGGGTCTTTTGGACCGACCGGAAGAGGAGCGCAATGCCATTGAAAAGCAGGCGCTTAATGCACTTGTGTATGTGGCAGACCTGGTTATGTTTGTTATCGATGCAAGCGAGAACTGCGGGTATTCCCTTGATGCGCAGTTTAAACTGCGCGAGGAAATTGCAGGTATTGTCACTGCTCCGATGATAACCGTGGTCAACAAGTCTGATATGAAGAAATATGAGGGCTATTTCAATATGTCAACGGTTTCAGGCGAGGGTGTTGAGGAGGTTCTTGCAGAACTTCTTCGGCTGCGCAAAGAGCTGATGGAAAAGCAGGGTGTTGATTTACGCTCGGAACTGCCTGTGCCGGAGAAAAAGAGAAAAGGCGGTCGTTCCGAGTCGATAATAACCGATTACTGATTTTTTTCTTTTTTCCACAGGATCCCTTTTTCTATTGCTTCATTCAGAAACACCGCGGCCGCATGCGCTTCAAATGCAAATACCTTCGGTGTCAGCAGATATTCATCCGGAATGCGCCGTGCAGCTGAATTGCCGCATATCCGCACGAAATCAAGCGCGTACTGCGCTTCATCAGATAAAATTCCTGCACGGCCGATTGCGCCGCAGATGACGCCTGGTTTCTGCGCGTCCGCGCGGATATGCTGATGTTTTGCAATTACTGCGGCCGCATTTTCGATAATGGTACAGAGACTGCGCGCTGCCTTTTCGGATTTTTTCTGCCGGACGAGGTCGGAAAGACCGCGCAGAACAGGGTGCTTTCCTGCTGCATCGAGGAGTATTTTTACGGTCTTCTCTTTTGCTGCAAGAACCTCTTTTTCTGTGTAAATGCTTTTTTCAAGGTTTAATCCCTTTTCACGCGGTAGCGCAAAGCGGATTTCAAGAGAAGCGCCTGCACCGCCTGAGGGTACGGTTACAATCACATCTCCGATGTTCTGCATCTCATACAGTGCATTTGACGCAGCGCTGATACGGTTTGACGCATGCAGACTTTTGTGCAGTTCGCCTGCTGTAATGGTCAGATATCCCGTCTTTGCTTCATCAAACCTGCGGTAGAGCTCGTGATGAAAATCGGATGCCGTACAGTCACCGGATTTTTCCATCATTTAAACAGACCGAACAATCCTTTTTTCTCTGCAATTTCAGGAATAATTACAATGTCGCCCTTGTTTTTCGGTGCCTGAACACCGCGGCCTTTGCATTCGCACGGAACAAATCTCTCTCCTGCCTTGATTCCTGCAGGAACAGTAATGCGCATGCACCCTCCCTTAAACGGCATATCCATTTTCACTGCCCCTCCCCGTTCTGCGATTTTTGCCGGAATTTCCATCGTGTGCAGGACATTATTGGTTTCTTCTTCAATTTCCCAGTCTTCTTCTGGGATAATCTTTAGATTCACATATAAATCGCCGCGTTTTTTGCCAGCTTCTGGAACCCCTTTTCCTTCAACTCTGTAGCGCCGAACACCCGGATGGATTTTTAAGATAATGGGTTCACCTGCAATCATAAACGGCCGGACTTTTCCGCGGCCCCATGCAGCTATTGCAAGGCTTATCGGGAAATCTGCTTCAATATCGCCGCTCTTTTTTGCAACACCGCCCATTTTTTTGCTGCGGGGACCTGCTGCAGGTTTTTCCCGGGGCAGTCCGGCAAGTTCCTCATCATATGCGGAGCGTTTCTCCGCATCTGAAAGGATTTCGTAGGCATCCATTATTTTCAGGAGTTTTTCGTTATATTCGTCCTGTTTTGCCTCGTCATCTCCTGCTTTGTCCGGATGATAGAGTTTTACCAGACGGACATAGGATTTCTTGATTTCAGCCGCATCTGCATTTTTTGCGACTTCTAAAATATCATAGAGTGTTTCAGGCATTGTTAGTTATAATTTAGCGGGAAGGCTTTTAGTATTTCTGTCCCGCCTGTTCTTTTACTTTTTCCGGATTCGGCGCAGAAACCGCATACTCCTCAATTTCCACACGGCCGCGGGATGCAGCACCGCGGACATCGACTATGCTTCCTGCCGGAATATCTTCTGCACCGGACAAAATCCAGACAGCGTTTCCATCATCAAGAGTAATTCCTTCAGGACGCGGAATTACCATCCCGCGCAGGGATACATATTCCACTGTATTGTCTTTTGCCCTGCATACAGCGGTAAATCCGACGGAAAGTTCGATATCTCCATATCTGTTCAGTTTTGCATCGGCATTGATGACTTCAATTTCTTCCCCCGGTTCATAGAACTCGTCTGCTGCAGCACCCCAGAGCGCAGCAGCAATAGTTTCTCCGTTTCTGCCTTTGATTTTGATATTTCTGACTTTTGACTCGGTTCCGCGGCGCGTGGTAAACCGCCTGACATCAGAAACCGCTGCAACAACACCTGATACCACCGGTGTGTGCCCTTCTTCAACCTCGCCTGCATCCAAAGTGAGCACTTCAACCGGCTCTTTCAGAATCGTGATTTCCGCGGAATCAAGTACCGTGTACTCGGTTTTTCCCTCCTCCTCCTTTCGCTTTATGCCGGTGATGGAAACCGAATCCCCCTCGTTTATCTCCGCAAACATCTCCGGAGACCAGGTGGTAAGTTTCATCGTTCCTGTACTGTTTCCTGCAATAAACTCCTGCAGATATGCAGGAGACCCGTCCCGGCGGGTGATTTCACGTTCAGGAAACGCGGCAAGGATTTTTACCGCAAAAGGCGTTTCAAGCACATCCAGTTTCGGCGGGCGTTTTGTTTCAACGATTTCCACATTGCTTTCACGCATGGCAGCGCAGGTTACTTTTCCTCCTGCCCGCGGTTTTGCAACGACTTCAAGAACCTGCCCTTCTTTTAATTCATCCGCCTGCGCAGCAAGCGCATCCCAGAGCGTTACGAAAACGGTTCCGCTCGGGTCACCGAGCGTAAGCACTGCTACAAGACCCTGTTCACCTTCCGCGTCTTTGCGCTCAAAAATCCGCGGACCGTCTATTTCCAGGATTTTTCCAAAGAAGCAGACGATTTCGGTGCGTGCGCGCAGCACCTCTGCAATTTTGATGTGGGCACGTCCCAGTTCTTCCAAAACAAGCATCGCTGCCGTGTTTTCATCAAGGATGTTGCCCGTTTCTTCGCATTTTTTCCAGACCCTCTCGTCAAACTCCTCGCGGGGCATTAAATCAGCAACGAGAGCGTAATGCATGGTACTTTATTTCCTGTGCCAGGATGGAATTACGACATTTTTCGTCATATCTTCAAAGGTTTCCGCAGAACGCATCAGTTCTGCTTTGTCCCCGTTTACAAGAACTTCAGCACAGCGCGGGCGGGAATTGTACTGCGAAGACATTGCATAACCGTATGCACCTGCATCAAGGACTGCAACAATATCGCCTGCTTTGGGTTCGGGCAGAAGTCTGTCTGCTGCTAAAATATCGCCGGTTTCGCAGATAGGACCTGTTACAGTGAAGCGCCCTTCGGCGCATGCTTCGTCCGCACGGTTTGCGAGCATGACCTCATGGAACGAGTCATACATTGCCGGGCGGATAAGAATGTTAAAGCCTGCATCAACGTTTACGAAGGTTTTGTGGACTTTCTTGACCGAGTTTACCTTTGTCAGGAGAATGGTGGATTCTCCGACCATCCAGCGCCCCGGCTCAACCCAGAATGCAGGAGAAATACCCGCCTTTCTGCATCCTTCAAGGAACACCGGCATTACTGCTGCTGCATACTCTTCCGGTGTCGGTGCCGCGTCTTTTTCTTCAAAGCGGTGATAGGGAATGCCTAATCCTCCGCCGAAGTCAACGAACTCAAGTTTTACACCGAGTTTTGTAATTTTTGCCGCAACATCCATGATAACTCCGCAGGCGATGGCAAAAGGTTCCACTTCCAGAATCTGCGAACCGATGTGGCAGTGCATACCTATTGGTGTCACCAATTCCATAGAAAGTGCTTCGCGGTAGGCGTCTAAAATCATTTCCGCCGGAATGCCGAACTTGCTGTTTTTGATGCCGGTTGCAATCTTCGGGTGTGTCGGGACATTGATTTCCGGATTTACACGGAAGCCGATTTTTACTTCTTTCTTCAGCTCTTTTGTCAGTGCGTCAATCTGCCGGAGTTCATCGACAGAGTCGACGGAGATTTTGATTCCGTTCGTGATTGCTGCGCGCAGGTCTGCTTCGGTCTTGGAACTGCCGTTGAACATGAGTTTTTCAGGCTTCATGCCTGCTTCAAGTGCTGCGCGCAGTTCTCCGAGGCTGAATACATCCGCACCGGCACCCTCTGCTGCCAGAGTCTGCATAATGACCGGGTTTTCATTTGCTTTTGCAGCGTAGAGCAGCTGCACATCGGGCGTGTATTTTTTCAGTGCCGCTTCAAAGCGTCTGAAGTTTCCTGCAACATGGTTTTCGTTGGTGACATAAAGCGGGGTGCCGTATTTTTCTGCAAGAGCCGTGCAGTCTGCGCCTCCGCAGAAGAGGTGACCGCCTTTTACGGACAAGGATGCGGGAAGATTCATGCGTTTCCTCTGATGCCGCAGGCTTTCATGCGCTCGATTGCCTCATTGATTCTCTCAACTGTGCGGGTGATTGCAAACCGGACATATCCTTCGCCTGATGCGCCGAATCCGTTGCCCGGTGTGACGACAATTCCTGCCTCATCAATCATTTTCATGGCAAACTCTGCGGAGTTTGGCACTTTCATCCAGACATAGAAGGTCGCTTTGGGTACAAAGACATCAAATCCAAGACTGCGCAGACCTGCAACAAGCGCATCGCGGCGTTCCTGATAGATTCTGCATGCCTTTTTCACGCATTCGTCCGAGCCGTTTAATGCGGCGATTCCTGCGCGCTGGACCGCGTCAAAGACACCTGAGTCGATGTTGGTCTTTACGCGGCCGAATGCGCCGATTAAGTCTTTGTTGCCGCATGCCATGCCGATTCTCCAGCCGGTCATGTTGAAGGTCTTGGATAGGGAATGGGTTTCAATACCGATGTCCATTGCCCCGCGTGCCTGCAAAAACGAGGGCGCAACATAGCCATCATAGGATATTTCGGAGTATGCATTGTCGTGAACGACTACAATATCATGGTCTTTTGCAAAGTCAACGGTCTTTTCGAAGAATTCAATCGGGGCAACCGCACCTGTCGGGTTGTTCGGGTATCCGATGAACATGAGTTTTGCGGATTTGACAACGTCTTTTGGAATTGCGTCATAGTCGGGGAGGAAGTTATTTTTCTCAAGCAGGGGCATTGAGTATAGTTTTCCCTCTGCAAAAAGGGTTGAGGTTTTGTAGACCGGATATCCGGGGTCTGCTGCAAGGACATAGTCGCCCGGGTTTACAAATGCCTCGGGCATGTGGGCGATACCTTCTTTTGATCCGATTAAGGCAACTATCTCTGATTTCGGGTCAAGTTTTACCCCGAATCTTCTGTCATACCAGTTTGCTACAGCCTGACGATATTCAAGCATGCCGAGGTAGTCAGGATAGTGATGGTTTGCCGGGTCGCGCACCGCTTCACAGAGAGCATCTACGATATGGTCCGGGGTTGCGAGGTCAGGGTCTCCGACTCCGAGGTCGATTAAGTCAACACCCTGGGCGCGTTTTTCAGCTTTGAGTGCATCGATTCTTGCAAATAAATACGGGGGTAGGTTATCGAGCCGTTTTGCGTACATGTGGTTATGTATTGGTTGCGATGGGTGATAAACATAGAGTTTTGCTGAAATTGCTGGTTATAAAAAAAGAGAATATTAAATCCAGAGCACCATGCGCAGCAAATCCCTGATACCCGGGCCGAGACCTACTACAATCATTGCAAGAATTACCAGATGCCAGACAGCACTCATATTTTCCTCATGCCGGAACTTTTCCAGAATCCATATTGCGAGCACCAGCACCACGAACTTGAGTGCGAACATGATATAGCCGGTACCGGTCAGTTCAATTAATCCCCCGCCTAAGACATGCTGCTCAATGTATCCTTTCGGGTGAACCGATATTGCATATCCTGTTGCCGATGCATCCAGGAAATGGCTTGCAAGAAGGGCGATGTATACAGGGTCGGTGACGTATTTCCATCTGAAAACATAGCGCAGGAGAGCCCATACGGCAGCAGTTGCCGCTGCTGCAATCAGAAGTACAGTCAAAAGAACCGGCACATCGAATTTGCCTACCGGACCTGCGATGCCGAACCAGACCAGCACCCCGAATGCGATAACCGATGGAATAATTCCACCAAGCATAAACGGTGTGGTATATTTTACCACCAGATGCCTTCGTTCAAGGACAATAGAGCCCCAGAGCACCAGTATTGCAAAAATCATCACAAGAATATAGACCTGCGGTGTTTCCATCAGAAATTCCCACGGGTCGGGAATAAGTCTGGTATCGCCTATCACATGCAGAATTCCGCCGAGCACCACATAGGTAATTCCTGTAAGAACAAACGCGGCATCGATGGGGATTTTCATGTGTTTGAGCCATCGGTAAAGTATATACAGTCCGAGGATTACTAATATAGCATAGACAATGGTAAGTGCGACAGAGTAATTCGATGCCCTGATATCACACATCCACGCATATATATCTTCAAACATAACGGTTCACCATGAGTAAAAATAATAGGATATTAAAGAATAAAAAATTTGACAAATCGCGCTGGATACAGATGCCGCGTGATGTCATTGCGGGGCATGATGTGTTAAAGCAGCTGCCCGAGGTGATAGTTGACCTGCACATTACCGGACCGATTCTTATAATCTCCGGTGCACATACCATGGAAACCGTTGGTAATACGGTTAAAGAACTGCTTGCTGATTTTGAGGTGCATACCGTTCTTGTCGGAAAAATCACCTATGAGGAAATCGAGCGTGTGGAAGAATTTGCAAAAGAGCGCGGCATTTCCTTAATGATTGGTGTCGGGGGAGGGCGCGTGATTGATACGGCAAAAATCACCTCCTACAATCTTGATATTCCGTTTATCAGCATACCGACAGCAGCCTCGCACGATGGTATTGCATCATCACGCGCCTCGGTGAAAACCGAGGAGGGAAATGTCAGTCTTGCCGCGCATCCGCCGATTGCAATCATTGCCGATACCGGTATTTTAGCGCAGGCCCCGCGCCGGATGATGGCATCGGGATTTGCCGATGTGGTTGCAAACTACACCGCAGCTCTTGACTGGGAGCTTTCGCGCAACAGGACAGGTGAAAAAGTCAGTGAGTATGCTCTGACGCTTTCTATGATTACTGCAGAGCTGATGGTCGAAAACGCAAATAAAATCCGCCTGTGCGATGAAAATGCCGCATGGATTGTGATGAAAGCTTTGTTCTCATCCGGTGTTGCAATGAGCATTGCCGGCTCCTCGCGTCCTGCGTCCGGCGGTGAGCACAAATTTGCGCACATGCTTGAAATTCTTGCGCCTGATGCTGCTCTGCACGGAGAAGCCTGCGGGATTGGCACGATTATCAGCATGTATCTGCATGGTGCCGACTGGCGCAAGGTCCGGACAGCGCTGCGCGATGTGGGGGCGCCGACAAAGCCCGAGGATATCGGACTTTCGCGCGAAATTGTCATTGATGCTGTAATGCGGGCGCATGAAATCCGTCCGGAAAGATATACCATCTTTGACGACCATATGACTATTGAAAAAGCAGCTGCTGCAGTTGCTGCATTATACGAGGAATAAACCATGGACCCGGAAGAAAAAATTGTAACCATAGTCGGAAACGTACTTGCGCATGAAGGTGCCGAGTTTGTCTATGCCGGAAAAGCCGGCGCATGCGAAGGATGCAAGGTGGCAAAGGTCTGCCATTCGGAAAAACTGAAGGAAGGCAGACGCTATAAGGTTGTATCTGTGCGCAAGACCAAACATCTGTGCGCAGTGCATGCGGAAGGTGCGCAGGCTGTTGAGGTTGAAGAAACAAAAATCACCGCGGTAATTCCCACCTCGCAGGCAACCCGCCGGACAAGAATTACTTATACGCCGGTCTGCGATGACAAATTCTGCAAGGGCTATGCCTTCTGTCACCCGGACGGGATGACTGACCAGGGGCGCTATGTGGTGCTTGAGGTGCTTGGTTCCTACTCTGAAATGTGTCCGAAGGCAAAGAAAAATCTCAAGCTTGTTGAACTGCGCAACGTGCCGACATAATCATCTTTTTTTCATCCTGCTTTTTTTTGGATTTTTCCATTCACGCATATAAATCTCACCCGAAATCCCTTTAAACCCTGTAATCGCGCAACGGAAAAATATCTATTAATTCTGATTTATTTTGAAAAATACCGCCTGTTTTGTGGTATTGTATTTTCACTCATCCCGCCTGTTACCCCGGAAAAGTTCTCTGATATAAACATGACGAATAACCTATAATAGCGGGTCTGACCCATGTAAGTAATACATTTTTCCTCAAGATTTGGGGGAGGCAAAATCATGCAGAAAGAAGAACTAATCCACCTACATATGCTTATGGTACAGGTCAAGAAATATTATGAATCCGTTTCCGGCAGCAAGGTAAACACCGAAGAATATGACGCTATGTCGATTTCTCCGATTCACATTCACAAAAATAAGAACCTGCACCGTGTGGCACTTTTAACCCTCGGTAATGAAATCGTTGCAGATATGCGCGCAGCAGAAGGTCCGCAGACTTTTTCTACCGAGAAAAAAGCGGTTGCTGCCGAACACTGAATTTTTTCATATCCTTTTTTTTCTGAAACTCTTATACCCCTGCAAACCAAATACTAATGAGTGACAACTTTCCGCCCCTCTGAAGAAGAAATATACCGCGAAATCATCGGCCGGATTTTGGCTGCTCCGGCATCGGAACTGCAGAGCATCAAACTGTCTGTGTGCAGACGCTATGCGCTTGATGCCATGCCGAAAAACTCTGCAATATTAGCCGCTGCGCATGATGATGAATATGAAATACTGCGCGAGCGTCTTATGGTAAAACCCACGCGTACGCTTTCCGGGGTTGCGCCGGTTGCGGTAATGACTTCTCCCTGCAAGTGTCCGCACGGAAAATGTCTGCCCTGCCCCGGGGGGCCGGAACATGTGTTTCACTCGCCGCAGAGTTACACAGGTGAAGAGCCTGCTGCCCTGCGCGCCCGGCAGAACGACTATGACCCCTACAAAATGGTGCAGGCGCGGCTTGCGCAGTTCAAACTGCTCGGGCATCATGTGGACAAAGCGGAGTTAATTGTCATGGGGGGAACTATGACCGCACGCGATGAGGTGTATCAGGACTGGTTTGTCTCGGAATGCCTGCGCGGCATGAACGAGTTTTGCGGAAAACCCTCGCAGGCGGGCGGCGACATCAATAAACTGATGCTCGAAAACGAGTCGGCTGATGTGCGCTGCATTGCAACGACCTTTGAGACCCGACCTGACTGGTGCAAAACAGAGCATATCAACAAGATGCTTGACCTTGGTGTCACCAAGGTGGAACTCGGGTTTCAGCACACCGATGATGAGCTGCTTTTGTTAAACAAACGGGGGCACACCGTTTCAGACAGTGTTTTGGCAAACACCCTTCTGCATGATGCAGGCATCAAAGTCGGCTTTCATGTAATGCCGAATCTGTACGGAAGCACCATAGAGCGCGATAAAAAGATGTTTGACACCTTGTTTACAGACCCGCGTTTCTGTCCGGACTTTCTGAAAATCTATCCGACACTTGTAACACCGGGCGCGGAGCTTGAAGAACTGTGGCGTGCGGGAAAATACGCGACTTATCCGGAGGATGACCTGGTCAGTCTGCTTGCGTATGCCAAGTCGCGACTGCCCGAATATGTGCGGCTGCAGCGTATTCAGCGCGATATTCCGGCAAAGCTGATTGTCTCCGGTTCAAAACACGGGCATATCCGCCAGATGGCGCAGGAGCGCCTGCGTGCATCAGGCGGGGAATGCCACTGCATCCGGTGCCGCGAAATCGGGCGCCGGCCTTCCAATGCGGTGGAAAAAGACGAGTCGCTCATCTACGACTGCTGCGGGGGAAAAGAGCATTTCCTCTCTGTTACAGCAGGTCCTGCGCTCATCGGTTTTGTGCGTCTGCGGTTCCCCGGACAGGTGTTCCGCTCAGAACTTGAGGGTGCGGCACTGGTGCGCGAACTGCATGTGTACGGAAGTATTGTTCCTCTGGGTGAAGCAGGCGCAGGAGCCGCACGCCAGCACCGTTCGTACGGAAAGCATCTTCTTGCGCGTGCGGAGGAGACTGCGCGTGACGCGGGCTATGACAAAGTGGCAATTATGGCCGGTGTCGGGGTTCGGCCGTATTATCAGAAACTCGGTTATGTGCGTACGGGACCGTATGTGATTAAGGAACTGTGAGGGGAAAGAAAGAAACCCCTATAGCACCAAATATTTACACATAAACTGATGAAACCCGCCACTCTTGAATATCTGAAAAAGCGCTTCTATTCCTACTATAACGGTGAAATACGCACTGCAGGGGCGGTTTACATACCGGATTCATTAGCTGAGCGCGAGTGGGGTTTTCTTTATTTTTCCGCAGACAAAAAATCCGGTATGCGGCGTCATGTCTCCTTTACGAGCCGCGAGGAGGTTGATGCTTATCTGAGGTCAATGGCGCCTGCGCATGTCTATTATTCTACGGCATATTATGCAAATCCGGGCGCTGCAACGATGCAGGAAAAGGAATGGCGGGGTGCGGATTTGATTTTTGACCTGGATGCGGACCATATTGTCCGTGCGTCCTATGATGTTATGCTTGCGCGGGTGAAGGAGGAGATGTTCAAGCTCATCGACATGCTTACAGGGGAGCTCGGATTTCAGGAACGGGACCTGAAAATCAATTTTTCCGGCGGGCGCGGATACCATATTCATATTCCGGGCATAACGGTGCGCGGCTGGAGTTCAAACGAGCGGCGCGAACTGGTCAATTATGTTTCGGGAACGGGGCTTTCCTATGATGCGATGATGCAGTCAAAGGCAAAGTCCGGCTGGCCGAAGCGCTACCGGGAAGCGGTTCTGGATGAATTAACCCGGATTAAGGGGCTTTCGGTCGATGATGCAAAGGCATATCTGTGCGGTATCGGGGTTTCCGAGCGAAGCGCGGGCGAGTTTTACAAGCATATTGACGATACGCGGGGTGTTTTTGTCGAAAATCCGTCGCTTGTTGCCGGAAACATTGTGCTAAAAAAAATCTGCAATGCGGAAAACAAAGCGTTTCAGGACCATGTTCTTGCGCGCGCGGCTCAGGCTGATGAGCCGGTTACTACCGATATCAAGCGTTTAATCCGCCATCCGGGTTCGCTTCACGGGGGGTCGGGCATGCGCGTTACGCCTCTTTCGGTTCGGGAACTTGCTGATTTCGATCCGCTTGTGGATGCGGTGGTTTTCAGTGAAGGGCGGCTTGTATCGGTTGACTGCAGTTTCCCGCTTTCGATGACTATGTTTGAAAATACCTATGAGTTATGCGCGGGAAAGAATACTGTACCTGAAGCGCTTGCGGTATTTTTATGCGCGCGCGGCATCGCAGAACTTGCAGGAGGGACATAAATGGCTGAAATCACCGCATCAAATCTACACGGCTGGCTTATTGATGAGAAAAACAGCGGGCAGCTTGGCGATATTCCTGCAACTCTGTATGAAGAGGTTTATGCGCGCGTGTCTGCTATTGCAGAGGCGGTGCGCAAACTCGAGGACCCTTTTTCCGAGGGCGCGCAGTCGCTTATGAAGGAGCGCGAAAGTCTGCGCGAGTATATCAGAGATATTTATGCCGAGCGGACGAAAAAAATCATGTTTCTGGCTCTTGCGAGTTCAAACGGCGAAGAAATCAACCGCGAAGAGGTCAGAAAAATGGTGCCCGGCGAGCGCAGGCTTTACGATGTTATTGTGGAATCTGCAGGTGCGTGCCGAAAAACTCTTTTAGATGGGAAACCAACATTAGAGACCACTGCATATGATTTCGTACCGCAGGTCAGGTCGGAAACTGCTTCACCACTGACTGAGCCTGAGGACGAAGACCTCGCGCGCTGTGCGGAGGATATGGGCGGGGACGGAACCCCCGAGTCCGGTGCAGAACAAGCTCCCGATGAGTACTGCGTGGTAGCAGTACATGAACCAATCCTTGAGTTCCAGGATTTCAGCGGACGATTATATTCTCTTTCGCCAGGAGATATAGTGTCTATGCCGGCACAGATGGCATCGATACTGTGCAAAGACAACAAAGCATTAAGTATCAGTATTCGCAAATAAATATGGGTATTTAATACGCTCATTCCTAGAAGGGGAACATATAATGAAGAGACCAGTAAAACTCAACACGTACTGCCCGTTTTGCTTAAAGCACACCGAGCACGAAATTGAAAAGGTAAAGAAAGGAAAGACCACCGGTATGCACTGGATTGACCGCCAGAAGGCACGCCGCAGCAACATCGGCAACCGCGGCAAGTTCGGCAAAGTCCCGGGAGGAGACAAGCCGACCAAGAAGCTCAACATCCGCTACCGGTGCAAGGAATGCGGTAAGGCACACTTAAGAGCAGGCTACCGCGCAGGTAAATTCGAACTTACGGAGTGATTCAGTTATGGTAAAAGCATCCCGCGAAACCCGGAGCAAGTTCTTAAAAGTAAAATGCCCGGACTGTGAAAATGAACAGATTATCTTTGAGAAGGCAACTTCTGTTGTCGAATGCGCTGTCTGCGGACGTGTTCTTGCAGAGCCGACCGGTGGTAAGGCAGCTCTCAAAGCTGATGTCATTGAAACCTTAGAATAAATTCAGGAATATAGACAAAGATGAGTGAAAGAGACTGGCCGGAAGAGGGTGAACTTGTCGTCTGCAGTGTTACAGAGGTCAAGGATTTCGCCGCATTCGTAACTTTAGACGAATATGACAGCCATCCGGGATTAATCCCGATTGCAGAGGTAGCGCGCGGGTGGATTAAGTATATCCGCGACTATATCCGCGAGGGGCAGAAGGTCGTCTGTAAGGTTTTAGATGTTGATTCTTCCAAAGGTCATATCGATTTGTCTTTGAAGGATGTTAACGAACACCAGCGCCGGGAGAAAATCCAGGACTGGAAGAATGAGCAGAAGGCTCACAAGTGGATTTCTTTTGCAAGTCAGATTTGCGGCACGCCTGAGGCGGAGTTCGAGGCTGAACTTTATGCCGCAGGAAAGGGTTCGCTTTATCATGCGTTTGAGCAGGTTGTCATTGACACCGAAAAGACGCTTGGCAGGATGAAACTTTCCGAGAAGTCTAAGGAGGCTTTGTTAAAGATTGCAACGGAGAATGTCAGGATTCAGAAGGTTACGGTAAGCGGTATTCTGGAACTGACTTCCACGAAGCCGGACGGGGTAAATATTATCCGCCGGGCGCTTAGAAGCGCTGAGCCGAAGGTTGAGGGTGCCGAGATTGAGCTTTTGTATCTCGGTGCGCCGAATTACCGGATTAAGGTTACCGCATTCGATTATAAGACCGCAAACAAGGCGCTGAAGAAGGCGGCGGAGGCGGCTATCGGTGTTATGGAGCGGGCGAATGTCGAAGGGGCGCGTCCGGATTCATTTGGTAAGTTAGTTCAGGATAAGCAGAAAGCAAAGTGAGGTTGTCATGAGGGGTCATATCAGACAGTGCCCGATTGATAAAACCTATACTCTTTTGGATGTGTGTCCGGTCTGTGGTCATGCATCGGTAAGTGTTCATCCGGCTAAGTATTCGCCGCAGGATGTGTATGGCAGGTACCGGCGTATGGCAAAGAAGGAGGTGCAGTAATGGATCAGGTTAATGTCAGTTGGTTTGTCGAGGATGTGTCTGCGCATTCGGCGGAGGTCTGTATTGCGGGTCTGCCGGGTGTGGGGCATGTGGGTAAGCTGGTTGTCGATCATCTGGTGCGTGAGTTTCATGCGGTGAAGGTTGCGGAGATTACGTCTACGCTGTTTCCTCCGCAGATGTATCTGGGTGAGGGTGCGGTGCTTCGTCTGCCGCGTAATGAGATTTTCTTTGCGGAGCCGGCGGGCGGTCCTGCGATGCTGCTTCTTGCGGGGGATTGTCAGAGTACGACGCCTGAGGGGCATTATATTTTGGCGCAGGCGTATGTGAAGGTGCTTGAGCTTCTCGGGGTCCGCAAGGTGTATACGCTTGGTGGGTATGGTGTGGGTGTTATGGTTGAGCATCCGCGTGTGCTTTCTGCGCTTTCGCATGCGGGGCTGAAGGATGTGGTTACTGCTGCGGGTGCGGTTCTGAATCGTGAGGAGCCGGTGGGTGGTATTATCGGTGCGTGCGGGCTTTTGATTACGCTCGGGCGTGAGGCGGGTATGGAGGGTGCTGCGCTTCTTGGTGAGACGTCGGGGTATCTGGTTGATCCGGTTTCTGCTACGGCTGTTTTGGATGTGGTGGAGAAGCTGGTTGGATTTTCGGTGGACCGTAAGGATTTGCAGGAGCTTTCGGAGCAGATGATGTCTGAGGTTTCGGCGATTGCAAGTTCGATTCAGAAGAAGAATGCGGATGACCTGAATTATATTGTGTGATGTGCGGGCGGGGTATTTTTTTGGCTGAATCAGGTCAGTGAGTTATTTTGCGGGTTGAAAAAAGTCAGTGACTTATTTCCGGTTTTGGAATTTGCGGGCGGGTACATTTGTCTTATTCATAGATAACACTTTACCTTTCCGGATATAATAATTATATATCTATGCTCTTTGGTTCATCCGGAATACGGCAGGTGTTTGATACACCTCTCCTTACTCTTGCACCCGCTGTCGGTGCAGCAGTCGCCCTTGATGCAAAACGGGTTGTTCTTGCAACCGATTCGCGCAGCAGCCGTTCGATTCTTGCCGATGCCCTGATTGCAGGTCTTACTGCAGGGGGTGCTGATGTGCGGTACGGAAATATAGCGCCCACGCCTGCTGTGGCGCTTGCTGCAGGGTCGTGCGATGCGGGGGTGATGATTACTGCATCTCATAATCCGGAAAAATATAATGGTATCAAGCTGTTCAGACCGGATGGTTCATCTTATACGCTTGCCCAGCAGAAGGAAATCGAGGAACGTATTGCGCAGCCCTCGTTTGCTTCGTGGGATGCCATTGGTTCGGTGCAGAATGCGGATTTCAATACTCTTCTGAAGGAGAAAATCCTTTCTTCGGTTGAAATTCCGGAGGGGCTTGCGGTTGTTGTTGACTGTGCAAATGGTGCGGGGGGTCAGGTTACGCCTTATGTTATCGGCAGTGCCTCAAAAGTAATTCCAATAAACTGCGACCCGTCTCCCAAATTCGCCCGTCCGTCTGAACCGCTTGAGGCAAATCTTTTGCATGTCCCGAAAATAATGAAGGATACCGGGGCTGACTGTGCTGTGGTAAATGACGGGGATGCTGACCGGATGATGTGTTTTGACAACCGGGGGCGCTATGTTGACGGGGACCATCTTCTGATGCTTTTTGCAAAATATCTTGATGCAAAGCGGGTTGTTACTACTGTGGATGCATCTATGGCAATCGAGGAAGTTGCCGATGTGCACAGAACACCGGTCGGTGACAGTTTTGTTTCCGAAGAACTGATTTCCTGGGGCGATTTCGGCGGGGAGCCTTCGGGAAGCTGGGTTTTCCCGAAGCACTCGCTTTGTCCGGACGGACCTTTTGCCGCGGCTCTTTTCACGCAGATTTGTGCGGAATGGGATGTGGCTGAAGAGCTTGATGCGATGCCGCGCTATACCATTCTGCGCGACTCGGTTGTATCTGACAAGGCGAAGGATGCTGTCCTTGGTCTTGGTGCGGCAAGTGCAACGGACGGCATCCGGTGTGCGACTGAAGACGGCTGGTATCTGATTCGCGCAAGCGGTACCGAGCCGAAGATTCGCTGTACTGCAGAAGGAAAAACGCAGGCTTCTGCAAAGCAGATGCTTGAAGAAGGAATGAGCGTTATTAAAAAAGCAATTCATGAGGTATCATAATGCAGTGTGTAATTTTAGCAGCAGGCGAGGGTTCGCGTATGCGCCCTCTTACGACATCCAGACCAAAGGTAATGCTTCCGTTATGCGGGCGGCCGATGCTTGAGCATCTTGTATGCAATCTGCGTGATACGGGAATCACTGATATTATTCTTGTTGTCGGGTACAAAGAGGAAAGCATCCGTGCCTGGTTCGGCAATGGTTCCTGGCTTGGGGTTTCCATAAAATATGTTGTGCAGCGCAAACAGCTTGGAACGGCTGATGCCCTGCGGGTTGCAGAACCGTTTGTGAAAGGCCGGTTTATGATGTTGAACGGGGATATGATTGTGGATGTTTCCGACCTTGCAAAACTTTCTTCGATGGATGCTCCGGTAATGGCAGTGTCCACTACGGAGCATCCGGAAAATTTCGGTGTGGTTACTGTGGGCGGGGAGCGTATTACTTCGCTTGAAGAAAAAACGCCGCATCCGAAGTCAAATATCATTAATGCCGGTGCATATCTCTTTGACAAGGAGATATTTGCCGTCTTAAAACAGGTTTCGCCGTCTTCCCGCGGGGAGTATGAACTGACTGATGCTCTTATGGATTATATTGCTGCAGGTTGTCTTTCCTGCTTTACGCTTTCTGTCTGGATGGATGTCGGATATCCGTGGGATTTGCTTTCCGCAAATGAAAAGCTGATAGGGGGTATTTCTGATGTCAGGGAGGGTGTTATTGAAGAAAATGTGGTTATCAAAGGTGCTCTTGTTCTTGGAAAGGGTGCGGTTATCAAATCCGGCACGTACATTGAAGGTCCGTGTATTATCGGGGAAAACACTTCGGTAGGGCCGAATGCCTATCTTCGTCCGGGGACTACGGTCGGTAAAAACTGCCATATCGGTCATGCGGTTGAGGTGAAAAATTCGATTGTGTTTGACAATACCAAGATTCCGCACTACAATTACATCGGGGATTCGGTCATTGGCAGCGGCTGCAATTTCGGTGCGGGAACAAAGATTGCCAATCTGCGTCATGACCATCAGCCGGTGCGTGTCGGTGGTATTTCCACGCGCAGAAAGAAGTTCGGTGCGGTAATCGGTGATGATGTGATGTTTGGCATCAACTGTTCGGTTAATACGGGTTCTTCCATCGGCAGCAAGACGCGTGTGGGGCCCGGGGCTGTGGTGTCGGGTATTTATGAAAATGATACGGTGATAAAATGAGTTCTGTTCAGGCAGTTATCCTTGCCGGCGGTGAAGGCAATCGTCTTCGCCCGCTTACCAAAAACCGGCCGCAGTCGCTTCTTCCGGTGGCAAACAAGCCGATTTTAGAGCGGGTGCTTGATTCGGTGGTCGCTTCCGGTATAAGGGATATTACGGTTGTTGTCGGCTATAAAAAAGAAAAGGTAATGAAACTGCTCAATTCGTATGAGGTGCCGGTAAATGTGGTTATTCAGCCAAAGCAGCTTGGTTCGGCGCATGCTCTTGCCGCGGCAAAAAGCGCAATCCATACTGATACGCTGATTCTTCCGGCGGGTAACTTCATTGGTGTTGAAACGATTCAGCTTCTGCTTAAGACGAAAAATGCCATTCTTGCATCTCCGCATACGAATCCCCGGAATTTCGGTGTAATCAGTCAGAAGGACGGGCTTCTTTGCGGTATTGTGGAAAAACCGTCGTATGCTGATGAGACCGAGGCTGCAAGCTGCGGGGTGTATTATTTTACGAAAGAGCTGCTTTCGTCGGTTGATATCGGCTCTGTAAAGGAAATGCCTGATCTTTTGAATCTTTTTGTTTTGCGTGGGGATGAGATTCATGTGGTGATGACGAAGAGCTGGCAGGATATGCTTGGTCCTGCAGACCTTCTTGGTGCAAACAGGTATTATCTGAATAAAACCTCTTCCCGTCTTGGGGGAAAAATTGATTCGGGTGCGAAAATCTTTGGTCATGTGTCCATCGGGCGTGATTCGGTAATCGGTCCGGGTGTTGTTATCACGGGGCCGGTTATTATCGGTAAAAACTGTGAAATTTTGGCGAATGTTTGTATCGGTCCCAATACTTCGGTTGCGGACCGGGTTACTATTGAGCCGTTTTGTTATCTGAAGGATTCGATTGTCATGCGGGATTGTGTTATTGAGTCGGGGTCGCGGATATGCGGTGCGGTGCTTGGTTCGGGGTGTCTTGTCGGAAACAATACGTCGACTCAGGGCAGTGTTGTTTTGGGGGATCTTGCTGAAATCGGTCCGCATACGGTTCTTAAGGATTGTATTGCAGGAAATAATGCGGTTGCGGACGGGAACAAGATTTTGTCCGGTGTTATTCCGGATGATGCACGGGTGATTTAGATGTGCGGTATTGCAGGTTACATAGGGTATCGTAATGCTGCAGATGTGTGTATTTCCGGGCTGAAGCGTCTTGAGTACCGGGGGTATGATTCGTATGGTGTTGCCTGTGTTTCGGAGGATAACGGCAGGCCGGGTGCGGTGCAGGTGTTTAAGTCGGCGGGTAAAATCTCGGATGCAAAGGGTATTTGCGGCAGGCTTTGCGGCAGTATTGCAATCAGTCATACGCGCTGGGCAACGCATGGTGTGCCTAATGAGGTCAATGCGCATCCGCATCTTGACTGTTCGAAAAAAATTGCGGTGGTGCATAATGGTATTATCGAAAATTATGCTGAGTTGAAGCGGGGTCTTATTGAGCGGGGGCATACGTTTCTTTCGGAGACTGATACGGAGGTTATTCCGCATTTAATCGAGGAGAGGTATTGCGGTGATTTGTTTAAGGCGGTGCAGGAGACGCTTTCAGAGCTTGAGGGGTCGTATGCGATTCTGGTTGCGGCTGAAGGTGTTGATGGTATTGTTGCTGCCAGGAGGGGAAGTCCGCTTGTTCTTGGTCTTGGGGATAATGAGTTTATTTTAGCGTCTGATGTTGTTCCGTTAATCGAATATACGCGGAAGGTTGTGTATTTTGAGGATGGTGATGCGGCTTTTATCACGGCTGATGGTTTTTCTATGGTAAATTCGGGCAGGCCGGTTGAGCGTGCGGTGTCTGAGGTGAGCTGGGATGCGGATGTGGTGAGAAAAGGCGGGTTCCCGCATTATATGCTTAAGGAAATCTTTGAGCAGCCGGAGGTTTTTTCGGAGAGTCTTTTGTCGGTGAAGGAAAATCCGAAGGCGGTGCGTATGGTTCGTTCGGCGCAGTCGATTACGGTTGTTGCGTGCGGGACTTCTGCGAATGCGGCATATTGTTTTGCTTATCTTGCGGAGTCGGTGTGTAATATTCCTGTGCGTGTGGTTCTTGCTTCGGAGTTCCGGTATTTTCCGTCGCCTTCGCTGCAGCTTGTTATCGGGGTGAGTCAGTCGGGTGAGACGGCTGATACGCTTTCTGCGCTGAAGCTTGCGCGTGAGCTTGGTGCGAAGACGCTTGCGGTGACGAATGTGCTCGGGAGTACGATTACGCGGATTTGTGATGCGGTGATTTATACGCGTGCGGGTCCTGAAATCAGTGTTGCTGCTACGAAGTCGTTTATTTGTCAGGTTGCGGTGTTTATGGAGCTGGTTAATGAGGTTTCGGGGGGGAAGCTGAGTGAGGTTATCGGTGATATTCAGCGGTATCTTTCGGGGGTTACGGGTACGGATGTGTCTGCTATGGTTGAGTTGTGCAAGGGGGCTTCGTCTCTGATTTATATCGGGCGGGGTATGGCGTATCCGGTGGCGCTTGAGGGGGCGTTGAAGCTGAAGGAGATTTCGTATCTGCATGCGGAGGGGTATGCTGCGGGGGAGTTGAAGCACGGGCCGTTTGCGCTGCTTTCGCCTGAGGTGCCGGTTGTTGCGGTTTGTCTTGCGCGGGATGAGGCGTATTCTGTGATGATGTCTAATCTGAAGGAGGTTAAGGCGCGTGAGGCGCCGCTTGTTGTTATCGGTACGGAGCGGGACAGGGATGCGGAGGCGGTTTCGGATGTGTTTGCGGGGCTGCCGGATGTGGAGAGTGCAGCGGGTGTGGTTCTTGCTTCGGTGGTTTTGCAGCTGTTTGCGTATGCGATGGCGGTTGAGCTTGGGTGTGATGTGGATATGCCGCGGAATCTGGCTAAGAGTGTGACGGTGGAGTAGGTTTTTTTTATTTTTGTCGGGCGTGTTTTTTCCGGGTTTGAAAAAAGTCAGTGGGTAATTTTTGAGATTAATTTAGGTCGGTGACTTTTTTCTGAGTGTGATTTTAGTCAGTGGGGGGGTGCGTCAAAAAACTGTACCGGTGACCTATCAATCACAAATCCTATTTATACATCACGCCAAATAGTATATATTATTTTAATATATGCCGCACAATACCATGACATCAGAAACACCGGAACCCTGTTCATCTGCAGCCTCACAAATCCTGTCTGACTGTGCATTTCCCGAACCAAAAAAGGGCATAGTTGTCCTTATTCCTGCATATAATGAATCGCTTGTCATCGGTTCGGTTGTTCTTCAGGCAAAGCAGTATGCTGATGCTGTTGTTGTCGTAGACGACGGTTCCAAAGACAATACCTCCGAAATCGCACGTCTTGCCGGTGCAATTGTAATAACCATGGAAAAGAACGAAGGAAAAGCCCATGCGATGGATGTCGGTTTTTCCTATCTTCAGGAACACCGGCCGAAGGTAACTGTTATGATGGATGGAGACGGGCAGCATATGGCATCCGACATTCCTGCACTTGCTGCACCTGTTCTTGCAGGCGAGGCGGATTTAGTGGTCGGTTCCCGGTTCATGGAGGAAGGCGGTGAAGAGGATATTCCGGCATACCGCAAGATGGGGCAGCGTGTCCTGAACTCGGCGACCAATATGTCCTCTTCATACAAGTGTTCCGATTCGCAGTCAGGTTTCCGCGCGCTGTCGCGCGAGGCACTGCGGCATGTGAATTTTGCATCCAGCGGCTATGGTTTTGAATCTGACATGCTTGCGCACTTTTCGGATCTGGGGCTGAAGATGTGTGATGTGCCGATTACGGTGCGGTATGATGTCCCCAATATGCACAAGATGAACCCGATTAAGCACGGACTGTCGGTTCTGTCAGGGATTTTCCAGCTGTTTACCTTCAAGCATCCGCTGGTGTGTTTCGGGGTGCCGGGGGTTTTTATTGCAGCGATTGGTGTTGTTCTTGCTGTACAGGCATTTGAGATTGTGGGGAAAACAGGTATCTGGGCACCTACGGTTACTATTGTGGCTATTATGATGGTGATGATGGGGCTGCTGCTTATTTCGGTTGCTATTATTTTGTATTCGATAAGCAGGGTGATTAAGAGGGGGTAAATTTTCTTTATCTAGTTTTTAATTATGAAAATTCTGCGTGTTGCACCGGATTTATACCCGTATGTTGTAGGCGGTTTTGGAATTCATATTGCAGACATCTCACATGATCAGGCTGCAGCAGGTCATAATGTGACTGTATATACCTGTATTGAAGACAAACCGGACGGAGTGGTTTCATCTGAAAATCCGCGGGTGTATAATATCGGTCGCGGTCTTGTCCTTTTTGGGAATTCCCTTTGTTTCAATGTGTATCATCTTCTTAAGAAACATGCACCGGAATATGATATTGTTCATACTCATTCACATCTTTTTTTCTCGTCCCTAATGTGCGCCTTATATAAGCGGCTTCATAAAAAATCCATGATTCTTGCAATTACAAATCATGGTCTGATTTCGCAGAATGTTCCTGAGTGGTTTCAATCTCTGTACAACAGGGTGTTTGGAAAGTTTATTTTCTCAAGTGCTGATGCAGTAATCTCCTACACTGCCGAGGAGGCAAAAGTGATTGAAAACTGGGGTGTTAATCCGGAAAAAATCCATATAATCCACAACGGTATCAAAGTTGAGCGCTTTTTGCAGCAGTGTTCTGATATTCAGCGTAAAAAACAGATTATCTGGGTTGGCAGGTTTGTAATCGGCAAGGGGGTACATGAACTTGCTGAAGGGTTTGCCGCATTTTCAAAAAAGTATCCAAAATATTCGCTTCTGATGATAGGCAAAGGTCCGGAGAAGGATGCAGTTGTTCAGAAAATCGAAGACCTGGGTGTTTCCGATAAGATTACCATTCTGGATTTTGTTCCAAATGACAAAATGCAGGCAATGTATGAGGAATCAGAGGTTTTCCTGCTGCCTTCATACGCAGAAGGTGTTCCAAAAACCATGCTGGAAGCCATGGTCTGCGGTCTTCCTGTAATTACAACTGCATTACCGCAGATTCTTGATATTGTTGATGGATGCGGATTTATTGTTCCGGTGAAGGATGCTGGTGCAATTGCAGATGCTTTATCTGAGATGGTTGCTGATTCAGATCAGATGCGCAGGTTCGGAGAGGCAAGCCGGAAAAAAGTGCTTGAGAATTATGACTGGGGGGATTCGGTGGAAAAGACTACAGAATTGTTTGAAGAACTGATAAAGAAAAAATAATCAAATGCAATAATTTCTATTTATTTTATTTAATCTACTTTTTCAAAAAAGTTATTGTTTTTCCATAAGTGTTCTTGCAACTAGGTCTTTGTATCTCTCATCTGCCATCAGCAACTGCATATTAGATACAATCCAGGTTTCAATATCTCCGACATCATACCGCGTATTTTGCGCAGCCAGACCAAGCATCTTCGGATACTTGC